>JBCBXA010000037.1:0-25414 GCA_039816825.1 Pseudomonadota bacterium | reverse complement strand
CATGGCGGAAGGAAGACCAATTGTCGGAATGCCGCCTGCGACACCCGCAATGATGGGAGCGAGGGTGATGCCCAGCGTTCCGTTTTGAATGCCCACTTCAATGGAGATGGTTTTTTGCTCCGGCCATGCGAAGCGCAGTGCGGCGGCAATCATCAACCCCGCAAGCATGGTTGCGACGTTCAGTAGAGCGAGCGCCGGTGCGAGCGTGGTGAAATTGTCGACGAGAAGTTTCCAGTTCGATGCGATGGCGGCCAGAATGATGATGACGAACAGAACGCTGGACAGCGTCAGAAGCTTTGGCTCGACCTTGTTTGCGAAATCGGGTGCTAAGTGCCGGATCATCATGCCAATAGAGACTGGCAAGGTAGTGATCAGAAACATGGCGATGGCCAGCGACGTGACGGAAATGTTTGGTGCATCCTCACCCATGAAGTGAACCACGCTCCAACCAACGAGAAACGGTACCGTCAGAATGGAAAGAAGTGAGATGAGCGCAGTGAGCGACACTGATAGCGCTACATCGCCGTTTGCCAGCCGTGACACCACATTCGATGTCACGCCTCCCGGACAGAAAGCTAACAGCATGACCCCAGCGGCCAGAGCGCCGCTCAGTCCGAATATGACAATGACCAGATAGGCCACCACGGGAATCATGACGATCTGGCACAAGGCACCGACCGCAAAGACCTTACCGCGTTCGAACACCCGCCGAAAATCAGCCGGAACCAACCCGATACCGAGGCTTAGCATGATGATCGCCAGCCCCAAGGGCAGCACAATATTGACCAGAATATCCATAGTCTCTCCCACCTGCGATTTTGCTAGCAGCTGAGATTTGACCGGGCAATCGAAGAGGTGCGAGCCTGTTTAAGTGTCCAAATTCGCCACGCTGAGGGCGTTGTCCTGGATGAACGCTCTCCGCGGCTCCACCTGGTCGCCCATCAGGCGGGAGAACAGGTCGTCGGCGCCGGTGGCGTCGTTGATCTGCACTTGCAACAGGCTGCGGGCATTGGGGTCGAGGGTGGTCTCCCAAAGCTGGTCAGGGTTCATCTCGCCGAGCCCTTTGTAGCGTTGCATGTTGATGCCTTTGCGCCCGGCTTCGAACACCGCGTCCAGCAGGCCGAAGGGCCCGATCAGCTCCTGCACATCGTCCTTGTGGCGCAGCTTGGCCGGGTCGCCATAGGTTTCCTTGAGGCGCGCTGAAAAACGCGAGATGGCCCGTGCGTCGGCAGAGGCTAGGAGATTCTTATCGAGCCGCACAACTTCCGGCACGCCGCGCAAGACACGCTCCAGCACGATGTCGCCTGCGCCTTCGAGGTCATTGTCGCCAGTGACGCGGCCGGACCAGCCGTCTTCGGTTTCCTCGGCAATCGCATTTAGCCGGTCGGCAATATCGTCGGCCTTGGCGTCCAGCGCTGCGCGATCCTGGGCCGCGTCAATGTCGAGCCCGCCCACGATGGCCGCCTGCTCAACAACCTGACGGTTGTAGCGCGAATGGATGCCGCCAATAAGCGAGCGCACTTTGAGAGCGTCTTCCACCGTGGCGCGCAGGTCAGCCCCGCGCTGTTGCTCGCCGCCGGTGATCTCCAGCGTCATGTCCTCGATGCCTTGGTCGATCAGATAATCCTCAAAGGCCTGCTCGTCTTTGAGATATTGCGAGCTCTTGCCGCGCGAGACTTTGTAGAGCGGCGGCTGGGCGATGTAGACGTAACCACGCTCAATCAGCTCCGGCATCTGGCGAAAGAAGAAGGTGAGCAGCAGCGTGCGAATGTGCGCGCCGTCCACGTCGGCATCGGTCATGATGATGATGCGGTGGTAGCGCAGCTTGTCGACGTTGAACTCTTCCCGGCCAATACCGGTGCCCAGGGCTGTGATGAGCGTTCCCACCTGGTCCGAACCCAGCATCTTATCAAAGCGCGCGCGCTCGACGTTCAGGATCTTACCGCGCAGGGGCAGGATGGCCTGATTTTCGCGGCTGCGGCCCTGCTTGGCGGAACCACCGGCGGAGTCGCCCTCCACGATGAAGATTTCGGACTTGGCCGGGTCGCGCTCCTGGCAGTCCGCTAGCTTGCCGGGTAGGGACGCGATGTCGAGGGCACCCTTGCGCCGTGTGAGTTCCCGCGCGCGCCGGGCTGCTTCCCGTGCCGCCGCTGCCTCCACAACCTTCGAGACGAGCGTTTTGGCTTCGTTGGGGTTTTCTTCCAGCCACCGGTTCAACGTCTCGCCGACAAGGTTCTCGACCACCGGCCGGACCTCAGACGACACCAGCTTGTCCTTGGTCTGGGACGAGAATTTCGGATCGGGCACTTTCACAGACAGAACGCAGGTTAGCCCCTCGCGGCAATCATCGCCTGTGAGCGACACCTTCTCTTTTTTGGTGATGCCCGAGCTTTCGGCATAGCTCGTCACTTGGCGCGTCAGCGCGCCACGAAAACCAGCCAAATGGGTTCCGCCATCCCGCTGGGGGATATTGTTGGTGAAGCAGAGTACGTTCTCGTGGTAGCCATCGTTCCACCACAGGGCGACTTCGACGGTGATACCGTCCTTCTCGCTCTTGAGATAGATCGGCGTATCGATGAGCGCGTTCTTGGTCCGGTCGAGATATTTGACGAACTCTTCCAGGCCGCCCTCATAAAAGAGCTCGGTGCTCTTTTCTTCAGCGGAGCGCGCGTCGGTGAGGATGATGCGTGTGCCGGAGTTGAGGAAGGCCAGTTCCCGCAAACGCTTCTCCAGCGTGCCATAGTCGAACTCGACCATGGTGAAGGTGTCTGGCGACGGCAGGAAGGTAACCTCCGTGCCGGAATAGTCCCCTGCGTCGCCGGTCACCTTGAGGCTTTCATCGGTGACGCCGTGGCTGAAGCTGACTTCGTGCCATTTGCCATCGCGGGCGATGCGAAGCTGGAGCGAGGTGGACAGCGCGTTCACCACCGACACACCGACGCCATGCAGGCCGCCGGAAACCTTGTAGCTGTTCTGGTCGAATTTACCGCCCGCATGAAGCTGGGTCATGATGACTTCAGCGGCTGACACACCTTCTTCGGCGTGCGTTTCCACGGGGATACCGCGCCCATTGTCGGTGACGGTGCACGATCCATCGGGATTGAGGGTCACCGTCACCCGGTCCGCATGCCCCGCCAGAACCTCATCAATGCCGTTATCAACGACCTCGTACACCATGTGGTGCAGGCCCGAGCCGTCATCGGTGTCGCCGATATACATGCCCGGACGTTTGCGAACGGCGTCCAAACCCTTGAGAACCTTGATGGAATCGGCGCCATAGGCTGCTTCTTCCGTTGTGTCTTCCACACTGGGTTCGATCTCAGCGTCGCTCATCCGCAAAGGCCTTTCCGCGCGTCGAATCACACGCTGTTCCAATGCTTTAGATATAGGCACTGTGGCCGCCAAAAGCGACTGTCTGGGCTCTATGTGCCCCGTCTGTGCACCAGAAGGCCTCTCTGGGGTGCAAAGAGGAATGCGAGCACAAAGATGGCGGTCATCACGACCACGATGGTCGGTGCCGGGGCGCTGTCGAGGTGGAAGGAGGCAAACACGCCCGACAGGCTCGATCCAACGGCAACAGCCAGTGCCATCAGGACCATCGAGCGGAATGTGCGGGTGAGCAAGAACGCGATGGCGCCGGGCGCAATGAGAAAGGCAATGGCGATGATCAGACCTGCCGCTTTAAGGGTGGCCACAATCGTCAGGGAGAGGCCAATCAGAAGGCCATAATGCAACCAGCGGGTTGGCAGGCCCAACGCGCTGGCATGGCTGGCGTCAAAGGCATGGACGAGCAGGTCCTTGCGCCAGATCAGAAGGCCAACCACTACGACTGCCGAAATCACGCCGGTTTCCGCAATGTCTCGCCAGCTCACACCGAGGATGTTGCCGAACAGGATATGGTCCAGATGAATACCGGTGGGTATCGCGGTGTGCAGCACCAGCCCGGCACCGAACATGCCGGCAAAGACCACGCCCATCACCGTGTCGCGCTTCACGCGGGAATTCTCGGCGATGAAGCCAGTGGCCAGAGCACAGACCATGCCTGCCCCAAAGGCTCCAAGGATCAGAGGAAGCCCCGTGATATAGGCCAGCACCACGCCGGGCAGCACAGCATGGGCAACGGCGTCACCCATCAGCGCCCAGCCTTTGAGAACAAGATAGCAGCTCAGTATGGCGCAGGGCACGGCCACCAGAACGGCCATGATAAAGGCCTGCCGCATAAACCCGAAACTCAGCGGATCAGTGAGCCAGTTCATGGCAGCACCGCCCTTGCTCGTCGCCGTGCCGCGACGAGGCCATGTTTCGGAGCAAACAGAAAGGCGATGAGGAAAATAAATGTCTGCAGGCAGATGATGACGCCGCCCGTCGAGCCATTGAGAAAATAGCTCAGATAGGCGCCCAGAAAGGCTGACCCCCCGCCAAACAGAACGGCCAGCATGATCACGCGGGGAAATCTATCCGACAGCAGATAAGCCGTGGCACCCGGCGTGACCACCAGCGCGATCACGAGAAATGCACCCACTGTTTGAAGCGCTGCCACTGTCGCCGCCGATAGAAGCGTGAAGAACAGTACTTTGAGAGCAGTAGGGTTGAGGCCAACGGTCCTGGCGTGATTCTCGTCGAAGAAGACGACCATCAGATCGCGCCATTTGAACGTGAGCATGACAAGACAAATGCCGCCAATGAGCAGCAGCTGCAGCGTGTCCATCGGCGTAATGGCCAAGATGTTGCCGAGAATGATGGTCTGCACGTCCACTGCCGTTGGGTTGAGTGATACCATGAACAGCCCAACGCCAAAGAAGCCGGTGAAGATCATGCCAATCACCGCGTCCTGCTTCAGCTCCGTTCGGCTACCGATAAACAGCATCGCTAGCGCGGCCAGCCCGCCACTCAAAAATGCACCCACTGCAAATGGCAGGCCCAGCATGTAGGCACCAGCCACTCCGGGCACGACGGCATGAGAAAGCGCGTCGCCGATCAGAGACCATCCTTTGAGCACCAGAAAGGCGGACAGGAACCCGCACACCGCCGCAACCAGACTGCCCACCAGCATGGCGTTGCGCATATAGTCGTAGGTGAACGGCTCGAGCAGGGTCGTGAGCATCAGCGTCAGTTTTCGCCGTAAATCACGACCGGACGCTCATCATCGGTCAGCACGACGACAGAGCGCGGATCATCGTCATCGTGGAGGTCCGCACCCTCCAGCACATGGTGACGCAATGTGCCGCCAAAGGCTGTCTGCAGGTTCTTTTGGGTGAACACATCCACCGTGGGGCCCGAAGCCAACACGGTCTGGTTCACCAGGATCACATGGTCACAGAAGTCGGGCACAGAGCCGAGATTGTGGGTCGAGACCAGCATCACACGGCCTTCGTCTCGCAGATCACGCATCAACGCGACGATGGAATCCTCGGTCTTCACGTCAACGCCCGTGAAGGGTTCATCCAGAAGGATTATCTGGCTTTCTTGCGCCAAGGCGCGGGCCAGAAAGACGCGCTTCTTCTGACCACCGGACAGTTCACCTATCTGCCGGTCCGCAAATTCGAGCATCGACACGCGCGCCAGTGCCTGATCAACCATGTCACGGTCTGCCGATCCAGGACGACGCAGAATACCCATATGGCCGTACCGGCCCATCATCACCACGTCGCGCACCAAAACGGGAAACGACCAGTCCACCTCCTCATTCTGAGGAACATAGGCCACCATATTGGCCTTGAGTGCCTGGCGCACGCTTTGCCCCATCAGGGAAACCGAGCCGCTCGCGAGTGGCACAAAGCCCATAAGTGCTTTGAACAGTGTGGACTTGCCCGCGCCGTTGACACCAACCAGCCCACAGATGGATCCCCTGGAAACGGCGAAAGACGCGTTCGTTAGAGCTGTGGTGCCATTGCGATAGGTCACCGTCAGGCCATCAGCGATGATGGCGTCAGCACGGGGGGCACTGACGCCATTCATTGCTTTTGTGCCCGCCGCTTGCTGCATCATGAACCGGCTTTGAGGCCGTTGGCGACGGTTGCAGCCGTCACGCGCAGCAGGTCGAGATAAGTCGGCACCGGACCGTCAGCCTCCGTCAGGCTGTCGACATAGAGGATGCCGCCATAGCGTGCCCCGGTTTCCCGCGCTGCCTGGCGCGCCGGCTTGTCGGATACGGTGCTCTCGGAAAAGACCACCGGAATGCCTTCTGCGCGCACCGTGTCGATCAGTTGTTTGACCTGTCTTGGCGTGCCCTGATCATCGGAGTTGATGGGCCAGAGATAGAGTTCGCGGAGGCCAAAATCTCGGGCAAAATAGCTGAAGGCACCCTCACTGGTAACCAGCCAGCGCTGCTCTTCCGGCACATCGGCCAAGATGGCTTTGACGGGTTCGGAGACGGCTTTGATTTCCTCAGAATAAGCGGTCGCATTAGCAGCATAGACGTCCGCATTTTCAGGATCAGCCTCGGCAAATGCCGCGCGGATGTTTTCGACATAGATCAGCGCATCACTGGGGCTCATCCATGCGTGGGGGTTGGGTTTTCCGCTGTAGGGGCCATCACCAATGGCGATGGGGTCAACGCCTTCGCTCACCACAACGCTGGGCACGCCGTCCAAGCGGCTGAAGAACTGCTCAAACCACAGTTCGAGATTGAGCCCGTTCCAGAGGATCATGTCCGCATCCTGCGCGCTGACAAGGTCTTGGGGTGTCGGGCGGTATTCATGGATTTCAGCGCCTGGTCTGGTGATGGACACCACGTCCGCCGCATCGCCGGCGACGTTTCGGGCCATATCGGCAATGATGGTGAAGGTGGTAGCGATTTTCAGGCGATCTTCAGCAGCACGAGCTGCTGCTGTTGCGGAAACCACCAAGGCCGCGGCAACCGCAAAACGGGCAAGAAATTTGGACAAAAACAGTCTCATTGGGGGCATGGGGCCTGCTCCTTTAGGGATGCATGAGCGACATACATAACGCGCCTTGTTGCAATTGCAAATCATTTGCAACTGGCACAGGATGACACTCTGACCCATATGGGACCCATGATCGGAATCGCTGATGAATGCCATCGTTAAAGCCGGGTTTGAGGAGGGCGCAACGCCCGACTTGGGCTATCGCAATGATGACTTCATTGCTCCGCATCCACCACGCATAGACGATTATCTTCCCGGTCAACCCCTCACCTGGCTGGCTTTCCCGCGGTTCATCACGCGGTATGCGCGCAATGCCATCGCCGTTTTCTCCGACGAGCACTATCGGGTTCGTCACTGGACCATCGGATTTGCCCGCCGCACGTACCACACGGTTCATGATCCGGAGATCATACGCGACGTGTTGGTGCGTCAGTCCGGGCAGTTCGGGTTTGATCCGATTCGAAAGCGTGTGATCAGTCACCTTGCCGGCGACAGCTTGCTCACCGTGGAGGGTGAAGACTGGAAGCGCGTTCGGCACACCGTCGCGCCGATCTTCTCGCCACGGCATGTTGGCGGCCTGGCGGGAGTCATGTCCGAGCGATGCGTGGCTGCCGTGGCGCGCCTTGCCTCTGCTCCCGACGATCGCACCTTCTCCTTGTCCGCCGCGATGGGCGAACTGGCCTTTGAAGTCCTGGAAAGCAGCCTGTTCTCCGGCGACCTGGTGGGTGACCGCAGTGAGATGCGCCGCGATCTTGAGACCGTGTTGGCGACGCTCGGCAAAATCTCCCCGCTTGACGCTCTGGGTGTCCCCAATCGCGTGCCCAGGATCGGAAATCTGCGCGCCAACGGCGCGCGGCGGCGGTTCCGTGAACTCGTCCGAGAGAACCTTGCCCATCGCCGTGGCAAGCAGTCGGTTGAAGTCGCAACGGACCTTCTGGACCTGTTGCTCCATGCCGAGAGCGAGAGCGGTCAACGCCTCAGCAATCAGGAGATTGAGGATAACCTCATGGCCTTTGTTGCTGCCGGCTATGAAACAACGGCGCGAGGCCTGACCTGGTGTCTCTATCTTTTGAGCCAGAGCCCCGTCTGGATGGAGCGTCTTCGCGAAGAACTGGACAATGCAGCTCTCGATGAGTCGGATCCAGCTGACTGGCTGGATCAACTTCCCTGCACCCGTGCTGTCTTTGACGAAGCGATGCGGCTCTATCCGCCCGTGCCTCTGATCGTTCGTCAGGCCAAAGCGCCCGGTCGGATTGGGGCGCTAGAGGTTTCCCAAGGCGAAGGATTCTTGTCCTGGCCATTCGTGCTTCACAGGCACGAAACGCTTTGGGAAGCGCCGGATGCGTTTCGGCCCGAGAGGTTCCTGCCGGAGAACCGCAACAAGATCGATCGCTTCGCCTACCTGCCCTTCGGAGCCGGTCCAAGGATATGTGTAGGCATGCGCTTTGCGCTTCAGGAAGCCATCATTGCGCTGGCTCATCTCGCCCGTGATCTGGATTGGCATTATGCCGGTCAGACGCCACCCATGCCCGTCATGCGTGTGACTCTGAGGCCCGACAATGGCATGCCCATGCGTGTGAAGCGGCGCCAGAGATAGGCTCCGGGATAGGCCAGCTTTGTGGTCTGCCCTTCCGGCGCTATGCTTCCCCGAGGTGAGTCGCCAGCAAGCGAGGAAGATCATCATGGCCATGCGACCTGCAATGATTTTGATGGGGGCCGCGCTCTCGCTGTCCAGCCTGGGAACGACAGCGGTCATGGCCGCCCAATGCGGCAACACATCCAGCGGCTTCGAGAGCTGGAAAGCTGCCTTCACCGATGAGATGCGCGGTCGCGGGTTCACCAACCGCTCGCTCAAAGCGCTCGATAAAGTCAGCTATTCCAACGAGGTCATCCGCCTGGACCGAAGCCAGAAGAGCTTCAAGCAGAGCTTTGAAAAGTTCTACGCCCGGCGGTCACAGGGCGTTGTGCGTATCGCCAAGAAGAAGATGAAAACTTATGCCCGCACGGTGAACCGTGTCGAAGAGAAGTATGGCGTACCTCGAGAGCTTCTTCTGACCATCTGGGGCCTGGAAACCGGGTTCGGCCACTTCAATGGCAACAAGCCGATTTTCCAGTCACTGGCGACTTTGGCTTATGATTGCCGGAGGACGGAGTTCTTCACCGCCGAACTGGTGGCCGCACTTACCATTGTGGAACGCCGGCAAATTCCATTGGAGCAGATGAAGGGAGCCTGGGCTGGCGAGATCGGACAGACGCAATTTCTGCCGACACGCTACGTCAATGCCGGTGTCAGCTTCGACGGGGACCGCCGTGTCGATCTGTACCGATCGGTGCCGGACGTCCTGGCGTCCACGGCCAACTGGTTCGCGCAAAATGGCTGGCGCCGAGGCCAGCCTTATGGCGAGGGCACGGCCAACTACAAGATCATTCAAAAGTGGAACCGGGCCACCGTCTATCAGCGAACGATCGCCAAGCTCGCACAGGAGATGGGGCAGGCTCTCTAGCTCTGGCTGCTCGCCTTGGGGCGTCGGCAACGGTGTGGGTGGTATCAGGCAAGCGGAATGGAGTTGGCCTCTTTGGTTGCCTGATAGGTCGCGGACAACTCGCCATAGGCGTATTCGATTCGCTTCAACTGCGCGTGGGGCACATCGGGCATCGCAAGCGCATCCGCCTTGAGATCTCTGCATTGCCAGAACGCGTTGGACTTTCGATAGCCGTCCGCATCCAAACCGAAAACCTCTTTCAGGATTTTTAGATCGTGCGGGATCGCGAACTGGTCGCGCGAGTTCTCATGGCTGAAGAAGTAGTGGAAATTGTCGAGCCCTGCCCATGTGATGGCCGACAGACACAGGCTGCAGGGTTCATGGGTCGAGATAAAGTAGCAGTCTTTAAGCGGCGGGCGGCCGTCTTCCGGCAGTTCGTAATAGAGCTTCAGCAGATGCATTTCACCGTGCCACAGTGGATTATCGAGCTCATTGTTTGTCGCTGCCATAACCAGCGACAGATCCGATTTCAGAACGAGGGCTGCTCCAAAGATCTTGTTGCCCTGCGCAACACCCTTACGGGTCAGTGGCACGATGTCCTGCTCGAGAACATCGAGAAAGCGGTTTGTGCGGATTTGGTGATCAGCCGGTGCCATTGCTGAGATCTAGCCGATCATGGGAGTGCCGTCAGCCCTGCATCTCCCGAGCGTAGACCATCAAATTGCGAAGCGCTTTGCGGCCATTGCCATCCATGCGCAACCCGTCATTCTCCATTTCCATGAGGAATGCGAGGTCATCCAGAGTGCCGCCATCGGCTTCGAACCGGCGCACGTCGCTGAGTGTGAGTATGCCGGCCTTGTTGAGCCAACTCACCATCTTTGGACCAATGGAACTGGCTTTTTGGAGGTCGCTCAACCGCCAAACAGGCCGCGCACCCGTCCTACCAATCCGGGAGATTGCTGTGTCGGCTGAGCTTGTGTCTGCTCTGCTGCAGCATCGGTCGGATTGGGTTGTGGGATCGGAACGGGTGAAGTGTCGGGCACTTCGACCGCAGCTGTCGTTTGTGGGACGGCCGTTTCGGCAGGAGCCGCCTGGGGAGCGACTTCAACTTCGGGAGCCGGGGCCAGGCGGGCGATCTGCCGAGCCGCCGCCGCTTCGGCAGCAGCCTGTTCGCGCTCGGCCTGCAGGTCGAACTTGGCAGACAGTTTCGCGAACACTTCGCCTTCTTCGGAAGCGAGCGTGTTATAGGCGGCCACGAGGTTCGGGTTCTCAACATATTCCGGGCACGAAGCGGACGCGCGAACCGAAGCGTCGCCAAAATCCTTGTTGAACTGATAGGTGCGGCCACAGACACGAACATCCGGCGGGACCTTGGTCAGCTCAAAATGGTCGTAACCCACTTTGAGATTCTGCCAGAACTCGAAATGTTCGGAATTGCGGTGCTTGGCCATGTTCTCGGGCGTCATCCGGAACGGAAAGGCCTGGATCTGGAAGCGCTCCTGCCCACCGCGCAGGGCATCGCGGGCCAGCGCGTAGATATCCTCGATCTGCTGGTCGGTCATGGAGTAACAGCCCGCCGATGAGCAGTCGCCATGGATCATCAAATGCGTGCCCGTGCGGCCGTGGGACCGGTCAAACGCGTTGGGGAAGCCCATATTGAACGACAGATGATAGGCCGAACGAGGGTTCAGCTGGTGGGGCGCCACGCTGTAGAAACCCTCAGGGGCCTGACGGTCACCCTCCTTGAACTTCGGCCCGAGCTTGCCGGACCATTTGCAGATCTCATAGTCTGCCAGAAGCGTATAGCGCCCGTTGGGCTTCTGCTTCCAAACCTCAAGAACATCTTCTTCCTTGAAGATACGGATCATGATGGGTGCCCGGAGGCTCAGACCCTTGGTCTTAATGGCGCGGTAGAGGTCCTTCGAGATTGGCACTTCACCACGGTTCTCTCCAACTCCACGCAGAGCATCCTCAGTGGTGCAGGCGGCCAGAGCCGGCGTCAAAACCAGCGCGGCCGCCAGAAAAGCCGCGCGACCCTTTGCGCTGCGCGTTGAAGCGCTCTTTGTCAGTGGCGAAGTTGTACGCACGTGAAACCGTCGACAGAAGTGGAATGACAACAGGCGAACTGTGCCTGAAAAGGTTGATCAAGCGTTTAAAGTGGACCGTCTGTGCCACCTCGCATTCCGATACGGAAATCAAAAACGCGTCAGAATTGCGGTGGTCAGTCTGTGTCGACTAAATCCGGCCCATGGCCAGGAACTTGTCCTGCCGCTGTTTCTTGAGTTCGTCAGCGTTCATCGTTGACATCTCATCAAGGGCTTTGCGTATGGAGGCCCGCGCCTCCGCAAAGGCTGCCGGGCGATCGCGATGGGCTCCACCAAGAGGCTCCGGCACGATCTCGTCAAGAACACCCAGTTCCATAAGATCCTGCGCGGTGATCTTCATCGCCGTCGCGGCATCCTGTGCCCGTGTGGCGTCCCTCCACAGAATGGACGCTGCGCCCTCTGGCGAAATGACCGAGTAGATGGCGTGCTGCATCATCAGAACCCGGTTGGCAGTGGCGATGGCTATCGCGCCGCCCGAGCCGCCTTCACCAATGATCAGCGAGATCATGGGGACTGTGAGGTTGAGGCACCTCTGGGTGGATCGCGCGATGGCTTCAGCCTGCCCACGCTCTTCGGCCCCCACGCCCGGATAGGCACCAGGCGTGTCCACAAAGCTGAGAACCGGCATGTCGTAATTGTCTGCCATGTCCATCAGGCGAACCGCCTTGCGGTAACCCTCGGGACGGGCCATGCCAAAATTGTGGTGTAAGCGGCTTTGCGTATCGTGACCCTTTTCATGGCCCAGAACGACAACCGGCTGGCCATCAAAGCGCCCCATGCCGGTCAGCACTGCATAATCTTCAGCAAAGTTCCGATCACCGGCCAGCGGCACAAAGTCTGTGATCAGGGCATCAACATAAGCCTTTGCGTGGGGCCTTTCAGGATGTCGGGCCACCTGGGCTTTGTGCCAGGGCGTGAGCTTCTCGTAGAGATCTGCGAGCGCTTTCTGGCTCTTCACCTCGAGTTGAGCAATTTCGGCGGTAACATCCACGCTTTCGTCCGTCTCCGCCATGCGGCGCAATTCAATGACCTTGCCGTCAAGGTCTGCAACGGGCTTCTCGAACTCGAGGTAGCTGATACGTGGGGCCATCAATCTTCCATCGTCAAATCTGGCTCCGGCGGGAGCGGGTTCGGGCGGTTCTGGCCATTGGCCGACGGTGAGTCAACCAGCGCGCAACGCCAACTGTCGCAAGGTTAAGCTTGCGCCATGGGATGGGCATCCTGGACGAGCTGGATGAGCCGTTCCTCAAGCACATGGGTGTAGATCTGGGTGGTTGCTATGTCCGCGTGGCCAAGAAGTTGCTGGACCGCACGCAGGTCCGCGCCGTTTTGCAGCAAATGGCTGGCAAAGGCATGCCGCAGAACATGGGGAGAGACCGCTGATGCCGGAAGGCCAGCCGATGCGGCCAGCACTTTAAGATCCCTTGCAAACGCCTGACGCGTCAGATGCCCTTTGGCCGAGCTTGCGGGAAACAGGAACGGGCTTTGATGTTCCAATGTCGAATGCTTCGCCTTGCGACTTTGATGAAGCAACCATGCCTCGGCGGCTCTCAGGGCTGCGGCGGACAGCGGCACCAGCCGATCCTTGCTTCCTTTGCCCGTGACAATTGTATGGTCGAGACCGCCTTGAACGGCACTTTTTGGCAAAGCGACTAACTCACTCACTCGCAATCCGGTGCAGTAGAGAAGCTCAAGCAAAGCATGGATGCGCAGTGCGTTCCCCCGTTTCGCTGGTGATGCGTCCATGTCCGCGAGGCGTTTCGCTTCGTCCAGCAAGGTCTGAACATCATCGACCGAGAGGGTCTTGGGCAGCGGACGGCCCAAACGCGGCGAGTCCAGAGTGGTGGTGGGGTCGTCTCCGCGCATCTTCTCCGCATACAGGAACCGGTACATCTGCCGCATCGCGGACAGCCGCCGGGCCTGCGAACTGGGCGCGAAACCGCGTTTGCTGAGGGATTGAAGGTAACCCCGGAGGTCTGACTCACCAGCAGTCATCAGACCGCTACCGTTCTCCGCCAGATAGGACGCGAGATCGTTCAGGTCTCTCGCGTAGCTGTCCAGCGTGTTTTCAGCCACACCGCGCTCCACCAAAAGCATTTCGAGGAAGGTTTCAATGTGCAGCCTGTCAGCCATTGTCACGCACTGTGCCGACCAGGGTCATTGTGGATTGAGGCGCCTTGAATCAACCCTTTGCGTGATCTCGCGCTGTTCCGGCTCCACAAAAATCGTAAGAGCAAAGGCGGCTCCGTAAACCAGGCCGGCCAGAACGGCGATGACAGTCAGAAAACGGATCAGGCTGGGCATGGAAGAGTCAAAGTCCGAAGGGCATCATCGTCACTCTAACCATCGCCTTTGCATTGGCAAAGTGTTCGGGCCGTGGTTCTGGAGGTTCAGCGCATTTGCTGCACACGTGTTGACAAGAACGCCGCGCGCGGGTGCATAGCGTTTCAAGGAGACGCCCGGTGACGCACCCCCCAGAAAAACCGACGCAAGACAGTTCGATGCAGCCAGACGAGATGTCCGGAGAGTCGACCCCTGCCATGGTTCGCGAGCGTCTGGGGAGTCGATCGATCGTTCTCGTTGGCCTCATGGGATCGGGCAAATCATCCGTCGGAAGGCGACTTGCCGTACGTTTGGGCATGGAGTTCCGCGATGCCGATACGGAGATCGAGGAAGCGGCTGGCATGTCGGTTGCAGATATTTTTCAGCTCCACGGCGAGGCGGAATTCCGGGCTGGCGAAACCCGGGTGATCGCCCGTCTTTTGAACGAAAAGCCCATGGTGCTGGCCACTGGCGGTGGTGCCTGGATGGCGAAAGACACGCGGGATGCTGTCGCGCAGTCCGGTGTCTCGGTCTGGCTCGATGCGGAACTGGACGTCCTCATGGAGCGGGTGAGCCGCCGGTCGCACCGGCCTTTGCTGCAGAACGACGACCCAAGGGGAACGATGGCGCGACTGCTTGGGGAAAGAAATCCGGTCTACGCCCACGCGGATGCGCGGGTGCTGTCGCGCGATGTTCCGCACGAAACAGTCGTGGATGAGATCGTTCAGGGGCTTCTCGATCATTTCAACGATCAGGGCCAGACAGATCATGATTGATGGGCAGGCCGTTCGGGTCGATCTTGGCGACCGGAGTTACGATATTCACATCGGCGCGGGACTGATCCCCGGGCTGAGCGGCCATATCAATGATCTTCTGCCCGGAGCGAGATGTCTCATCGTTACCGATGAGAACGTGGCCGCTCAGCATCTGGAGCATGCCCTGGCCTCCTTCCGTTCGGACGCCCAGCCCGAAAGTCTGGTTCTGCCGGCAGGTGAGACAACCAAGAGCTTTCATCATCTGCAGGACGTCGTCAGTGCCATTCTGGACGCAAGGCTGGAGCGGGGTGATGCGGTGGTGGCCCTGGGTGGCGGCGTGATTGGAGACCTCGCGGGCTTCGCTGCCGGGATTGCGCGCCGGGGCATGGCTCTAGTGCAGGTGCCCACCAGCCTTCTCGCGCAAGTCGACTCGTCGGTTGGCGGCAAGACGGGCATCAATGCGCCTCAGGGCAAAAACCTTGTCGGCGTGTTTCATCAGCCCGCCATTGTGCTGGCGGACATTTCAGCACTCGACACCCTGTCGCCGCGGGAGTTCGCCGCTGGCTATGCAGAGGTCGTGAAGTACGGCCTGATTGACGATGCGGCCTTCTTTGATTGGCTCGAGCAGAACCGCGAAGGTCTGTTCAACGGGCCTCAGGCCCGGTCACTGCGCGCCGAGGCGATCGCTCAAAGCTGCCGCTCCAAGGCCCGTGTTGTGGCGGCGGACGAACGCGAGTCCGGCCAGCGTGCGCTGCTCAATCTCGGGCACACCTTTGGCCACGCACTGGAGGGTTATTGTCAGTATGACCCTGCTCGACTGGTCCATGGGGAAGCTGTCTCCATCGGCATGGTTATGGCGCATGAGTTTTCGTCACGGATGAATCTGGCCAGCATGGACGATGCCCAGCGTGTCGAGCGCCACCTTCGCGCTGCGGGCTTGCCGACGCGTCTGTCTCAAATTCCCGGCGACACACCCGATGCCGACACGCTGATGCAATTCATTGCGCAGGATAAGAAAGTGTTGCGCGGAGCTCTTACCTTCATTCTCACCAGGGGCATCGGTCAGGCTTTCGTCGCCAAGGATGTACCGTCCAGCGAGGTGCAAGCATTTCTGAACGAAGCGTGTGCCGGTTCTTGAGCCGACCGAAGGTTCCCTTCAGCTTTTTCTGGCAGGTTCCGTGCAGTATGTGGGCGCTGCACAGCACCATTTCTGACTGAGACTCAACAACAAATCATCCCGCGCCAATTCCGGAGCCGCTATGACCCTCGCAATCTGGTTGATGCTCGCAGCCATTCTGGCTCTCATCTGCACGTCTGGTTTTTTCTCAGGTTCCGAAACCGCGCTGACCGCAGCATCGAAAGGGCGAATGCACGCCCTTGCCAAGGCAGGAGACGCCCGGGCGGCGATCGTTCAGAATCTGATCGAGCGCAAAGACCGCCTCATCGCCACACTTCTGCTGGCCAACAATCTGGTCAACATTCTTGCCTCGGCCCTCGCCACCAGCCTCTTTCTCACCCTCTTCGGAGACGCGGGAGTGGCCTATGCGACGATTCTGATGACCATCATCGTTGTCATTTTTGCCGAGGTGCTCCCCAAAAGCTGGGCGCTGGCCGACCCTGATGGGTTTGCCCGGCGTGTGTCACCTCTGGTGGCGCCGCTGGTCGTTGTCCTGCGGCCCTTTGTGAACACGATCAATTTCATCTGCCGCCGCTTGCTCCGGATGCTGGGCTTTGACCCTGATGAAGCCGAGGCCATGATGGGTGGTCGCGACGAGTTGCGGGGCGCGGTCGAGGTGATGCACATGGAAGGCGCGGTGGTGAAGGACGAGCGCGACCGTTTGGGCGGCCTTCTCGATCTGCGTGAGCTCGAAGTCTCTGACGTGATGGTGCACCGGACTTCCATGATGAGCCTCGACGCTGATCTGCCAAACGAAGAGCTGGTTACCGCCATTCTCGATGCGCCCTTCACGCGCATTCCACTCTGGCGCGGCTCAAACGACAATATTGTCGGCATCATCCATGCCAAGGACCTGCTGCGAGCTCTGGCGCGCAGCGGCAATGATGCCGCAAAACTCGATCTGGAAGACATCGCAAGCGAGGCTTGGTTTGTGCCTGATTCCACCAGCCTCGAAGATCAGCTGAACGCCTTCCTGCGCCGCAAAGCCCACCAGGCCATTGTGGTTGACGAGTATGGTGAGACCGAGGGTCTGGTCACCCTCGAAGACATTATTGAGGAGATCGTCGGTGAGATTGCCGATGAACACGATCTCGAAATGTCCGGCGTGCGGCAGGACGCCGACGGTTCGGTTCTGGTGGAAGGGTCTGTACCGATCCGGGATCTCAACCGGGCCATGGACTGGGATCTGCCCGATGATGAGGCGACCACTGTGGCCGGTCTTCTGATCCATGAAGCGCAGATGATCCCCGAAGAGAAGCAGGTCTTTACCTTTCACAGCAAGCGCTTTTCGGTGCTGCGTCGTGAGCGCAATCGCATCACACGCCTGCGCATACGGGCATTGGACTAGCAGTCGCATCCACATGCCGCGCGCGTCTCTTGGGTTGCCTTGGGCCCTGACCTCAACAAATATGTGCTATGGCCGATAACACCGTCTCTCCTGCGCAGACCTATCCCAAGCGTGATCGCGTAGCGGCATGGGCAGTCCATGCCTTCACGGCGTCTGGCATCGTTTTCGGCTTTTTGGCGATGGTGTCTCTTTTGCAGGGTCAGAAGGTCGCCACCTTCCTGTGGCTCGGCGTTGCGCTGTTTGTGGACGGGATCGACGGAACGCTGGCGCGCCGCTTTCGCGTTAAGGAAGTGGTGCCGAACTTCGATGGCGCGACGCTCGACAATGTCATCGATTATTTCACTTATGTCGCCGTGCCGGCCCTGATGATCTATTGGTACGAGCTGGTGCCACCGGGCTGGGAGACCATCGCCGCAGCCACCATTCTGGCGGTCTCCACCTACACGTTCTCCAACGTGAATGTGAAAAGCGACGATTTCTACTTTGTGGGTTTCCCCGCTCTGTGGAACGTCGCCGTCCTCTATTTCTACCTGCTCGACACCACCCAGATCACCAACCTCGTGGTGATCGCCGTCCTGTCGGTCTTGACCTTTGTGCCCTGGAAGTATGTCCACCCGCTCAGGGTTCGGGCGCTGCGCAAAACAACACTCACGGTGACGTGCGCCTGGAGCGCTTCAATCCTGTTTCTGCTCCTCGAATTGCCGGGATACAGCCTGTGGTATGCGCTGTTCGTGCTGAGCACGATCTATTTTGCAGCGGTCTGCATATGGCGCAGCTTCAAGCATCAGCTGCCGCGCATACCCTGGTTTAAAACCCGCGCTTAGGCTTCGCTGCGCTTCACGTCGATCGCCAGCGCGTGCACGGCTCCCTTGAGCTCATCGGCCAGGATTGAGTTGATCTCTCTGTGCTGGGCGACACGTGTCTTGCCGCCGAGACTCTTGGCCAGAATGCGGATGCGGAAGTGGCTTTCTCCTGTCCCATTGTCGCCTGCGTGCCCCGCATGCATGTGGCTCTCATTGATGACTTCCAGCGATGTGGGCTCCAGGGCCGCGCGCAATTTCTCGTCAATTTTGGCGGCAATCGATCCGGCAGGGTGCTCTTTCATATGTGGCTCTCTCTTCTCGGCCCATTGGCCTTTAACTTCATCCGGAATCGTGGCAGAAACCGGTGCCTTTGGCGACCCTGCCCCCAGCCTCGTCGCCGGATCACTGACAGCACTGCGGCGATGGCTCGGCTTGATCTGTCGCGTTCAAACGCCATAACGGATCTGATGGAACCAACCTCCAAATATTTCGACAAAATCCGCGTCAAGAAGAACGCAAAAGCGCCCAATGCGAAGCTGGAGGGGCCGATTTGCGCTTGGGAAGGTTGCAACAAACCCGCAACGCACAAAGCACCCATGGGCCGTGACAGCGACGGCCAATATGTCTGGTTCTGTTTCGACCACGTGCGGGAATACAACAAGAATTACAATTACTTCCAGGGCCTCGACAAAGAGTCGATCGCCCGGTTTCAAAAAGAAGCCGCCACCGGTCACCGCCCGACATGGGCCATGGGCACGAATCGGAAAGGCGACCTGCCGCCCGATAAGTCAGAGCATCGCAGTGGCGCGGACGCGGAAAAGGCCCGCCTGCGCGATCCCTATGGCTTCCGGGCAAGAGCCGCTGGCGTTCGGCCTGTTCGGGGGTCCTCCGGTCCACGCGTTCGCAAGCTCAAGCCGCTGGAACGGAAAGCCATGGAGACCTTGGGGCTCAGCGCGGCAGCGACGTCTGATGACATCAAGGCGAAGTATAAGGATCTGGTGAAGCGCTATCACCCGGATGCCAATGGCGGAGACAGGACCAATGAGGACCGTCTCGCCGACATCATCAAAGCATACAAACAGCTCAAAGCCGCCAATCTGTGCTGATAACAGTAAGCATTTGAACGCGAAGGCCGTAGGAACATTCAAGGGGTTATCATGGCGAACGCAGCGATCCGCATGGACGAAACCATCGGCATGCCGGACACGACCGTAAAGGTCTCGGATATTTTCGGCTTTGAAAGCCAAATGGAAGTGCCGGCCTATTCCCAGCGCACGGAACACGTGCCGGCTGCGGACCCTGACTATCTGTTCGACAAACCGACAACGCTCGCGATCTTGGCAGGCTTCGCCCACAATCGCCGCGTGATGGTGACCGGCTATCACGGTACGGGCAAGTCGACCCATATCGAGCAGGTGGCGTCCCGCCTCAACTGGCCCTGCGTTCGTATCAACCTCGACAGCCATGTGAGCCGCATCGATCTTGTCGGCAAGGACGCCATCGTTCTTCAGGACGGCAAGCAGGTGACCGAGTTCAAGGACGGGATCCTGCCCTGGGCCTATCAGAACAATGTGGCCCTCGTGTTTGACGAGTATGATGCAGGCCGCCCGGACGTGATGTTCGTGATCCAGCGCGTGCTCGAATCATCGGGTCGTCTGACCCTGCTCGACCAAAGCCGTGTGATCGAGCCACACCCGTGCTTCCGCATTTTTGCTACGGCAAACACTGTGGGTCTCGGTGACACGACGGGCCTTTATCACGGCACGCAGCAGATCAACCAGGCGCAGATGGACCGCTGGTCCATCGTGACCCAGCTCAACTACCTTCCGTTCGAGCACGAGGTTGGTGTCGTGCTGTCCAAAAATGAGAAGTTCCGCACGAACGAAGGCCGGGAAACGGTAGGCTCGATGGTAAGGGTCGCCGAGATGACGCGCTCCGCGTTCATCAATGGCGACATCTCCACCGTCATGAGCCCGCGTACGGTGATCACATGGGCCGAGAATGCATCGATCTTTGGTGATATTTCCATGGCGTTCCGGCTGACCTTCCTCAACAAATGCGATGAACTTGAGCGCCCGACGATTGCTGAGTTCTATCAGCGGGCGTTCGGCGAAGAACTGGCGGAGAGCACTGTGAATTTGGTGCTGGGGTGAGTGCGGTCGTCACATTCATTGCAACCGTCGCCATTTTCGCATGGACAGCCACGACTGCATCCCATGCTCAGACCTTTCTATTGAAGGCCGAGACGCAATCCGTGGACTTCAGTGCCAGCGTTGAAAGAGTTGACGCTTTTGTTGGTAGAGATCAGCAAACAGGATTCAGAGTGCGGCTTGACGCTGTGGGCTCTGCAAAGCTCGCCGAGTTCTCCACTCAACTGATCGGTGCCTATGTTTCGATAGTTCACTGCGGTCAGGTGCTGACCCGACCGCGTCTGATATCGCCTATTCTTGCAGGCGCGATGGAGGTGTCCGGCGATTTCAGTGCTCAGATCGCAGTCGAGATCGCACAGAAAATTGAAGCGGGCCGGTGCGAATGAACAAACTTCCCAAACCTTCGTCCGCTGGCATGGGTGACAACTCCACCCGCGCCCCCGGTGCGCCGAAGACGGATCCCGAGCCGTTCAAGCGCGCAACGGAGGCCTGCCTTCGAGCCCTGGCTGAAGATGGTGAAGTGGATGTGATGTTCACCAAGGACAGGGCCATGATGTCGGGCGATACAGCGCGACTTCAGGACCTGCCCAAGCGGGCCTCGATGAACGATGTTCTTGTTGCCCGTGGCACATCCGATGCGATGGCTTTGCGCCGCTCGGTCCATGACTTGGCCATGCACAATCGCAACGCGCCGGTCGGCCCAAACGCCCGGGCGGTCTACGATGCCGTGGAGCAGGCTCGTGTCGAGGCCATTGGCTCCAACGCCATGCCCGGCGTGTCTTACAATCTGGATGCCATGCTGTGCGACCGCATCGTGCGCTCGGGTTATCATGCGGCGGCGGACCGGACCCAGGTTCCCATGGAGGAGGCACTGTCGCTTCTGGTGCGGCAGAAGCTGACCCGCAAAGCCCACCCGCCGGAGAGCGTCGCCATGCTCGACCTCTGGCAGGAATGGATTGAGGAGCGCGCCGGCGACAATCTCGACAATCTGATCGGCAATATTGATGACCAGCAGGCTTTTGCTGATTCCGTCCGCGACCTGATCTCCAGCCTTGAGTTGGCAGATGAGCTTGGTGAGCGCGAAGACGACACCGAAGACGAGGAACAGGAAGCCGAGAGCGAAAACGACGAGTCCGATTCCGACGACACCAATCGTGAAAACGAGGAAATGGACGCGTCTTCCGAAGATGCGATGCCGGAGGAGAGCGATGAGTTCTCCGAGGAGGAGCAGGAAGGCGAAATGCAGTCGCAGGACATGTCAGACGATGACATGAGCGACGACACGGACGCTGAAGCCGAGACGCCCGGCGAGCCGCAGAGACCAGATATTCCGTTTGGTTCCACGCCGCCTGACCTCGACTACTCCGTCTACACGAACGAGTTCGATGAAGTCCTGAAGGCGGAAGAGCTGTGCGACGAGGCCGAACTGGCCCGCCTGCGCGCCTTTCTCGACAAGCAGCTCACCAACATTCAGGGCGTTGTGGGCCGTCTGGCGAACCGCCTTCAGCGCAAATTGCTGGCCCAGCAGAACCGCTCCTGGGACTTTGACCTCGAAGAGGGTTATCTGGATTCGGCCCGCCTCGTGAGGGTGGTCACTGATCCTATGCAGCCGCTCTCCTTCAAAATGGAGCAGGACACCGAGTTCCGCGACACGGTGGTGACCCTCCTCCTCGACAATTCCGGCTCCATGCGCGGTCGGCCCATTACTGTGGCTGCCACCTGTGCTGACATTCTGGCGCGGACCCTTGAGCGATGTGGCGTGAAGGTCGAGATTCTCGGCTTCACCACCCGCGCATGGAAAGGCGGCTCGGCGCGCGAGAAATGGTTGCAGGCGGGCAAGCCAGCTGGCCCGGGCCGGCTCAATGATCTGCGGCATATCATCTATAAGGCAGCTGATGCCCCGTGGCGCCGCGCCCGAAACAATCTGGGCCTGATGATGCGCGAAGGCCATCTGAAGGAAAACATTGACGGCGAAGCGCTGACATGGGCGCATGAGCGCCTGATCAACCGGCCTGAACAGCGCAAGATCCTGATGATGATCTCGGATGGCGCGCCGGTGGATGATTCCACACTCTCGGTGAACCCCGGCAATTACCTCGAGAAACACCTGCGCTACGTGATTTCCGAGATCGAGGACAAGAGCCCCGTTGAGCTTCTGGCCATCGGCATCGGCCATGACGTGACGCGCTACTATCGCCGTGCCGTGACGATTCTGGATGCCGAGGAACTGGCCGGAGCCATGACCGACCAGCTGGCCGAACTGTTCACCGAAGAAAAGCTCTCAGGGCGGCGTGGTCTGGGACGCCTGAAACGCGCGAGCTGATCGTCGTGACCGGCTTTCGTCAACTGGCGAAGGCTTTGGCCATCGCATTCATAGCGTTGGCTCCGGTCAGTGCTTATTCCCAGCAACCTATCGAGATCGTCTGGGAGGCGGTGAGCGCCTTTGACCCGTCGCAGCCCGAGCAGACGCGATTTGGCAGTCTGACGTTTCTGCGCGGCGGTGTGCTGAAAGCGGATCACCCAGAGTTCGGTGGTTTCTCGGGCCTGGGCATCGCTAGGGAAGGCGAGGCACTGCTTGCGATCAGCGACCGCGGAAAGTGGCTTCGTGTTCGCCTGCCCCGCAGCCAAGGCGGTGCAGTGCCGATGATGATCCGCGGCATGATGGAAGATGTTACGGATGCGCGAGGTCAGGTTGCGCGGCGAAAGCGTGACAAGGACGCTGAAGGTCTGGCTGTGACCGGCGATAGAGCGTTCGTTTCCTTCGAGCGGCTGGACAAGGTCATCGCTTACGATCTGCGCGGCAATAACGGCCCGACCGGACTGCGCGATCTGAACTATCCCTTCCCCGTCCATGAACTCCGCCAGAATGAGGGGCTGGAAGCCTTGGCCGCCGCGCCGCCCAGCGCCGGCCTTGGGGAAAACACGCTGCTGGCCATCTCCGAAGGCAGCATCAACCGTGCGGGAGATCTCTTTGCCTTCGTCATGTCAGGACCAAAGCAGGGCACATTTTTCGTCAGGGCGCGGAACGACTTCAACGTCACCGACGCTGACTTCCTGCCCGATGGCCGACTGCTCTTGCTGGAGCGGCGGTTCAGTCTGGGTCAGGGGCTCGGGGCGCGCATCCGGGTGATCGACCCGGCCGACATTCGACCCGGTGCCACGGTGGATGGCCCCGTCGTTTTCGAGGCCGACCTTGGTCAGGCCATCGATAATATGGAGGGCATGAGCGTCTGGCGGAGCCGCGACGGCGAAACCGTCATCAGCCTCATCTCAGATGACAATCTCAGCTTCCTGCAGCAAACCGTCTATCTGGAGTTCCGGTATGACGGTGATGAACGCTAGGCTGCGGCTTGCATTCTGACCCGGCGGCGTAGCAGCCCGTAAGGGCCAAGAAGAGCCACGCCCACCAGAATCTTCACAAGGAAATCTCCAACGGCCAGCGAGGTCCAAAGTGGCACTTCTCCACCAATGCCGAGGAACGGCGCAGGGAAGCCAAGCGATCCATCAGCGCCTCCCAGGTCCAGGAAGCCAAACATGGGCGCAAAGGCGAGGGAGAAGAAGATCACTGTGTCGATGGCCGAGCCCAGCAAAGACGATACCAGCGGTGCTTTCCACCAGATGCCGTTTCGCAGTCGATCAAACACCGACACGTCGAGCAGTTGAGCCACCAGAAATGCAGAGCCCGAAGCAATGGCGATGCGGGGCGTTGCGAGGAAGATCGACAGCAGAACGGCCAGGGTGAAACCAAAGACGACAACCCGCCGGGCAATGGCTGGGCCGAACGCGCGGTTGCTCAGATCCGTAACCAGAAACGCTGCCGGGTAGGTGAAGGCGCCCCAGGTGAGGATGTCGCCGAGATTGACGCCGCCAATCTGCGCTTGCACCGGATATTGCACCAGAATGTTGGATGCGATGACGACAAAAGCCATCGCCGCCACAAGTTTCCAAACCAGTGCTGTGGGGTTTGATTGCGTGTTTGTAGACATGGCCAAAAGGCTCCATTTTTGGTTCAGGCACATCCGTTTCGGAGCGCCTAGCTGGGAGATGGCACCAGCGTGGTTGCGATATGAAGGCATGAAAAAGCGGGCCCGAGAGCCCGCTCAAATGCCGGATTGAAAAGGCGTCTGATCAGGCGGCTTCAGCGGCCTTCTTTTCGATCTGACGCTTGATCTTCAATGCCTTGGCGGACAGCTCGTCCACTTTTGCCTTTGTCATGAAGGCGTCCAGACCACCGCGGTGCTCGACGGTGCGCAGGGCACTTGCGGACACGCGCAGTTTGAATTTCTGGCCAACGCTTTCGCTCAGGAGCGTCACATCGACGAGGTTAGGCAGGAAGCGGCGACGCGTCTTGTTGTTTGCATGGCTCACATTGTTTCCGGACTGGACACCTTTGCCAGTCAATTCGCAGCGGCGGGACATCACATCACCCATTATGTCTGAAAGTACAAAAGCGGACGCATTCCGTCCGCTTGATCTGGGCGAGTCATATGGCCGGAGCGGGATTTCGTCAACCCGCAAGCCAGATGCCATTTCAATGATGCGTTGGTCCTGCCATATCCATACCGCAAACGGGGCGTCAATTGCGCTGCGGCCCCGATAGATTCAACACCATGTTCCCGGTGGAGCAGGTGTATCAAGGACCACCCATGAAGTTGAAATTCTCCGTCACCGCTCTGGCCGCCTTTGTTCTTTTCACAAGCGGTGCCCATGCCCAGAGCTGGACCGTCAACTGGAAAGCCAGCGTCGCTGGCATCACCATCGGCACAATGCAGTCCAACCTGTCTCTCAAGGATGAGAGCTATGCCATCGATGGGTCCGTTCGGACGGCGGGTCTGGCCGCAGCTTTCGCCAAATTTCGCGGCACGGTGGCGGTAAAGGGCTCCCGCCGCAAGGACGGCCGAATTGTTCCATCGTCCTACTTTGCGGACCAGACGCGCAAGAATGAGCGAGAGCAGATCTCCATGCGCTACAAGGGCGGCGATATTGTTGGTGTGAGCCATGAACCGGAGAAGGTTCGGTCCCCCGTTCGGTTGCCAATCACGTCGCAGAGCCTGGAGGGTGCGCGTGATCCGGCCAGCGGTCTTTTTGTGACCATGCCACGGAACATGAAGGATGATCTTCCCGGCGTGTGCGGCCGCACGATCCGGCTTTTTGACGGCAACGAGGTCTATGATTTGCGGCTGTCCCTGGAAGCTGCGGGCGGACCCGGCGTATCAGGCGTCTCGGGGCCTACCGTAACCTGCAAAGTGCGTTACCTCCCCATTGCTGGTCACGATCCCAACGACCGGTCCATTGAGCGCCTGAAAAACAACGACACGCTGCGGATCACATTCGCGCGTCTGGATGACAGCAATGCCTATGTCGCCAGCCGCCTGAGTTTTCGC
>JBCBXA010000036.1:16767-27619 GCA_039816825.1 Pseudomonadota bacterium | reverse complement strand
TGACCATCTGTCACTGACATGCGATTGAAGCCTCTTCTGCAAAGAAGGCACCCAACTCAAAAGTCGGGGCTTCGAACTGATCCAGGGCTGTGGCGTAAGCCGTCATTTCCTGGTTTTCGGTTGGCGGTTCCACTTCCCACCGGCAGCCCTTGGGCGCGCCTGCCAGGAGAATGGGTTTTGGACCCTCAATATGGAGCATCTCGATGTAATATTCGGGGTCGTAGATCTGATAGGCAAAGGGCGATTGTGTCAGGTCCAGCGGCCCGAGGAAGGGCAGCTCAAACTTCATGCGCAGGCTGCGGTCAGGCATGGTGAGCTCGATGGGCTTATAGCTGATCAACGGGACGGAGGCTCCCGCATGTGTCGCCTTTATGAAGAAAGAGATCTCCTGAATGTTGGTCAGCATCTCACTCATCAGATCTTCGAGGGCCTTGGGCGTGGGCTTGCCATTTTCCGACGGAATGTCGGAGACGGCATAAGCCGAGAAAAACTCGTCCATGATCCAGTCATGACGCATAGCAACCGCTTTGCCGTCATCATCGAAGACGATTTCCACCTGCATCTCAATCCATTCGTGGGGATGAGCCAGCGCCGAATCGTTCGCTGCCGTGAGCAGCAGACCACCGAAGAGAAGCATGGCGCAGAGTAGGGACAGTCGACGCAAATTGGGCTCCGTTGGGCGGTGGACGCAGTCTAGAATCGAGGACCGTATGAGCGACGTCCGTAGCATAAATGCGGCGAGCTCAGAAAAAATTGGCTTCAGCGCCGCTGCTTGCCATTTCTGCGTCGCAGGCTCTTGAGGCTCCTGGCATCGAAACCGTCCGGCTTGCCTTGCAGCCATTTGATGAACGGAACCAGCTTCTCTGCTTGGCGCAGTTTTTCAGGCGTGTCGAATAGCGCCGCCAGCTCAGCCTCAGTGTAGTGCGCATGGATCTCATTGTGGCACATCTGATGCAGCAGAACGGTCGGTCCACCGCGCCCGCCTTTCAACTTTGGCACAAGGTGATGCAGGGACTGCCGGTCCGTCGGCAGAATGGCGCGTTCACACAAGGCGCAGAGGGGCACCGCAGCAGCCTGGGGTTCGGCTTCTAGGCCTTCATCGGCAAGGCGTGTTTCCTGACGGCGCCGTCTTGGCATCTGCCCACCATCCTCTTGTGCTGTTCAAGCTCGGTTGGCTACGCTTGTGCCACCGAGAATATGGGGAAAACATGCGACGGATCGAACTGATTGTTTGGAGGGCGGGGCGCATGTCTGCACTCGCTTCGGTAGTACCTCTGGCCTTTGCAGGTGCGGCGTCCGCTTCAGAATCGACATGTCTTGAGCGCTGGGCCCGGCACTATGTCGGGGTACCGCAAACCGAGCGTTTTCAGTACGAGACCGAGCAGACAATCAAGAATGGGCCGACGATGCGGACCGTTTTCCGCCAGATCGACAGCACTCACTGGATGACGGAGGCGGTCGATCCTGACAGTCTGGCATGGACGCTCAGTCATAGCGGCACGATGTTCACCTCGTCCGACAAAGGCAAAACGTGGAGTGTGTTGCGCACCATCGATGAAGCCGAGAACGCCGCCGGTCGCAAGCGCTATGAAGAGCAGGCAAAGAGCGCCACAGATGCCATTTGTGATCAAGAAACCGTAGACGGTGTCACCTATGAGCGGCTGGCTGCGAACTTCATGTCGGAAATCGGTTTGAAGACGCAAAACCGTTTCACTTACTGGGTGGATGAGGCGACAGGGCAGGTCATGATTTCGCGCTATGAAACGGAGGCGGAGAGCTTTTCAAGCGTCACCGTGCAGCGGCGTGTTGCCTTCGACATGGACGATCTGCCCCGTCCAACTTCGAACTGACGGCTGCCTGCGCTTTGACGCGCGAAAACAGTTGCACATCTTGAGTTTGGGCCTTATCCGCTCCACATCCCGGAACGACCGTGAAGACCGGGCCACGTAGATCGGCGCAAACCCCGCCGCTCGCCCGCCCTAATGTCGAGGATTTGGACAATGGCAAAAGAGAAATTTGAGCGTAACAAGCCGCATTGCAACATTGGCACGATTGGCCATGTTGACCATGGCAAGACGACTTTGACGGCAGCGATTACGAAGTATTTTGGCGACTTCAAAGCGTATGACCAGATTGATGGTGCGCCTGAAGAGCGTGCACGCGGCATCACCATCTCGACGGCCCATGTTGAGTATGAGACCGACAACCGCCACTACGCCCACGTGGACTGCCCCGGCCACGCTGACTATGTGAAGAACATGATCACCGGTGCGGCCCAGATGGATGGCGCGATCCTGGTTTGCTCGGCTGCCGATGGCCCAATGCCCCAGACCCGCGAGCACATTCTTTTGGCCCGTCAGGTGGGTGTGCCTGCGCTGGTGGTGTTCCTGAACAAGGTCGACCAGGTGGACGACGAAGAGCTTCTGGAGCTCGTCGAGATGGAAGTGCGTGAGCTTCTGTCTTCCTATGAGTTCCCGGGTGACGATATTCCGATCATTGCCGGTTCTGCTCTGGCTGCGATGGAAGGCAACAAGCCTGAGATCGGTGAAGAGAAGATCCGCGAGCTGATGGCTGCCGTGGACGAGTACATCCCACAGCCTGAGCGTCCGATTGATCAGGACTTCCTGATGCCGATCGAGGATGTGTTCTCGATCTCGGGTCGCGGTACGGTTGTGACCGGTCGTGTTGAGCGCGGCATTGTGAAGGTTGGCGACGAGATTGAGATCGTCGGCATTCGCGACACCAAGAAGACGACCTGCACAGGCGTTGAGATGTTCCGCAAGCTGCTGGACAGCGGTGAAGCTGGCGACAATATTGGTGCCCTGATCCGCGGTATCGACCGTGATGGCGTTGAGCGTGGTCAGATCCTGTGCAAGCCGGGTTCTGTGAAGCCGCACACCAAGTTCAAGGCTGAGGCGTACATCCTCACCAAGGACGAAGGTGGCCGTCACACGCCGTTCTTCACCAACTACCGCCCGCAGTTCTACTTCCGCACGACGGATGTGACGGGTGTGTGCCAGCTTCCAGCGGGCACCGAGATGGTGATGCCTGGTGACAATGTCGAAATGGAAGTCGAACTGATCGTGCCGATTGCCATGGAAGACCGCCTGCGCTTCGCCATCCGCGAAGGCGGCCGCACCGTCGGTGCAGGCATCGTCGCATCCATTATTGAGTAGTTTGAACCCCTATCGTTCAGTTTCAGAGGGCGGCCTTCGGGTCGCCCTTTTTGTTTTGTAAGGCCAGCCCATTACCCGTTTCCCAAGCCCCGACGAACCGCATCCTGTCATCTTGCCTGATGGGTCGCGTCTGCCGATGAACGTGTTTCTGAAGGCGGTCATTGATCATCCCAGGTTGGAGGTTGGCGAATACACCTACGCCAACGATTTCAATCCGCCTGAGGACTTATCCGGCTGGGCCTCGCGGATCGCGCCTTATCTTTTTCCGAGTTCCAAAGACAAGTTGGTGATCGGCAAGTTCGGCCAGTTCGCTCATGGCGTGCGGTTCATCACAAACTCCGCCAATCACAAGATGGATGGCTTCTCGACCTTTCCGTTCGCCATTCATGATCCACTGCGGTTTGGGTCCTATCCGGCTTCCCTGCCCGCCGGACGAGACACGGTCGTTGGTCACGACGTCTGGATCGGCATGAATGCGATCATCATGCCTGGAACCACCATTGGAAATGGCGTCATCGTGGGGGCAGGGGCCGTGGTGAGCGGTCGTGTGCCTGACTATTCTATTGTGGCCGGCAACCGCGCCGAAGTGGTGCGCATGCGATTTGATGAAGAGGCAATTGCTACACTCAATGAGATCGCCTGGTGGGATTGGCCCATTGAGACAATTCTTGAAAACGAAGAGGCGATTGTGGGTGCCGATCTGGCCGCGTTGAAGCGGGCGGCAAATCAGACTCTGTGATGACACTTCCGCCTTGCACATCTGGCGAAGCCGGATTATCCCTGCGGCCAGTGTAGGGGTGTAGCTCAGTTGGTAGAGCGTCGGTCTCCAAAACCGAATGTCGTAGGTTCAAGTCCTATCGCCCCTGCCATTTCTTCCCAACGCGTATCGTGTGGTTTCGCCTTCGGGATGGCGTTGCAGTTTCGCCACTCGGTTTGCCTGCGCCCTGGCATCGGCTGTTCACTTTCCGGAAATCTGTTGCTCTCAAATTGTTAACGAGCGTTAACTTCTTGCGCGACGGTATCTGAGTAGCGTTTGGGGGATTGGCGTGAGGCGTTTTTTGAGTGGGTGCGTTGCTGCCGCCATTGCAGCGCTGACGGCAAATTTCGACACACCTGCGATTGCGCAGACGTCTCCAACGTCACCATCTCCGGGCTGTACAGCAGCCAATGGTGGGTCTTTCAACCAAACTGTTCCCGCCAATGGAAACGGCACGACGATTTCGCGCACCGAGAATTTCCTGGCGGGCGAGGTTCTGATCTTCACTCTCGCAGGCGACATTCGCAACTCGCTCGGAGTGGCCAACGGCAACACGATTTATTCGGGGCCGCAAGCGCCGGGCAGTCGGACTTTTACCATCCCTGGCGGCGCTGGCTTTCTTCCAATCGTTGTACAAACCGATGTTCAGGCCGGACCGATGGGCACGGCCACCATCAGTCTACGATGCACGCCTCTGACGTCGTCCACGCAGTCAACGACGACCAACACGCCAACGACCGGTGTGCCAGATGGTTATGAGGAGAGTGTCTACATTGGCGGCGTTGAAGGTTGGGACCCGATAAGGCAAATCCCGCTCGATATTTATGATCTGCCATTTCTAGGCGGTGGCGTCGCGCCTGAAGGCAGTCTTCAAGCGGATCTAGCCCGGGACTTTCTCCTCATAGGCGAGTCTGTTGCGGATCTGCGGGAGCAGTTGAATGCGGCTATTGCTGCGGGACGCCGGTTTGGATACGCGGATGGTCAACTCAGTCGCATTCAGCGTGCGCAGCGCATTCTCAATGACTTCGAGCAGACCGTTAACGGTGCTCTGACGGACGATTCTTGGGAAGACATACGCGACATCGTCATTGAAGAGTTCAAGGAGTTCAACGAGGTCCTGAAGGAGTTCAATGTGAAGCAGGTTCCCGTGCCCAGCCCTGGGCCGCAACCCGCAGGCACAGACGGCGAGACGGCCGACCAAAGTGGATTTGATGGGCCACGGGTGATCCGAACCTTCTACCGGCCCGATGAAAAGATCACTTCCCGTCTTAACGGAAACGGAAACAGCGCGATTGACACCATTCTAGGGCGGAACTTCGAAGAGCTACCGGTTTTCAACCTCGACGCTCCTGGCAGGATTTTTCCCGTCCCGGCGTTCGGGCCAGGCGCTGTCGCCCAGTTCTTCAGTTCGATCTACGGGCAACAGGGATTGGGAGACGTTCGTGGCGCTTCGTTTGGTGGGCGAGCGGGTCTTCAAATTGCCCTTCGCAACGGCCTGTCGGGTGGCGGCTACATTTCGGCTTTCGGCGGTGAACGCAGGATCAATTCGATCGCTTTCCGAAACCGGCAAACAGGTTTTGGGATCGGACTCTTTGGAAGATACCGTCTATCCAGAAACACCTCTTTCACGAGCTTGATCGATTATCAGCGCATGGCGAATGCAGTGACTCAGGGCGGCGTGACGGGCTCGTTCAATAGTTCTGCTATCAGCGGACAGTTTGGCGTGCAGAACGGGTTCGTGACGAACGGTGTCCGCATTGGAACAAGTGTCAATCTCGGGTTCCTGCACAGCAATGTGGCTGGGCACACCCTTTCCAATGCCAGCGTCGTGCCTCAAATGTCACGCACATCGCTGACCGCAGCGGCCAAGGTGAGGGCTGAAAAAGCGACTGCACTTCGCTTCGGCGACGGACGGTGGGGTGTCACGCCCTATCTGGAGCTTGGGGCGAACTTCAACTCCAGTGCGCGGGACGTCGTCAGTGCCGGTGTCCGGCGGGTCAGGGCATCCAAATTGACTGGCACGGTCGAGGTTGGCACGCGGTTCAACTCCATAGGTGGGGCAGGCGTCGATCTTTCCGTAGGCCTGAACGGACTGGGCAGCTCGGCCTACGGGATCATGGGCAACTTTGCGTTGAACATTCCATTCAACTGACGCATCGTTGGGGCTCAGTTCCTTCTGATGTGTCAATGAAACTCACTCTCCACCACGTAAACGTCTGCTCTGATCGGCTGGACGAACTCAATCGCTTTTACGAGGATGTGTTGGGCTTGCCTGAAGAGAAGGGTGACGCCGTTCCTCGCCGTGAGATGGATCGCGGTTTCAACGCAGATGTTTTCTTCAAGGCTGAACATCGAAGCGAAAAGGCGGTGCAGTTTCACCTGACCAAGCGCGACCCGGGCTTCGCCGAGCGCACAGGGCAGACAATCAACCCTGTCGTGAAGGGGCATATCGCGTTTCGAACGGATGATCTGGAGGCTTTCAAGCGGCACCTTGAAGGCAAGGGTATTGAGTATTCCGACTACGGCTCAATCGCGACGGCTGACTGGCATCAGATCTTCTTTGAAGACCCCGATGGCAACGTCATCGAGGTGCACCAAGTGGTGGGCGGACCGGAAGCGGGTTAGCGCTGCCCGCCATATTCCAAGTGGCAGTTTGCACTTGTCATGCCGTCCTGCCGTGGGTATGTACCGCCATCGGCGCGTTGGGAGACCTTCGCGCCCGAATTTTATGTGGCAGCAGGGTCAGTCAATACCCACATGCCTGACACGGGCCGCCCCATCGGTGGCCGACCACACTGGAAGCGAAAATGGCGGCACGTAAAAACCCGTTCACATTCCTGCAGGAAGTCAGGCAGGAGACCGCAAAAGTCACCTGGCCCACACGCCGTGAGACGATGATCACCACCATCATGGTGCTCATCATGGTTGCTTTGGCATCCGCATTTTTCTTCGTCGCAGATCAGGTTCTGAGCTTCCTGGTTTCGCTCTTCTTCCGCATCGGAGGCTGATTTGGACGCTCGCTGGTACATCATCCACGCCTATTCCAACTTCGAGCAGAAGGTGGCGGACGCCATTCGCGAGAAGGCTGAGCAGACCGGCCTTGAGGATCTGTTCGACGAAATCATCGTGCCGTCTGAAACAGTCGTTGAAGTGAAGCGCAACAAGAAGGTCGACACGGAGCGCAAGCTCTTCCCCGGCTATGTGCTTGCCAAGATGAAGATGACCGATCAGGCTTTTCACCTGGTGAAAAACACGCCGAAAGTGACAGGCTTCCTGGGTCAGCAGAACAAACCGGCCCCAATCTCCCAGCGCGAAGCCGATGAGATTCTCAACACGGTTCAGGAAGGCGTGGAACGTCCAAAGCCGTCCATCACCTTCGAAGTGGGCGAGAACATTCGTGTGTCCGACGGGCCGTTCGCCTCGTTCAATGGCGTCGTGCAGGAAGTGGACGAAGAGCGCGCCCGCCTGAAGGTGGAAGTGTCGATCTTCGGTCGCGCAACACCGGTCGAACTTGAATACACGCAGGTGGAGAAAGCCTAGCGTACAAGTTTCCTGTCGGTTCGCCGTCGGGAGAAAACTGCGGGAGGGGAAGGGGTCTGGCCGATCCTGGTAACCGCACCGCAAACTGCAACCGCTCGTTGTTGCCTCGCTGTCATGAGAGGGGCTCGACTGGCACAAATGGAAAGCAGCCAATATGGCCAAGAAAATCCAGGGCTACCTGAAGCTTCAGGTGCCCGCCGGCAATGCATCGCCGTCACCGCCCATCGGTCCCGCTCTCGGTCAGCGCGGCCTGAACATCATGGAATTCTGTAAAGCGTTCAACGCACAGACCCAGGAAATGGAAAAAGGCGCGCCAGTGCCTGTGACCATTACCATCTTCCAGGACAAGTCCTTCACCTTTGAGATGAAGACGCCGCCCGCGTCTTATCTGTTGAAGAAGGCCGCCGGTCTGCAAAAGGGTGGTCAAACACCTGGTCGCGCATCCGCTGGCACGGTGTCCCGCGACAAGGTGCGTGAGATCGCTGAACTGAAGATGAAAGACCTCAACGCCAACGACATTGAAGCAGCCATGCTGCAGGTCGAAGGCTCCGCCCGCTCCATGGGCCTGAAGGTGGAGGGCTAATCGATGGCAAAACTGACCAAACGTGCAAAAGCGGCTGTTGAAGCCGTTGATCGCGACAAGCTCTACGATCTGTCTGAAGCCGTCACGACGCTCAAAGGCCTTGCAACGTCCAAATTCGATGAGACAGTCGAAGTGGCGATGAACCTCGGTGTTGACCCACGCCATGCCGATCAGATGGTGCGCGGTGTTGTGTCCATGCCAAACGGCACGGGCAAGACCGTTCGCGTCGCGGTATTTGCAAAGGACGACAAAGCGGAAGAGGCCAAGGCCGCTGGTGCCGACAAGGTTGGCGCTGAAGACCTGATGGAGCAGATCCAGGGCGGTGACATTCCGTTCGATCGTATCATCGCGACGCCAGACATGATGGGCCTTGTTGGCCGCCTCGGTAAGGTGCTGGGACCCCGCGGTCTGATGCCAAACCCGCGCGTTGGCACCGTGACGCCCGACGTGAAGAAAGCTGTCGAAGACGCCAAAGGCGGTTCGGTAGAATTCCGCGTTGAGAAGGCCGGCATCGTCCATGCCGGTGTTGGCAAAGCCAGCTTCGACGCAAAGGCCATTGAAGAGAACGTTCGTGCATTCGTTGATGCTGTCGCCAAGGCCAAGCCATCCGGCGCCAAGGGCACCTACATCAAGCGCGTCGCCGTCAGCACAACCATGGGCCCCGGCATGAAGCTGGATCCATCGAGCGTGCTTGCCGCTGAGTAGGCTGAGTCAAAACTGATTTTGAAAAGCCCCGGCGATTGGTTTCGCCGGGGCTTTTCTTTTGCCATTGGGCAGCGCAACGCTCGCGCATGGCCCGGATTGCTGATTCCTTCCTCAACGCCCTCATAGTCACCGCCGTACTGGGATGGCTGATCGCTGTTGCACCGGTGGAGGCGCGGTCGCTTGAGCCTGCGCGTGCGCCTGAAGACTGTGGGCTCTACGCCTATCGGGCTATCATCACCGAGGTCTATGACGGCGATACCGTTACGGCGGATGTTGATCTTGGATTCAAAACCTGGCGACGAGATGAGCGCCTGCGGCTGTATGGCATCGATGCGCCAGAGGTGAGGGGTGCTGAGCGCTCTGAAGGACTTAGCGCTAGGGACGCCCTCCGCCGCCGCGTGCTTGGCGAAGACGTGGTTATCTGCACAATCAAAGACAAAACCGGCAAATACGGACGCTATCTGGCAGAGATCTTCCTCGACGGCGAGAACATCAACGATTGGCTGGTGGCTGAGGGCTACGCTGAGCCATATGGCGATGTGGCTCTGTCAAGCGTGGGAGCGACGGGCGGGCAGGCAAGGTTCGAGCGGGCGCCTTTGCCTGACACGGATGACTAGGCGGCATTGCTATCGTCGCCTCTATCGCCATCGGCCCGGCGTTTGAGCTCAGCGTCGATCATCTGGACAAGTCTTTTGTGCAGGATACGAGAAGGCGCGCTGAATGCAGCAAGGGTACCCAATGGACCGGCCAAGGCAACCAGCAACGCGGCCAAAGCGTATCTTTCGCCAGCGGCCAGTTGGTGAATGCCGCCTGTCTCCAAAGCATCCTTGATCGCCTCAAGTGTGTCTGTCGGTATTTTGTCGATGATTTTCTGGAGGGCCGCAGCTGTGGCGGCGACCATATTGCGGCTGGTCTGTAGGCCTCGAGCGAGAGACCTGGACGCGGAAATGCGGGCCTGTGCTACCAAGCCGTCATTGCTCGACGTTGCGATGACTTCGAGCTGGCTGTCTGCTTCGGCTTCAAATTCGCGTGCTGCAACACGTGCCGCATCTGTCAGCGCATCGGATGCCTCGCCTGCATCGGCAACCCGTTTCAGCCCCGCCGATACCGCTTCCAAGTCACTGTCCGCAACGTCAAACCCAATCCTTCTGGCCTCCGCTTCCCTCAATGCGGGGAAGAAGGTGCGTAGATCGCGTAGGTCTTCGGCGAGGGCAGAGATGGCGGCCGGCACATCAGCGCTGACTTCCCTACGGCCTTCGTCGCTATTGTAAGAGATTTCGGCCGTTTCGAGTGCATTGAGGCGTGAGAGAAGAGTGCCCGGCTTAATTGCAGACAAGTCTTCACCCAATGCCTCGGCCAAGCGCCCCAGGGTTCTCATCAGCCAGTCTGGCGCTTGAGTGGCTTTCAGCCGGTCCTGCAACTCTTCAAGATTGCGCAAAGTCTCGGCGTGCAGATCCGCGGCGACGTCCTCGTCGGTCGCTGTGTTGTCCAGAGGGACAGCGTCCAGCTTGCCGTCGCGTTCGACGAAGGTGTAGGGCGCGGGGCGCTGTTCTAGGGCGTGTTCTGGCTCATCTTCTACTGGTGGCCCTTTACTCGTTTCCTTGAAAAGCAACTGATAGATCCGGTCAAAGGTGTCGTGCGGTTCGAAATCATTGACACCATCTCCCCAAAATTCCGGTGGCTGTTGGGCCAGTTCTAGATCTAGCTTTTCGCCAAACAGGGTTTGATCGGTGCTAGAGAGCAAGCTCTCCCACCATTTTATAAAAATACTTGTTGCAGGGTGCATGTATTGAACATTTCGCGAGTATCGAAGGGTTTCAATCGCCAATTGACCGAGAGTATTTCCGTCAGGAAATAGTGGCGTGAAGAATATGCCATTATTCTTCCCTGTTAGGTCGCGTCGAGCATCAAACAGCGCTGCATCCAAAGCCGCGGAAGATGCCGCGCTTTCATTGCTGGCGACGGCGGTAGCAGTAGCTGAGATCGCATCATTTGCAGCCGAAACAATGACTTGACTTCGAGCGTCGGCTAGCGCTTCTAATGCTGAGACAATGGAGTCAGTTGCATTATAAATTGCTCCATCAATAATTG
>JBCBXA010000036.1:0-16757 GCA_039816825.1 Pseudomonadota bacterium | reverse complement strand
CTTAGCTAGGGTAATCGCATCAAAATATCAAGTCAGAATATGCCAGAATTGGACAAAATCTGGAGCAGAAAATTGTGATCATCTCTGGTTTCCTTTGGGATTGATATGGCCTGTGGAAAGACACGTAGAGCAGTGCGAACTGCGACGGCTCTGACATGTGGCGCAGTTGCATCTTTGATAACGCTGTGGATTTTCTCAAATCTCTGACTATCATCCATTGTACCTCAATCCCCGATCTGCTGGTGCCAGTAGATGCCTCTAAATCATGCAATGGCTCCCGACCCCATTGCAAACGCTCTCTCGTTCTGTATTACACCGTGGCGCGCGTTAGTGCGCACCCTGTCCAAGACTGCAGGTGAGGGCCAAGGCCGAGAGATCGGCTCCTCTTAATCTCCTGCACAGACGGTGATGAACAGTTCAGCCTCTCAAGGCTTGTTCGATCCATACCTTGCACTCTCAGGCTTACTGCCTGATCGGGTTGCCAAGGGGGCAGGACCCCAACCGTGGTGGTCCGAAGATTTTCGTTCCATCGCAAATGACAACCCGGCCAAAGAGCAGGCTCGCGCTTGTGACTTGGCCATGATCCGGCTTTTTGAGCCGGTGAAGGAGTGGCAGTGGAAAGAGCGGAAAAACGCGAATTCGTCGCCGAGATGCACGAGGTCTTCAAGACCTCCGGTGCTGTCGTGGTGGCCCACTATGCCGGTTTGACCGTCGCAGACATGACGGAGCTTCGCTCCAACATGCGCGAGGCGGGCGGAACGGTAAAGGTCGCAAAGAACCGTCTTGCCAAACTTGCTCTCGAGGGAACGGACTCCGCGCACATTGCGGACCTTCTGACAGGCCCAACCGTGTTGGCCTATTCGGAAGATCCTGTGGCGGCACCGAAAGCCGTCGTCGACTTCTCCAAGAAGAACGAAAAACTCGTTGTTCTGGGTGGCGCGATGGGGGCAACCAACCTCGATGCCGATGGTGTGAAGGCGCTTGCCTCTATGCCGTCGCTCGACGAGCTGCGCGGCAAACTTGTCGGTCTGGTCCAGGCACCAGCAGGCAAGATCGCGCAGGTCGTTAACGCACCAGCCGGGCAGCTTGCTCGCGTTTTCGGTGCCTACGCGAACAAGGATGCGGCCTGACGGCCTTTGCTTCTCCAAAAACATACGAACTGACATCAAGGATATCGAACAATGGCTGATCTCGAAAAGATCGTTGACGACCTCTCCGCACTGACCGTGCTGGAAGCCGCTGAACTGAGCAAAATGCTCGAAGAAAAATGGGGCGTGTCTGCTGCTGCTCCAGTTGCCATGGCCGCTATGCCAGGCGCTGCTGCCGGTGGCGAAGCCGCTGCAGAGAAAGACGAGTTTGACGTGATCCTCGCCTCCGCTGGCGACAAGAAAATCAACGTCATCAAGGAAGTCCGCGGCATCACAGGTCTCGGCCTGAAAGAAGCCAAGGACCTTGTTGAAGGCGCTCCAAAGGCCGTCAAAGAAGGCGTGTCCAAGGACGAAGCCGAAGAGCTCAAGAAGAAGCTCGAAGAAGCTGGTGCGACCGTCGAACTCAAGTAGTTCGACCCGACGCAGGTCCGCGTCACTCAATTGCCCCGTCAGCTATGCTGGCGGGGTTTTTTGCGCGAATCTCTTCGCACTGCAGATGAGTCCAGCGGAACTGCAGATGAGTCCAAATGCTCTGAAAAGAGGTTTCAGCGTCATCCACAACATCACGTCCGCCCAATTTGAGCGTGCAGACGTGTAACTCTTGCTGATTTTGGGACCAAGCCGCTGTTTTCGTCATAAATCAGCGCCTCTTAAAACCTCGACGCAGTGCGACAAACCGTTCAGCCTCGCCGCCCTAGCCTTGGGGAGGATCTAGACATGGCTGAAATCAAACCGCCGCTGATGGAGTTGCCCATCGAGACGGCTGACACAGGCTTCTATTCTGGCTTCAGTAAGAGCGTTGCCGTTGTGTCGAAACTCATCGTGGCCGCTCTTGTGGTGTGGGCTGTGGTGTTTCCAGAGCAAGCTGGGCGCATCCTGAATGCGATCAACAGCTTCATTCTGGCCAACACCGCCTATTGGTACATCTGGATTGTGGCGTTGTTTGTGCTGCTGTGTCTGGTTCTGGCCGTATGGCCGGCAGCCGGGCGACTGAAGCTGGGAGTCGAAAGCGACAAGCCGGAGTTCTCCAACTTCTCTTGGTTCTCCATGATGTTCGGCGCCGGTATCGGTGTGGGCATGCTGACCTGGGCCGTCGCTGAACCGGTGTATCACTTTCAAAACAACCCAGAAGTCATCAAGGGGTTGGTTGAGGGCAGCACAGCAGAGAACGTGCGCAATGCCTATAAATGGTCGTTCCTCCATTGGGGTCTTGGTGCTTGGGCATGTTACGCGATCGCAGGTCTGTCGCTCGGCTTCTTCTGCTACCGCCGAGGGTTGCCACTCACCATGCGGTCTTCGCTGACACCTTTGTTCGGCAAGGCACTGTCCGGGCCGCTCGGCAACATAATCGACATTGTTGCGGTTGTGGCGACCATTCTGGGCGTCGCTCAAACGCTGGGCTTTGGTGTCGAGCAGTTCGTTGCCGGCCTGACGCGGATTGGCATCGGCGGCCTTACCAATGATGGCGGAACGGCGAACACTCTGGGTGTGATCGTCGCCATTCTGGTGATCATGGGCGCTTCTACGCTCTCAGCGCTTTCGGGCGTGGGCAAAGGCATCAAATGGCTGTCCAACCTTAATATGGGACTGTCGATCTTCCTGCTGAGCTTCTTCCTGTTGTTCGGCTCAACCTTCTTTGGTCTGCAGGCCCTGTTTGTCGGGATCTGGGACTATCTGGTCGCGTTGCCGGCCATGATGTTCACGGTCTGGCGTACAGACGGCGTTGAGGGCTCTGTCGCCGCCAATTTGGAAAGCTGGCAGGGCGCCTGGAGCGTGTTCTACTGGGCGTGGTGGGTCGCATTTGCTCCGTTCGTCGGACTCTTCCTTGCGAGGATCTCGAAAGGCCGCACGATCCGTGAATTTGTGCTCGGTGCGATGATTGTTCCATCATTGATGTGCTTTGTGTGGTTCACTTGGGCCGGTGGCACAGCCATCGATCTTACGCTCAATGGCGATGCCGGCGAGGCCATCTTCGGCGCGTCCGACGGTGACAAGATCTTCGCCATGGTGGTGCACATGCTTGGTGCTGCTCTGGGATGGGCGATGTCGGCCATTATCGTGGTCCTGTTGATGACTTACCTGGTCACAACGGCTGACTCTGCTGTTCTGATCGTGAACACGATCAACGCGGCTGGTGATGAGGGGCCCAAAGCCAAGCCTCACATCTATTTCTGGGGTGCTGCCTTAGGTCTTGTCGTTGCCGCATTGCTGATCGCAGGTGGTCAGGGAGGCGGTGGTCTGAAGGCTATTCAGACAGCCATGGTCATCGGGGCATTCCCGTTCTCGATTGTTATGGTCTTGCAGTGCGTGGCACTCGTGAAAGCCATCTACAATGACAGCCGGCGCGAAGCCGCGGGAGTTCCAACCACTCAGGATAGCGGTGATCTGGCAGCAGCGCCTGCCGAGTAGACATCGGCCAGTGCCTTAAATGGCGTTGGCACGGGCCCCGGTCGCGACCGGGGCCCTTTTTGTTGGTTCGAGATGCAGAATGTTGGGGGGTGGTAATTGTTTGGGGAATGCCCTAGAGGCTCTTTTCATCGGTGAAGCGATATCGTTTGAAACGATTCGCTTCAGGAAGAACCTGTTTTTTGAAGGCCCACGGGTGCGGCGCTCGTGATGAATAGGGGCCCTTAAACAACCGGTTCCCAATATTGCTAGTTTTGGCGGCCGTGCCTGGCTGGGCGCGCGACCGCCTGTTTTGCGCGGAGCACCCATGGCAAAAGCTGCTAAATCCCCCACCGCAACATTCAACGGACGAAAGCGCGTTCGTAAATATTTCGGTGACATCACCGAAGTTGCGGATATGCCAAACCTCATTGAGGTTCAGAAACAGTCCTACGACCAGTTCCTGATGATGGAAGAGCCGGAAGGCGGTCGCGGTGACGAAGGGCTTCACGCGGTCTTCAATTCGGTCTTCCCGATCTCCGACTTCTCCGGTTCCTCCATGCTGGAGTTCGTGAAGTACGAGTTCGAAGCGCCAAAATATGACACCGAGGAGTGCCGCCAGCGCGACATGACCTATGGCGCGCAACTGAAAGTGACGCTCCGCCTGATCGTTTTCGATATCGACGAAGACACTGGCGCCAAGTCGGTGAAGGACATCAAAGAGCAGGACGTCTATATGGGCGACATGCCGTTGATGACGGATAACGGTACTTTCATAATCAATGGCACCGAGCGCGTGATCGTGTCTCAGATGCACCGCTCGCCAGGTGTGTTCTTCGATCACGACAAGGGCAAAACACACTCGTCAGGCAAACTTCTGTTTGCCGCCCGCGTGATCCCGTATCGCGGTTCGTGGCTCGACGTTGAGTTTGACGCCAAGGACATCGTTCATGCGCGTATCGACCGTCGCCGTAAGATCCCCGCGACGTCGCTGCTCATGGCTCTAGGCCTCGATGGTGAAGACGTTCTGGACGAGTTCTATAACAGCCGCGTCTTCAAATATGACGGCAAGAAAGAGATCTGGCGCCTGCCGTTCGATGGCAAGCGCCTGCGCGGCCAGAAGTTTCTTGAAGATTTGATCGACGCCGACAGCGGCGAAGTCATCCTCGAGGCCAATAAGAAGGCAACCGCCCGCGTCGTTCGCCAGCTGGAGGAGAAGGGCGTCAAAGCGCTCCAGGGCTCTGCTGAATCCGTCTACGGCTCTTTTCTGGCCAAGGACCTCTTCAATAAGAAGACCGGCGAGATCTACGCTGAAGCCGGTGATGAGCTGACAGAAGAGAACTTGCCGATTCTGATCGAGAACGGCTTCACCGAGCTCGACATTCTCGACATCGACCACGTCAATGTGGGCGCGTATCTCCGCAACACGCTCAATGCTGACAAGAACGAAAACCAGCAGGACGCTCTGTTCGACATCTATCGCGTGATGCGCCCTGGTGAGCCGCCGACCCTTGAGACGGCAACGGCAATGTTCGAGAGCCTGTTCTTCGACTCCGAGCGCTATGATCTGAGCGCAGTGGGCCGCGTAAAGATGAACATGCGTCTCGATGTCGATGCCGAGGACACGGTTCGTGTGCTTCGCAAAGAAGACATCATCGAGGTGGTCCGCACGCTGGTGAATTTGCGTGATGGCAAGGGCGAAGTCGATGACATCGACAATCTCGGCAACCGCCGCGTTCGCTCCGTCGGCGAGCTGATGGAAAACCAGTACCGCATGGGCCTGCTGCGCATGGAGCGGGCGATCAAGGAGCGCATGAGCTCTGTTGAGATCGATACTGTGATGCCGCAGGACCTGATCAACGCGAAACCCGCTGCTGCCGCCGTACGCGAGTTCTTTGGTTCGTCCCAGCTGTCCCAGTTCATGGACCAGACCAACCCACTGTCAGAAATCACCCACAAGCGCCGCCTTTCGGCTCTTGGCCCGGGTGGTCTGACGCGTGAGCGTGCCGGCTTTGAGGTGCGCGACGTGCACCCGACCCACTATGGCCGCATCTGCCCCATTGAAACGCCGGAAGGCCCGAACATCGGCCTGATCAACTCGCTGGCGACCTTCGCTCGTGTGAACAAATATGGCTTCATCGAAAGCCCGTACCGCAAGGTGAAAGACGGCGTCGTCACCGACGAAGTGGTTTACCTCTCCGCCATGGAAGAGGCGAAGTACCACGTCGCCCAGGCCAATGCCGAGCTCGACGGTTCCAACAAGTTCGTCAACGAGTTCGTCGTCTGCCGTCACGCTGGTGACGTGTCCATGACGCCGGTGGAAACCGTGGACCTGATGGACGTGTCTCCCAAGCAGCTGGTCTCCGTGGCCTCGGCTCTTATCCCGTTCCTTGAGAACGATGATGCGAACCGCGCGCTGATGGGCTCGAACATGATGCGTCAGGCCGTGCCGCTTGTGCGTGCTGAAGCCCCATTTGTTGGTACCGGCATGGAGCCCATCGTGGCCCGTGACTCCGGTGCTGCCGTTGGTGCCCGTCGTGCCGGTGTTGTGGATCAGGTCGACGCGACGCGTATCGTGATCCGCGCGACCGACGAGGTTGATCCCGGCAAGCCAGGCGTCGACATCTATTCGCTGCAGAAGTTCCAGCGCTCCAACCAGAACACCTGCATCAACCAGCGCCCGCTGGTGAAGGTGGGTGATGTGATCGAGAAGGGTGACATCATTGCCGATGGTCCTTCGACAGACATCGGTGATCTGGCCCTTGGCCGCAACGTGCTTGTCGCGTTCATGCCATGGAATGGCTACAACTATGAGGACTCCATCCTGCTCAGCGAGCGGATTGTGTCTGATGACGTGTTCACTTCGATCCACATTGAAGAGTTCGAAGTCATGGCTCGCGACACAAAGCTGGGCCCTGAAGAGATCACCCGCGACATTCCAAACGTGGCTGAAGAGGCTCTGAAGAACCTCGATGAAGCCGGCATCGTTTACATCGGTGCCGAAGTTGGTCCGGGCGACATTCTCGTCGGTAAGATCACACCGAAGGGCGAAAGCCCGATGACACCGGAAGAGAAGCTTCTGCGCGCCATATTCGGCGAGAAAGCTTCGGATGTTCGCGACACCTCACTGCGCGTGAAGCCGGGTGATTTCGGTACCGTTGTGGAAGTGCGCGTCTTCAACCGCCATGGCGTTGAAAAAGACGAACGCGCCATGGCCATCGAGCGTGAGGAAATTGAAAACCTCGCCAAGGACCGTGACGACGAACAGTCGATCCTCGACCGCAACGTCTATGGCCGTCTGGCTGATATGCTGCGCGGTAAAAAGGCCGTCGCCGGCCCGAAAGGCTTCAAGAAGGGTACGGACATCACCGATACGGTGATGGAAGACTACCCGCGCTCGCAGTGGTGGCAGTTCGCCACCGATGACGAGAAGTTCATGGGTGAAGTCGAGGCGCTTCGCGGTCAGTATGACGGCTCCAAGAAGGCGCTTGAGCAGCGTTTCATGGACAAGGTTGAGAAGCTCCAGCGTGGCGACGAACTTCCGCCAGGCGTCATGAAGATGGTCAAGGTCTTCGTGGCCGTGAAGCGCAAGCTTCAGCCCGGCGACAAAATGGCTGGACGCCACGGCAACAAGGGTGTGGTCTCCCGCATCATGGCCGTGGAAGACATGCCGTTCCTCGAAGACGGCACCCACGCAGACATTGTTCTGAACCCGCTGGGTGTGCCTTCGCGCATGAACGTTGGTCAGATCCTTGAAACCCATCTGGGTTGGGCCTGTGCCGGCATGGGCAAGAAGGTCGGTCAGTTGCTCAAGGAGTATGAAAAGAACGGCGAGATCGCTGAACTTCGTAAGACCGTTGAGCAGATCTACGATGCGCCTTCGAGCCAGAACGAGCCGGTGAAGGACTATGACGATCCATCGGTTGTGCGGCTTGCGCAGCAGATTGAACGTGGCGTGTCCATTGCGACGCCGGTATTTGATGGTGCTCGTGAACCAGACGTCGCTGAAGCACTTCGCTTCGCGGGGCTGGACGACAGTGGTCAGTCGACGCTCTATGATGGACGCACAGGCGAGCCTTTCGACCGTCAGGTCACCATGGGCTACATCTATATGCTGAAGCTTCACCACCTGGTGGACGACAAAATCCACGCTCGGTCGATCGGTCCGTACAGCCTCGTTACCCAACAGCCGCTGGGCGGTAAGGCCCAATTCGGCGGCCAGCGCTTCGGTGAGATGGAAGTGTGGGCGCTGGAAGCTTATGGCGCTGCTTACACGCTTCAGGAGATGCTCACGGTCAAATCCGATGACGTGGCCGGACGTACCAAGGTTTACGAGTCCATCGTTCGCGGTGACGACGCCTTCGAAGCCGGCATTCCGGAGAGCTTCAACGTTCTGGTCAAGGAGATGCGCTCGCTGGGTCTGAACGTACAGTTCGAGGACACGCGTGAGCTTGATGAGATCGACATGATCGAGCAGGACGATGGCAGCTTCGCGGACGCTGCAGAGTAACAACAGATGAGGGCAGGGCGGACGCTGCAAGATTGGTGATCGCCCTGCCAATCCCCACCTGATGTCAATGATTTTGAGAACCGTGTGGCCTGCTTCAGTGGCTGGGAACGGTTTGATTAGGGCGATGGCCCAAAGGAGCACTTCATGAACCAGGACGTCATGAGCGTTTTCAACCCGCAGACTCCAGTCGAAACCTTCGACTCGATCCGCATCTCCCTCGCTTCCCCGGACAAGATTCTGTCCTGGTCTTTTGGCGAGATCAAAAAGCCTGAAACCATCAACTACCGTACGTTCAAGCCAGAGCGTGATGGCCTGTTCTGCGCGCGCATCTTTGGTCCGATCAAGGACTATGAGTGCCTGTGCGGCAAATATAAGCGGATGAAGTATAAGGGCATCATCTGCGAGAAGTGCGGTGTGGAAGTGACCCTTTCGCGCGTGCGCCGCGAGCGCATGGGCCATATTGAGCTTGCCGCACCCGTCGCGCACATCTGGTTCCTGAAGTCCCTGCCAAGCCGCATCGGCATGCTGCTGGACCTGCCGCTCAAGGATCTCGAGCGCGTCCTCTATTTTGAGAACTACATCGTCACCGAGCCTGGTACGCCGCTTGAGGAGAACCAACTCCTCACGGAAGAAGAGTACATGATCGCTCAGGACGAGTATGGCGCTGACCAGTTCACCGCCATGATCGGTGCTGAAGCGCTGCACGAGATGCTGTCGTCGATGGACCTCGAGCGTATCGCCGGTGAGTTGCGCGAAGAGTTGGCTGCGACGTCGTCTGAACTGAAGATCAAGAAGTTCACCAAGCGGCTGAAAGTGGTCGAGGGTTTCCTCGTTTCCGGTAACCGCCCGGAGTGGATGATCCTCAAGGTCGTGCCCGTCATCCCGCCGGATCTGCGTCCGCTTGTGCCGCTGGATGGTGGCCGCTTTGCGACCTCTGACCTGAACGATCTTTATCGTCGCGTCATCAACCGTAACAACCGCCTGAAGCGCCTCATCGAGCTGCGTGCACCGGACATCATCATCCGCAACGAGAAGCGGATGCTGCAAGAGTCCGTTGACGCATTGTTCGACAATGGCCGTCGCGGCCGGACCATCACAGGCGCCAACAAGCGCCCGCTGAAATCTCTGTCCGATATGCTCAAGGGTAAGCAGGGCCGGTTCCGCCAGAACCTGCTCGGCAAGCGCGTCGATTATTCCGGTCGTTCCGTCATTGTGACTGGTCCGGAACTGAAGCTGCATCAGTGCGGCCTCCCCAAGAAGATGGCACTCGAGCTCTTCAAGCCATTCATCTATGCGCGCCTCGACGCCAAGGGCTACTCCTCCACCGTCAAGCAGGCCAAGAAGCTGGTTGAGAAAGAGAAACCGGAAGTTTGGGACATCCTGGATGAGGTAATCCGCGAGCATCCGGTGCTGCTGAACCGTGCGCCGACTTTGCACCGTCTGGGCATTCAGGCGTTCGAGCCCGTGCTGATCGAGGGCAAGGCCATCCAACTGCACCCACTGGTCTGCTCGGCGTTCAACGCTGACTTTGACGGAGACCAAATGGCTGTGCACGTGCCGCTGTCGCTGGAAGCGCAACTGGAAGCCCGCGTGCTCATGATGTCTACCAACAACATCCTGCACCCGGCGAATGGTCAGCCGATCATCGTGCCGTCGCAGGATATGGTTCTGGGTCTCTACTATCTCTCGCTGGAAGCGGAAGGCGAGCCTGGCGAAGGCATGGTGTTCGGCAATATGGGCGAGCTTCAGCACGCCCTCGACAACGGTATCGTGACGCTGCATTCCAAAATCAAAGGCCGCTACAAAACGGTTGATGAGAATGGCGAGGCCGTTTCTGCGATCCATGAGACCACACCTGGCCGCATGATTATCGCCGACCTTCTGCCGAAGGACGACGCCGTACCGTTCGACATCGTCAACACGCTGATGACGAAGAAGAACATCTCTTCGATGATCGACCAGGTGTACCGCCACTGCGGCCAGAAGAAGACTGTGATCTTCTGTGACCAGATCATGCAGCTCGGCTTTAAGCATGCCTGTACCGCCGGCATCTCCTTCGGCAAGGATGACATGGTCATCCCCGATACCAAGGTGAAGATGATCGAGGATACGCAGGCCCTCGCGAAAGAGTTCGAGCAGCAGTACAATGATGGCCTCATCACCCAAGGCGAGAAGTACAACAAGGTTGTGGATGCCTGGGGCAAAGTGACCGAGCAGGTCGCCGACGAGATGATGAAAGAACTTCAGTCTGTGAAGAAGGACGAGAACGGTCGTCAGCTTCCCATGAACTCGGTCAACATGATGGCTCACTCCGGTGCGCGTGGTTCGCGCAACCAGATGAAACAGCTCGCCGGTATGCGTGGTCTGATGGCCAAGCCGGACGGCTCCATCATCGAAACGCCGGTGATCTCGTCCTTTAAGGAGGGCCTGTCGGTTATGGAGTACTTCAACTCCACCCACGGTGCTCGTAAGGGCCTTGCTGACACGGCTCTGAAGACGGCCAACTCCGGTTACCTGACACGCCGCCTCGTGGACGTTGCACAGGACTGCATCGTCAACGAGACCGATTGCGGAACTGAAGAGGGTCTGACCATGACCCCGATCGTTGACGCCGGTACCGTTGTGGCCTCTCTGGGTGACCGTGTGCTGGGCCGCGTGATCATGGAAGACGTGATCGACAAAGCCAGCGGTGAGGTCCTGATCGAGAACGGCACGCTTCTGGAAGAGAAGCATATGCCGGTTGTTGAAGCTTCGGGTATTCAGTCACTGAAGATCCGTTCGCCGCTCACATGCGCCACACGCAACGGCATTTGCGCCAAGTGTTACGGCCGCGATCTGGCTCGCGGTACGCCCGTGAATATGGGTGAGGCTGTTGGCGTCATCGCTGCTCAGTCCATCGGTGAGCCTGGAACCCAGCTGACAATGCGTACGTTCCACATTGGTGGTACTGCACAGGTTGTGGACTCCTCGTTCACAGAGGCTGGCTTCGAAGGCACCGTTGAAATCCGCAACCGCAATGCGGTTCGTGACGCCAACGGCAACCTCATGGTTCTTGCCCGTAACTCCGCGATCATCATCAAAGATGAGAACGGTGACGAGCGCGCTACGCACCGCGTGACCTACGGCTCCAAGCTGCTGGTTGATGATGGTGACAAGGTCAAACAGGGCGACCGTCTGGCTGAGTGGGATCCGTACACCCGCCCAGTGCTGACCGAAATTGGCGGTGTCGTCGAGTATGAAGACATTGTCGATGGCGTGTCGGTTGCGGAAAGTGCTGACGAAAGCACCGGTATCACCAAGCGTGTTCTCGTCGACTGGCGTGCAAATCCACGCGGTACGGATCTGAAACCTGCTCTTGTCATTCGTGACAAAAAGACAGGCGAGGTGGCCAAGTTGGGCCGTGGAGCGGAAGCCCGCTTCATGCTCAATGTGGATGCGATCCTGTCTGTAGAGCCCGGTCAGGAAGTCCATGCTGGCGAAGTGCTTGCACGGAACCCAACGGAGAGCGCCAAGACCAAAGACATCACCGGTGGTCTGCCACGGGTTGCGGAACTGTTCGAAGCCCGTCGTCCGAAGGACGCTGCTGTGATCGCTGAGATCGACGGTACCGTTCGCTTCGGCCGCGACTACAAGAACAAGCGTCGGATTTCGATTGAGCCCAACGACTCCACTCTGGAGCCAGCGGAATATCTCATCCCGAAATCCAAGCCGTTCCTGCTGCAGGACGGTGACCCGATCGAGAAGGGCGAATACCTGCTCGACGGTAACCCGGCACCGCACGACATTCTGGCGATCAAGGGCGTCGAGGCGCTTGCGAGCTATCTCGTCAATGAGATCCAGGAGGTCTACCGACTGCAGGGTGTGGGCATCAATGACAAGCACATCGAGGTGATCGTTCGCCAGATGCTGCAGAAGGTTGAGATCACCAAAGCGGGCGAGTCTGGCTATGTTGCCGGCGAGCACATCGACAAGATTGAGTTCGATGAGCTGAACGAGTTGCTTGAGCGTGATGGCAAGGAAGTGGCCGAGGGAACCCCGGTTCTGTTGGGCATCACTAAAGCGTCGCTTCAAACCCGCTCCTTTATCTCGGCAGCATCTTTCCAGGAGACGACACGTGTTCTGACGGAAGCTGCGGTGATCGGAAAGTCCGATACGCTGGAAGGCCTCAAGGAGAACGTTATCGTTGGTCGCCTGATTCCGGCTGGTACGGGTGGTCAGATGTCCAAGGTGCGCCGTGTTGCCAACATGCGTGACAACCTCATTCTCGAAGAGCGCAAACGCGCTGAGGAAGAGGCAAGCGCCGAAGCTGCCGCCCAGCTGGCCGATATGAGCGGCGAAGCCGAAGCTGCCGAAGGCGAAGCCGCAGAGTAGGCGGGTGCTGAAACACAAACGAAAAAGGGCGCCTGTTCGGCGCCCTTTTTCATTTTGATATTTTGAGGCCCTGCAATGCGAGACCCGTTTGTGGGTCGGCGTCCAAAATCTTTGGACCGAGTTAGTTCGCTCCCGGCCGACCGATAAATCGGGAAACTAAGCTGAGAGCGATCGGCAATACAATTGCAAAGCCAATTATAGCCAGACCAATCTGCCACATCATGTCCATCGCGGTTTTGTCAGGCGACCAAGTGAAGATCGCAATAAATGCGGCAAACATCACCGCATAGAGGACCGTTTTCTCGACGAACGGACCAGTCCAGGGTGTTTTGCTTCGTGTCGAGGTGTACTGGGCGTTCAGAAACCCTTGCGACATCATAAACAACGGCACTGCGGCTGCTTTCAAGATCATGAGTTCCCAACCCAAACTGTTGTTAAGGCCCTCCAACAAGATGATGAATAACAGTAACGCAGCCAGGCCGTAGTTGTTCAAGCGTTGTTTGAAGCTCGCGTTCCTCCGCTCTGGCTCATTGTAGTCGTCATCTATTTGCTGGTTTTCTGGCAATCTGGGTCACCGCCCAGTTCCGCTACTTCGAACCAAACTATCAAATCATCTGCACGCGATAGCAAGCCTTATCGGTCAACTGCAAAGGTGTTCGATATAGATTGTCCAGCTTGAAGCTCTGCGGGTCGCAAAAGACGTTCCGGCGGCTTTCCAATCATCGCCAAGTTGCAAAGCCCCAAGCCAAGTTGCAAAGCCCGAAGCGGAGTGGCCCAGCATGACTCGCGGAACGCTCTTGACGACCTTGTGGATAAGCCTTAGACACCGCGCATTCACCTAGGTGACTCGCGTTTGGTCCGGCAACTGGCTGGAACAATGTTCGGAGAAAACACTGGTTTCTCCCCATGCAGCGCAGGTCAAACCAGGTGCTTGAGATTTAAATTGCTGGACAATGAAGTCGCGGTTCGCCGGGTCTTCCTCTTGAAACAAGCGTCAATCCGGTTTTGCCGGGCCTGACGCTTATTGCTGTACGAAAGCGATATTTCGCCTCGGTACGGCTTCTGTGCGTGTGAGCCTTACTTGGCCGTCGCCGTTTCAAGTCAGTGTTGAGAGCCCGGATGGCCGGGAGACAGAGTTCGGGAAACCGGACGGAAATTGCCTGGTCACCCGGGCAAACATGGGCCCGCACTGGCGGGGAATAGAGGTTGAGGCTAAATGCCAACGATTAATCAGCTCATCCGCCAGCCGCGGACGCCAAAGCGCAAAATCAACAAGGTTCCCGCTCTCGAGGGTAACCCGCAGAAGCGTGGCGTTTGCACACGCGTCTATACCACCACGCCAAAGAAGCCGAACTCGGCTCTTCGGAAGGTGGCGAAGATCCGCCTGACCAATGGCTTTGAGGTGATCGGCTACATCCCAGGTGAGGGCCATAACCTCCAGGAGCACTCTGTGGTCATGATCCGCGGCGGTCGTGTGAAGGATTTGCCCGGTGTGCGTTACCACATCATTCGCGGCGTCCTTGATACGCAGGGCGTGAAAGACCGGAAGCAGCGTCGCTCCAAGTATGGCGCGAAGCGTCCGAAGTAAGCTGGCGAAAGAAGAGAGAAACTAAATGTCCCGTCGTCACCGCGCAGAGAAACGTGAGATCAACTCGGACCCCAAATTCGGCGATCTCGTCATCTCCAAATTCATGAATGCTGTCATGCTCGACGGCAAAAAGTCCATCGCTGAAGGCATTGTCTACGGCGCGCTCGATCAGGTCGAGGAAAAGGCGAAGTCTGAGCCGGTGGCCATGTTCCACCAGGCGCTTGAGAACGTCATGCCTCACCTTGAGGTCCGTTCCCGCCGCGTAGGTGGTGCGACCTATCAGGTTCCCGTCGAGGTTCGGAACGAGCGCCGTCAGGCTCTCGCAATTCGTTGGATGATTGCTGCGGCGCGCAAGCGTAATGAGCAGACCATGGTTCAGCGCCTCGCCGGCGAACTGCTGGATGCCGCCAACAATCGTGGCGCCGCCGTTAAGAAGCGCGAAGACACTCACAAGATGGCCGAAGCCAACAAGGCTTTCGCTCACTACCGCTGGTAGCGGTTTAGACCCCCGACTTTAACCCGAAGGCACCTCCCCATGGCCCGCGAATACGCAATTGAAGACTACCGCAACTTCGGCATCATGGCGCATATCGACGCCGGTAAGACGACGACGACCGAGCGGATCCTCTACTACACTGGTAAGAGCCACAAGATTGGCGAAGTGCATGACGGCGCTGCCACCATGGACTGGATGGAGCAGGAGCAGGAGCGTGGCATCACGATCACCTCTGCTGCGACCACCACATTCTGGAAGGGTCGTGACGGTTCTACCAAGCGTTTCAACATCATCGACACCCCAGGCCACGTGGACTTCACGATTGAAGTCGAGCGTTCGCTGCGCGTGCTCGATGGTGCGATTGCGCTGCTCGATGCCAACGCTGGTGTTGAGCCGCAGACCGAAACAGTCTGGCGTCAGGGCAACAATTATAACGTGCCTCGCATGTTCTTCGTCAACAAGATGGACAAGCTTGGCGCTGACTTCTTCCGTTGCGTGGAGATGATCAAAGAGCGCCTCGGCGCGAAGCCTCTCGTGTGTCAGTTGCCCATCGGCGCTGAAAGCGAGTTTGCCGGATGTATCGATCTGATCGAGATGAAGGCCCTGATCTGGAACGGTGAAGAACTGGGCGCGTCCTGGGACGTAACCGACATTCCAGCCGAGCTTGCCGACCAGGCTGCTGAGTATCGCGAAGCGCTGATCGAGATGGCCGTCGAAGTCGACGAGGAAGCCATGGAAGCTTACCTCGAAGGCAACGAGCCCGACACCGATCAGCTCCGCGCTCTGATTCGTAAAGGCACCATCGGTGTTGAGTTCTTCCCGGTTTTCTGCGGAACAGCGTTTAAAAACAAAGGTGTGCAGCCACTTCTTGATGCAGTGGTTGATTTCCTTCCGTCTCCTGTCGATATTCCTGCTATCAAGGGCATCGACGCGAAGACCGAAGAAGAGACCACTCGCGAAGCTTCCGATGAAGCGCCGCTCGGCATTCTCGCATTCAAGATCATGAACGACCCATTTGTTGGTTCGCTCACGTTCTGCCGCATCTATTCCGGCAAGCTCGAAACTGGCTCTTCCGTGCTCAACACGGTGAAAGAGAAGCGCGAGCGCGTTGGTCGTATGCTGCTGATGCACTCCAATGACCGCGAGGATATCAAAGAAGCTTATGCTGGTGACATCGTCGCGATTGCTGGCCTCAAGGAAACCACCACGGGTGACACGCTCTGCGATCCGCTGAAGCCCGTCATTCTTGAGCGCATGGTCTTCCCAGAGCCGGTCATCGAGATTGCCATCGAGCCAAAGACCAAGGCCGACCAGGAGAAGATGGGCATCGCGCTCAACCGTCTGGCAGCCGAGGATCCTTCGTTCCGCGTCAAATCCGACGAGGAAAGCGGTCAGACCATCATCGCCGGTATGGGTGAATTGCACCTCGACATTCTCGTCGACCGCATGAAGCGTGAGTTCAAGGTGGAAGCCAACATTGGCGCGCCACAGGTGGCTTACCGCGAAACCATTACCCGCGCTGCCGATGTGGACTATACCCACAAGAAGCAGTCCGGTGGTTCTGGTCAGTTCGCTCGCGTGAAGCTGACGTTCGAGCCGAATACCGAGAGCGAAGATTTCGCATTCGAGTCCAAGGTCGTGGGCGGCAACGTGCCGAAAGAATACATCCCAGGCGTCGAGAAGGGCATTGCATCCGTCATGTCGTCTGGCCCTGTGGCTGGCTTCCCAATGCTCGGCGTGAAAGCCACGCTGAACGATGGTGCCTACCACGATGTGGACTCCAGCGTTCTGGCGTTCGAAATCGCTGCCCGTGCAGCGTTCCGCGAAGCGGCTCCAAAGGCTGGTGCCCAGCTGCTCGAGCCAGTGATGAAAGTCGAAGTCGTCACGCCTGAAGATTACATGGGCGACATTATCGGCGACCTGAACTCCCGCCGTGGCATGATCTCGGGCACCGAAGCCCGTGGCATTGCAACCGTGGTGAACGCCATGGTGCCGCTGGCCAACATGTTTGGCTATGTGAACACGCTGCGCTCCATGAGCCAGGGCCGTGCCCAGTTCACCATGCAGTTTGACCACTACGATCCTGTTCCGCAGGCCGTGGCCCAAGAAATCCAGGCAAAGTACGCCTAACCCAACACGAATAGATCCGCGAAGCTGGGTGCTTTGCAGGTAAGGAGACCGAAATGGCAAAAGAGAAATTTGAGCGTAACAAGCCGCATTGCAACATTGGCACGATTGGCCATGTTGACCATGGCAAGA
>JBCBXA010000035.1:0-27693 GCA_039816825.1 Pseudomonadota bacterium | reverse complement strand
GTGTCTAGCCCCCTGTCCTTCCCCCCTAGAACTGGGCCATTACATTGGCGGCGAGAGGGGGATTTGGCATGGCTAGACACGATGACCTTTCATGTTTCTTTTGTTAGAGGAGACCACAAAATACCGAACTGGAAGATCACTAACCAGTTCGCAAACTCTGCGCTTTCTTGTGGGGCTGAGATCTCTGAAGTGTAGGTCAGATCGCTGGCGGATGCCGATATCTTCGAGCGTATCTTTTAGCCAAACAGGCTCGCAGCCAAAATTTGGTTCACGTACAAGAAAACATGACACGTTGAGCCACTCTGTGGCCCCTTTTTCATCTATCGGACGGGCTTTCTTTAAGCCTGGGTCTCCCGCTTCATCTATGTAAGCAACGTAATCATAACTCATGGGGTCGATATGAACGAAGAAAGCAGAAAAAGCCAAATCGACAAGTTCCGCCAAGCGGCCCGCGACCTAGAGGCTGACGAAAGCACGGAACGGTTTGAAAGCGATCTGCGCAGGATCGTGAAGCCAGCGGACGCGGATAAGAGCGACAAGCCGAGCAAAGAGAAGCCCGCCAAAAATGGATGAGGCGGCGCTAAAATACGATATCAACTGCTTACCCGATGGCTCTGTTGTCACAAAGGATGGTGAGTATCTTGGTCAGTTCAGCACCGACGAGACGGACGCCATTTGGGAGTTCACCCCAGACGGGGAAAACGCCCCCGTTATCCGGCACCCGTCTGTGAACGTCTTTTGCGCCCAAATTCTAGAATGGGCGAACGCTCGCTAGCTGGTTTGTCAAATATAACACTGGGAAAATATTCCTATAATTTTTATTTTCTTTCAGAGATCCTCTATCTCGACCAGAAAGTCCTCATACTCTTCCACTGTAACATGTTGTTCTGAAACAGTCTTGTCCTGAGCCGACGCGTCGGCACGATGAACCGACATGCGATCACCCGTTTTCAGATAGTGCCAGTCCGGCAAGTCCAAGCCGTCTCGGACGCGCACATATGCGCACGTAGAGGGTAACCAGGTGACATCTCGCACGACCTGCGGAGTGAGACGGACGCAATCGGGAACCGTGGCAAACCTGTTGGCATAGTTCGAACATCGGCAGTCCCCGTCATCGAAGAGCTGGCACGCCACATTGGTCCAGAAAATCTCACCGGTTTCCCAATGTTCAAGCTTGTTCAGGCAGCATTTGCCACAGCCATCGCAAAGCGCTTCCCACTCATCGGAACTGAGTTCTTCCAGCGTTTTGCCTTCCCAAAATCGCTCTTGCGAGGAAGTTGATGCGCTTGGCTGGTCTTGTCTGGGGTGTTCACGACGTTGCGACAATGGTGCTGCTGCGCCTTTCTTCTGGCGGTTTGGATGGTAGAAGGATGGCAGACCAACTAATTGATCCAAGGTCAAGCTGACCAACGCAAGCCTGTGATGATGAAGCAGAGACGAAACGATCCGCTGGAAACGAGCCGACCGGAACGCCGCCGCGGCTGGCTTGGTCGGGCCATGCTCGCCATCGATGCGTGGATCGACACGACGCTCTATCAGGCATTCGCATCCGGCGGCGACTTCTGGGAAGATGTGGTCATCTTCTTTCGGCGGTTTCGGGTCTATGGTTTCAAGCGAATTCTCGCAGAACTGGGCAGCGAGAGCGCAACCGTGGGGCTGGTGGGAGCGACGCTGCTTCTGGCTCTCGCCATTCCAGCTATGGAGCGCACAGAGGGGGACTGGCTGGCCCAGGATGAGTTCTCCGTCACCTTCCTTGATCGCTACGGCAATCAGATCGGCGAACGGGGAATTCGCCAGCGACCCGTGGCCCAGCTTGAAGACCTGCCTGATCATTTCGTGAAAGCCGTGCTGGCGACGGAGGATCGCCGATTCTTCGAGCATTACGGGGTCGATCCGCAAGGTCTGATACGCGCACTGTATGAGAACGCCCGGGCGAACGCCGTAGTGCAAGGTGGCTCCACAATCACACAGCAGCTGGCCAAGAACGTCTTCCTGACCAATGAACGCTCGCTGGAACGCAAGATCAACGAGGCGTTCCTGTCGGTCTGGCTGGAGTTCAACCTCTCCAAAAAAGAGATCCTGCAGCTCTATCTTGACCGCGCCTATATGGGCGGCGGCAATTTCGGCGTTCAGGCCGCTGCGGAGTTCTATTTTGGAAAGAGCATAAAATCGATCAGCATGGCCGAAGGTGCGATGCTGGCGGGCCTCTTCAAGGCTCCAACCAAATTTGCTCCGCATGTGAACCTGCCAAACGCCCGGGCTCGCGCCAATGAGGTGCTGACGAACATGGTGGAGGCCAACTTCGTCACGGAAGGTCAGGTGGTGGAAGCGAGGCGTCGACCGGCTGCGGCGATCTATCGTGGCGACTTGTCTCAGCCTGACTATTTCCTCGACTGGGCCTTCGATGAAGTCAGAGAGACGGCGCGCGGCTTGGGCGAACGTAACCTGATCGCCAAAACCACCATTGATCTCAACTTGCAAAGGGCGGCTGAAAACGCAATCGAAAGCCATCTGCGGCAGTACGGAAAGGGCTTCCGGGTCACCCAGGCGTCCATGGTTGTTATGGATCCGAACGGTGCTGTGCGCGCCGTTGTCGGCGGTCGGGACTATGGCGAGAGCCAGTTCAATCGGGCAACCAGCGCCAAGCGACAGCCCGGCTCATCTTTCAAACCCTACATCTATGCCCACGCCATGGAGAATGGACTCAAGCCTGAAAGCCGGGTCCTCGATGCCCCGATCCGCATCGGCAACTGGTCGCCGCAGAACTATGGCCGCAGCTTCCGGGGTCGGACGACTGCAGCCACAGCGCTGATCAAAAGCATCAACACGGTACCTGTTCGGCTATCGGCCAAACGTTCCGTGCGCGAAGAGATTGCCGCCCTGACAAAACGCATGGGTGTCGAGGCCAACATCGTCCCCTTCCCGCCCATGGCACTAGGCGTCAATGAAATGACGGTGCTGGACCAGGCCACCGGCTATTCCGTTTTCGCCAATGGAGGGTTCGCTCCACACCGGCACGGCATCACGCAATTGCGCCGCGAGGACGGCTCACTGGTCTGGGATTTTGAGTCCAGTCGCCCTGCCCCTGAGCGAATTCTCAGCGAAGAAGCCGTGACCTCCATGAATGAGGTTCTGGTGCAGGTGCCACAAATTGGCACCGCACGTCGCGCCGCGCTGGCAGGCATTCCGGCTGCGGGCAAAACTGGCACGACACAGGCCTATCGAGACGCCTGGTTTGTGGGTTACACGGGCAATTATGTTGCCGCGGTCTGGTATGGCAATGACGATTTCTCAGCGACCGCTCGGCTGACCGGAGGTAGACTGCCCGCCATGACGTGGCAGCAGTTCATGACCTACGCGCATCAGAACATCGAGTTGAAGAGCATTCCCTTCATTGGCGAACAGAATCTGCCCACGCCGTTTGCCCGGGATGAGGGCTTTGAAGTGTCGGAGCGCCCGCGTGGACTGGGGACCAACACCGAACGCTCGCTGAGGAAGCTGAACAAATTGTTCGCCGAGACAACGGCCCTCCTCGACCCGCAGCAGCTGGCCGAGATCTCCAGTGGCGTGACCACCAATTCCGAGCCGCAGACCGGGCGTTGAGTTGAGACTTCTCGGTGGCCTTCTCGCAATCGCGACCGCTTGTCTGATGGGGCTTGGTCTTGGTGGCTGGTCCGCCTGGAAAGCGTTGGAAGGCGATCTCTTCATCGCGCGCAATCAACTGGGCAGCTGGAGCGCGTATACAGACCTGGCTGCACCCCAGGGCAATCCCTATGCCTCCGCGAAGGCTGCACAGATTGGCGGGCTTCCCATGGGTCTGGCAGAAGGCTTTGAGTTCACCGCCACCACGGATTCCGATGGTGCCCCACTGCTAGCTGGCTGCAACTATATGCTTCTGGGTTCGGTGCCGCAGGCTCGCCTTTGGACCCTGGATGCAGTCGACGAAGCCGGGGTGAGTTTGCTTGCCGATGGAGCACCACAAAGCGGCATCAACTCACGGGCCATTGTTCACGCACCTGTCGAGGAAGCCGGGAGAGCAGGTGACGGAGTCGATGCGCTTGTAATTGCTGTCGGCCCCGATCCTGCACCGGGCAACTGGATCCAGACGCAGAGCTCCGCCAGGCTCATTCTGACTCTACGCCTTTACGACACACAGGTTGGGTCGGGAGTTGGCGTCCGTGATATCTCTCTGCCCCGCATCGTCGGTGGCCGCGCAAGGGAAGGATGCTGACATGGAGCGCCCGCGAACTTCCATGGCTGGCCAGATCGTAGGCCGGACCTTGATAACGGTGTTGGCTGGCATGTTGCTGGCCTGTCTGGTCCACATCACGGTTGTCCTGGCGATACCGAAAATGGCGACGACGACCGCGTCGGTGACGTTGGCCAACGCCAATCTGCCCAAGTTCAAATTTTCGGACGTGTCCGGCATGGCCGCCATGTCCGACGCATTGGCCGGCGACCGGCAATTTCGTCTGTTTGCTTGCCCTTTTGATCTGGCTGCTCAGCCCATCGCCATCTCCAGCCCAGTGAGCGATGTTTTCTGGACGCTGGCAATTTTCGACAATGGATCACGCAACACCTATTCGCTCAATGACCGACTGACCGCCAGCGCTGGTCTTGAACTTGTGCTGGTGAACGCGTCTCAACTTGCGCGGCTGCGCGAGATCGGCGCTCAGGAACTTGAGAAGCGCATTGTCGTCGAACTCGACTTCGACCAGGGCTTCGCGCTCTTCAGAGTGTTTGAAGGAGGCGTCGGTAAGGAGGATGCATTGCAGAGCTTCGTCGGTTCAATGCAGTGCAACCCGTTTGAACCCGACCCGGACACGCTTGCTCCAGAGCCAGGCCCTGCTGACGACAACCGGGTTTAACGCGCCGAGTGACCTACTTGGTCACAACAGGTGCCCTGCCATAGCCCAGTGATGGATCGACACCGTCCAGGTCGGCCAGCGCGGCGCTGATTGCCGCGTGCAGCCTGGCGATTGCTGCATATGCGCGCTCAGCCGTGGCAAGATCTTCGGGAGGCTCCTCAGCCAGAAGACGTGTGTAGGCATGGTGATAGCTGGCATATCGCAGGTCGAGACTGTTGAGCGTCCATGAGATGATAACGTCGTTCTCTTTCACACGACCCCCAATGTGGCGGGCGTTCCATTTTGGGGTGTCGGACAGTTGGGCAGAAGCCTGCAGCCGAACGCGATCATGGGAAATCGTTGCCCGAGCCGCATCGTAAAACGGGTCAACCAGCGAAAGATCACTCTCAAGGTCCGAGATCAGACGGTTCCATCTCGCCGCCGAAGACGCATAACGGGTTCGCCTCAGATTGCGGTGATAGGCATGCTTGCTCATTCGCAGGCCCAGCGGATTGAGAAACCGTGTACGGGCCAACTCCACCTTGGCCTGTCCGAGCCAGTCATTGTGATGGGGCGGCAGAACAAGTCCCCAGGATGCGCTGCGCAATCGTGCGTCCCGCTCGGTGTAGTTCAGGCGGGAGACAAGTTCGGTGCGCAGGGCAGACATTGTCAGCGTGCCGGCCATGGGGGCCAGCCAGTCGTGGGTGATGTAGTGGCGCCGGTCAGCACGATCAAAGTCGCCATTGGGCCTGGCGCAGCCGGTTAACAGAACCGCGAGGCAGATTGTCAAGACTGCTGGAGAAGCATAGCGTCGGACGGCGCGGACCAACCACACCATGATTGGTTTAACGGTGCTTGCGACGACCTCGTGCAGTCCGCTGCCGTGGCTGCTCTGGTGTATCCTGCTGGTCAGCGATCGAACTGTCGTAGCGCTCATAGCGGACCCCGGTGAACAGAATGATTTGCCCGGTGGAATGCCCCTTGGCCAGCTGTCTCGCCGCCAGGCTGCCGGTGGTTTTACGCGGTGGTCGATATTGGAGAACAAGGCCCATAAGCCCCTCCTTCGTGACAGCGCTGCTTGGACGCCTTCTCTTGTCGTAGCTCCTATGAACGTTCTGAAAGGTTATGGTTAACCGCCGGTTAAGGGCTTGGATGCGACAAATGCAGCAACGCGAAACTCTAGGGGCGACCAATCCATGGCACAGGCCGCAGCGAAGCAAGATCAAGCCTTTCCTCTCCGGTCAGACAGGCTGGAACCGAGCTTCGACAATGTGGGTGGCGCGGATGAAGCCCTCGACGGACTGACATCCGAAGGCGCCAAGCGAACCGAGTCCATCGTTCGGGCCGCAACCGACGCCTTCGTGGCGCCGCGCCGACGCAGCCCTCAGGAAATCACTGTCTACGCGCAGCTCATTCGCCCACTCCTACCCAAAGTCAGCCGGGATACGTTGCGCTGGGTTGCTGCTGTCCTGTCCGGTTGCGAGTTTGCGCCCTCCGAGACGTGTCGCACACTTGCCAACCAGTCGATTTCGATCGCGGCACCCGTTCTGGCAACCGCCAGCAAGCTCTCCGTCAATGATCAGATCGCCATCGCCCAGAGCAAGAGCGAAGAGCACCGGGTATTGCTCGCGCAGCGGAGCAATTTGTCCGCGCTCGTCATCGAAGAGATCATCGCCAAAGGCGAGACGGCCCCTGTTCGTCACCTGCTGAAAAACAAGCCCAAGGCCATGACCGAAGCGCAGGGTCGCACCGCCCTGGGCATTATCGCATCCGCCATGAGTGAAGAGGTGGAAGCCAAAGAAGCCGCGCAGAAACTGGCAAGCCCGTCACTCGCCAACGATCCAAACCCGGCCGACACGAACGGCAAAGCACAAGATCTGGCCAAAGCCAGCTTTACCGCGCGGGCAGAGCAGATGGCGCAGGTTCGCCTGGACCTGCACAACCGCACCTCGGCCCTTGAGAAAGCTCGGAACGATTTGCTGGCTCTTGCCCAGCGTGCACGCGGACATGACGTAAGAACGCCGAGTGAGCGCTCGACGTTGAGTGCTCAAGCCTCCCTGAACACGGCTACGCGTAGTGTGGGGCATGCAAGCCAGCCAGTTTCATCTTCGATCAATGGGACTCAAGGTGCCCAAGCAGTCGCTGAAGATATGGTGGAAGTACCCGCTCCACCGATGACGACACCACTGCCTAAAAGAAGCTCGGGAGCGCTGGACCCCACACAGGTCATGGGTCCAGCATCGACTGACACGGAGCTTTTCAAGGCCGCTGAAAGTCTGGATCGCAACGGCCTGCAGAGAGCGCTCGAAAAAACCTTGGAGCTTTCGCCCGTGAAAGTCTCCAAAATGATGGCTGAACCCGGTTTGGAGACCCTTTGTGTGGGGCTGCGCGCCGTGGAGTGCCAGCCGGAAGTGGCCTACAAGCTTCTCACCGCAACCCATATGATGGCGAGGCGCGATATGCGCGTCGTTGAAAGACTGCGCATTGCCTATTCCAACCTGAACCCTGCCGATTGCCGCAAGGCTCTGGATGAATGGCAGCGTCAGGATCCGCTTCTTCACAGAAGCCCCAACCCGCAGTCTTTGGGTTTGCGCGGGCGCGTTGAAGCGACCGGCTTGAACGATGAGCTGTTTGAGCCGGAAGCCCTGCAGACGCTGTAGACGAGGGTCAGGACCTTAAGCTTCCACCAGCCTGATGGTGCTGGGCAGTGAGTCCGTCTCCAGTTCCACGATCCAGATATCGGGATCATAGTGGCGTTCACGTTGAAGCCGTTCACTTATGTCAGGTTCTGAAACCTGCTCCATGAGCGTTTCGAACTTGCGGGCGTCAACCGCGTTGTCACGACCTGCATTGTCGTCAAAGAAGCTCTGAGGAGCAGGTCCGTAGAGATTGAACGCACCCGAGCGCAGTCGCTGCGTGACATAAATGGCCCCAGCTTCGCGGGCACCGCGGCTGGCGATGGCAGCAAAGCCACCCTGGCCAAAGACCGTACGGACCAGTGCTGAGCAGAATACATCGCTTGTGACACGCATGCTCTCTATTGCACGCGCTCAAAGCGCTTCTGCAAGCGGCGATTGCGGATTAGAGAGCGCCGACTTCCAGAAGTTTTCGAAGCACGTCGGGGCTCGGACGGCCCGTCTCTTGCAGACCTTGCGCGCGCTCAAAGGCTGCGATGGCGGCTCGAGATTTTGCACCAAGAATACCATCCACCTCCAGCTCCGGATTGCTGTAGGCCTTCAGACCACGCTGAATTCGAAGCGTGAGGTCTCTCGTGGGAGGAACCACCTTGGTTGCCTCGGATGAAGGGGTGGTTCGAGGCAAGGGCGCGGTGGCCGACACATTTCCACGGATCGACGACATGCGGACATGAGCCAAAAGCCGACCGGATGGCTCGCCATCGGACTCAAAGCCAGCCGCGCGTTGATATTGGCGAATGGACTCTCGTGTTTTGGCACCCAGTTTTCCATCAAGAGCGCCAGCGTAGAAGTTCTTCTCGGCTAGGGCGATCTGCAGTTCTTCGATCAGGGGATCGATGGGACTGATCGATATCTTGCGAATGTTGGACTCAGTGTCGGCGCTCGGCCTGTCACCCAAAACCGAAGCGCCGGGTAAAACGGCCATGCCTCGAGTGGCCCAAAGCGGTGCCGGATGAGTGTCGTCCTGCAAATAAGCAGCATTCACGCCCACTGCACCGCCCCAGAGCAACGATACCCCCAGCGCCGCGCTGGCCAACGGATTGGCTATCACTAGGCCCATCAGGCGCCCGGTGCGGGGTTCATGTGCTGGTTTGGCTGGTCTACGTGGCATGTTTTCTCGCGGCGCTTTTGGGTCAGGCGCTTTTGAAAGTTGTGGTGGCGAACACGTCGCTATCAGCTGTGGGCAATGGCGTGACCAAAGATGGAGGCGACGTTTTCAACTGCGCAATCGGAACAACAACCTCTTCGTCCTGCTGAACCTCGGTGTGAACTGCGCTCGGCTGAACATTGGGCAGCAGAACTTTGACGGTCGTCCCGTGCCCCAGAGCAGAACTCATCATCAGGCGACCGCCATGCAGTTCGACAAATCCTTTGACGATGGCTAGCCCGAGGCCGGTGCCTTCAGCATGGCGCGCATGTCCGTTTTGCGCTTGCACGAAAGGTTCGCAGGCCGCCGCAAGATCGTCCTCGCTCATTCCCACGCCCTGGTCGGTGATCGTAAGCAGGACGCCTTTGTGGTGACGCTCCAATGAGAGAGCAACTTCACCACCCTGATGCGAAAACTTGGCCGCGTTGCTGAGGAGATTGATCACAATCTGCTTGAAAGCTTTCTGGTCAGCAAAGATCGAGTGCAGTCCCGGCTGGACGTCCTTGCGGATCGTGACTCCGGAGCCGTTTCTTGAGCACTCGACGAGGGAGCATACGGTCGCGAGCACAGGCTCCAACTCAAACTCGTCGCAAGCCAGTTGATAGTAGCCGGCTTCAATTTTGGACGCATCAAGAATGTCGTTGACCAATGACAGGAGGTGTTCGCCCGCACCGTGGATATCATTGAGATATTCCGTCTGGCGTTCGGAAACCGGACCGGCGACCGACTGGCGTAGGAGGTCGGAGAAGCCAAGGATGGCATTGAGGGGCGTGCGCAGTTCGTGGCTCATGGTGGCGATGAACCGGGTCTTTGACGCGTTTGCGCTTTCGAGTTCGGTCGTGAGTCTTTCGATCTCCCCCCGCAGCCTTGTGGCTTCTGCGTCGCAGGTCAGCAGCACATCCACATGCCCGTCACCGCTTCGCTTCATCAAAAGACGAACAGGATGCCATCCGTGAGATGCTCCACTCAGCCTGATCCTGATTTCTTCAGCTTCATCACCATTGGCCGCACGGTCCAGGCAAGCCAGAAGCTCAACACGATCGGCAACATGCACCCGATGAACAAACCCCTGGTGATCTGACTTCAGATCAAGATCGGCGCATATTGGTCCGTCGCACTCAAGAACTCGGCTCGAGCGATCCAGTTTGAGGATACTGCCCAGCGAAACCTGGCCTTCGGAACCGCCGTCTACAGCCATTTCCGAACCGCGGCGCCCCCATGCGATCATCATGACAAGAGCCAGACCTGCCATGAGGGAGGGTTGCGTCACTTCAGGCGTGCCGAGAAAGACGAGATGGCCCACAATGGCAGCCGCAACAGCGGCAGCGGCGGCAAGAGCCCAGTACGTGCGATCCTTGAGCAAGATCGACCACCCAGCCCAGAGCAGGCCGACCAGGCAGGCAAGCCATGTTGCCGGAAACGCCGTAACGATGGCTGCTGATGCGCCCATTGTCGCCAAAAGCCTCAGCCGGTGCGCCAGGCCCACGGAGCCCGTGTTCGAAAGCGTCCAGGCCGGCAGAGAAAAGACGGCCATCGAAACGAAAGCCAGCAAGTGAGACCCATCAAATCCCTCAAGAGATGCCGCGACTATCGGCAGCGCCGCCAAAGGCACGATGGAAAGAGCCAGACAGATACCGATGAAGCGACGGTGCCCGGCCCGATCTGATGGAGAAGACGTCAGGCTCGAATGAACAGCAGCGTCCAGCCGGCGCGAGAAGGCGCTGGTCAGAGCATCTGGCAATATGTTCATCAGTGAGTTCAAAGGAAGCCCCGTGTTGTTCCTCCAATGAACCCCAGAGCGATGGTTCAACTCTTAACGACGGAGGGCCAAGGGACCGAAATCGGCTGTTTCGCATTCCAAACGGGTGCGTTTTGTGGGGTACGGTGAATGAAGTGTTTCTACGAGAAAGCCCTATGCCGCGTTAGCAATTGTGCGCCGGGGCACAAGAATACGACTCTCAAACCACTGAGAAAATTGATATTCTTCATGCCTTCACTGAGGCGTCGCCTGCCATTTCTGAATCAAACAGATCGGATTTTAGCGATTTCGCGTCGGCTGCCATCGCCTGGCGCTGAAAGCTAAAATTTGAAGCAAATGCATCGGGGAGTTGAATCAACTTCGCCACCCACTCCTGACAGGGTTCTCTCGACGGCGGACCAACCGCCGCGTGGAACTATGTGCCCGCACATTCAAGCAGGGCTGAGACGGGAGAGACATGATGTTGCTGAAACTTGCGAAAGCCGGACTGGTGCTTTCGGCGACTGCTTTCTTCATGCCAGCAGAAAAGTTTGGTTCCATGCCCGGACTGGGGGAAGATGCTCCCGCGCAGTTTGCGCATCACGGTGGCCGTGCCGTCGACACACTGCTGACCACCGCCGATGCAGCCTGTGAGCGCGAGCAGAAGACCTGCGATCAACTGGCGCTGGGCGCACAGTCGGCAAAGACGGTCGTGACTGGGTCGATACACAATGCGGTTGATCAAACCGGGATTGGCCAAAATGTCCTTCACGATCCGATCGCCCGTCAGATCGCCTTGGAAGCGGCGAAAGGTATTGCCTCCAACCTCTAGGGTCAGGACCCGTTCATCTGTTTGCATTGGTGGGAGTCAATTTGCCCGGTGGCGAGGAGCGGAGGCGATGGAAGTCTTGCGACTTTCAAGCCTTTGCAACGAAGTCCACCGGTCAAAGTGACCCCATCCGAAGGACGTCCGCTCTGACGGCGATCTTCTGCGTCAAAGACTTGAACCGGGCGACCAGCCCGCTTTGCAGTCTTTTCCTTGAGTATCTTGTCATATCAGACGCCAATCCAATCAAATTAATGGGTCCTGACCCCAGGCTGAACTTGTGGCAAGCGGCGCTTTGCCCCTCCACTCATGCTTTGATTTGGCTATATGACGTGCATCAACCCTGAAGGATGAGCGCGTGGCCACACCCCCTATCGAAGACATAATCGAGAACTTCGAGTTTCTGGACGAATGGGATGACCGTTACCGTTATGTGATCGAGCTCGGCAAGATACTCGAACCACTGCCAGAAGAGGCCCACAACACCGAGAACAAGGTGGAAGGGTGCGTGAGCCAGGTTTGGCTGACCTGCGAGGAAGACGCCTCTGGCAACCAGAAGCTGCACTTCAAAGGGGATTCCGACGCACATATTGTTCGCGGGCTCGTGGCAATCGCGCTGGCAGCCGCCAATGACAAAACGCCGGAAGATATTCTGGCTACTGACATGAAGGGAATCATGTCTGCGATTGGCCTGGAAGAACATTTGACGCCCCAGCGCGCCAATGGACTGCAGGCCATGATCGGCCGGATACGGGCGCACGCCGAGGCGCATTTGCAATAGGGTCAGGACCCTAGAGCCTCAATTCGCTTGCGGATCATCGGCAAGAGCCTGTCGCGGCACATGCTCACCATCACCCCATGAACGAATATCCGAGAAGCGTCTTTCTGTATCGAGAGCGACGAAGCCATAATGTCTCGCAAGATCTTGCAGCGCCATCGTGAGGATAATGCGGGCGGTGCCACGTGGCCATTTGCGATCACGGCTGACGTCACTGAGCGATTTTAGATGGCAGCAGACATCTTGAAGCAGGCTGGCATAGTCATCTGACAAGGATCCGAGCGCCTGCTCAACACGGGTGCGAGCATCCATGGCGGCATCGGTGAGATCATCGCCTCCACGGGCCGCACCGCGTTTCCCTCCAGCCAGTGCGGCTTCCCAATTGGCGGAGACGCGTTGGCGCATTCGGCCTCGCTCATAGTCGCTGCGAAGGCGCTCACCGGCCTGAAATTGGGCGTCGCTCAACATGGGCTGCCTATCTGATGTTTTGCGTCGGTAGAGCCAGCCGAGGGGGCTCTCCGACAGATTGACAACAGCCCTTTGGCGGCTGCCGTCCGCCAGCTTGATTTCGACATTGCTCAACTCGCGGTGCTGGCTCGCGTGAACCGAGGATGGAGCATTGGCCCCGGCTTCAGCCTCGTGGATGGCACGTTTGAGATAGGCACGACCCGCTGAAGTGATGGCCATGCGATTGGGCTGATTTCGAGATGCCAGGCCTGCAGCGATCCAGCCCGTAGCGATCGCTTTGGTGACCTTTTTGGCCCCTTTCACATTGGTGAGCTTGAAATGCACATCTTGCTCGGCGACGAGACATCCGGAAGGTCCGCCTGAAGCAAGATGGCGAAGGGCGGATATGGCCTGTCGCCTTCCCTTGGAGGATGAGGCGACCATCAGTTGAGCTGCCCGACCTGAGGGGCGGGAACGGATGTTTGCCGATCTCCCTTCATCAGCAAAAGTTCCAGGCAGTTGATGATGGTATCCGTTCTCGGATCATCACGCATGTCTTCAATGCGCCTGATCCCAAACCCGATTGTGGATCTGTCACGCCCCATGGTCTTTGCGATGAGGGGCATGGACAGCTGATAGTGCGTGTTGGCGAGATACATCGCCAGCTGGCGCGCAAAAGCTATCGGCTTCTTACCGCGTGTCGGCGCGAGCAGATCCCCGATGGGAATGCCAAAATAGGACGCCACAACCCGCAGAACATGGTTGCAGCGGGCTGTTTCCATATCCGTCGACATAATGGCCGTATGGGCCGTGATGGCGGTCCGTTGGATCGATCCGCTTTCTGCATTGAGAATTTTGGTAGACATGAAGCCTCCTGGGCGGTGGATAAAATAGGCATATATTCCTATATATCCAATCGGCATAGCGAGGATAAGTTTTGGCGCGCATGCGACCAAAACCGACATGTCAGGCGCCCTGATAAGGTCTTCACCTACCGAATTTCCAAGAGATTTCAGAGCACTTGGAAGAATTTTTGTTCTGACCAAAATTCGGACTCGCAATTAAGAACAAAATAAGAACATAATGACAAAAAGAACAGGTGTTTTCCATGAGGCCGCTCAACAGAACCGCAAAGATCCAGGAAGCTCAGCGCCTGGAATCCGTCCAGCAATGGGATGTGGCTGCCGGGGAATTTGAAGGCAAAGACCCAAGGAAAGCCGACGCAAAAGCGCGGGACCATCAGACGCTCAAACGGCTCATGAAAGCGAGCAGCCTTGCGCCTGTCACCAGCCACAAAACACCTTGGGCGCTGGGATCGCCCACCATTGACGCACATCTGCCCAAGGGCGGTCTGTCAAGACAGGCTGTCCATGAAGTCGAAGCGAGCGGGCCACGCCATGCCTCGCACGCAACGGCTTTCACACTGGCATTGCTGGCTCAATTGCGGACGCGCAAACCTATCATATGGTGCCATACCAGCGCTTGGACGCGTGAAACCGGACATGCCTATCTGGCAGGCTTGAGCCGATTTGGTCTGGATGCTGATCGCGTGATTTTTGCACGCCTGTCGCACATGAAGCACCTGCCCTTTGCTTTGGAAGAAGCGCTTAAAACACCCGGCATCGCAGCCGTGATCGGAGAAGGTCCAAGGCCAGATTTTACAGGCTCACGCCGGCTGTCATTTCTAACCCAGAAAGCCAGCACACCCTGCCTTTTGATAAGTGACGGCGCTGACACGCCATTGGGATCTGCCGCCCACACACGCTGGCGCACGGCTCCGACACCTGGGCCTTCAGACCCTTCAGATCCACGGGGGCCGGGGCGACTGGCATGGCGAATAGGTCTGGCCCGCGCCCGGGGAGGCCGACCCAGTCCGCACATGCCGGGTGGACCGCCGCAAGGCCAGTATGGTGCCGGGTCACCTGAAGCACCACACGCAATCACCCCACCACCACGCACTGCAACACTCACAGCACACGATCAAACACCCCTGGAATGGAGGCTCGCCTGGAATGACAAGACGTATTCTTTCACTTCGATTTCCATGGCTCGCAGTGGAGCGCTTCATCGCAGCGCGCCGCGCCCATCAACTCGCCAATCCCGTTCCCTGGTGGGACGAACAGCGGGCGGCGCGCACTGACAATCCTGAAGAGAGAATTGTTGATGCCGATGCCGATTCCGAAGACCCCGATGCGCCCTTGGTGCTGATCAGCCAGGGGCCTAAAGGAACCCGCATATCAGGCCTCAGCCCGGCCGCTGCAGAAGCAGGCTTGTGGGTGGATCAACGCCTGGGCGATGCCAGAGCCATGCTGCCCAAGCTGCGGGTGGAACCCCATGACAGCAACGCCGACCATGCTCTTTTGCGCCACTTTGCCCATTGGGCCATGCGCTGGTCACCACAAGTGGCTTTCAACATCGCCCCACCAAACAAGGGTGGCGCCTTGTCCGGCCTGTTGATCGACACAACGGGCTGCGACCATTTGTTTGGCGGCGAAGCCGGGCTCTGCGCAGACATTGAGGAGCGTTTTGGCGCCAATGGCTACAGCGTGCGTATCGGGCTGGCCCACACCCCGGGGGCAGCCATCGCGCTGTCGGATTATGCCTCGGCCGCGACCAGCATTTTGCCACCCGACAATGAGGATGGAGACAGGGCTTGCGCACCGCTCCACGGGTTTCCTGTCGAAGCCCTGAGGCTGGATGATGAAACCATCACGCTTCTCAAACGCCTCGGGCTGAAAACCATCGGTGACGCCATGGCCGTTCCACGCCTGGCCCTCGACCGGCGCTTTCGGCAAAGCCGCAGCGAACTCACAAAGAAGAGCACCCAAAAAGCAGGCCGAAGACCATCCGCCAGCCTGAGCGCCGCCAGCGCGAAGGCCGTGCGATGGCGACTTGATCAGCTGATTGGGGATGCTCGTGAACCTTTGTCCTGGGTGGGAGAGATCCAAAGTTTCAGCACCCGTTTCAATTGCCCGCAAATGGCGCAGGACCATGAAGCCGTGGGGGTAGCGCTGGCAGCCATGGCACCCGCTCTTTGCGCTGACCTTGATAAAGCGGGCATGGGCGCACGCCACTTTCGACTGACCGGATACCGAGCCGATGGCGGCACCAGTTCCACTGATATTTACCTGTCAGCGCCGGGGCGGGATGCCGCCACCATACGCCGTCTTTTCAAGGACAGGCTGGAGCGGATCGATTGCGGCTTTGGGGTGGATCTTTTCATACTCACCGCCATGCGCACCCAAGCGCTCGATGCGCGCCAGCCCGCCATGGCCGACTTGCAGGGCGACACGGCAGGTGGCTCCAGCCATGCCGTTCACCTCGCCCATTTTGCCGACACGCTGGCGAACCGGATAGACCGGGCTGCCATTTACCGGCTTGCCCCGCGTGCAAGCCATGTCCCTGAGCGGGCGCAGCGTTGTGTGCCTGCGGGCGCTGACATGGCGAAGATCCGAGCCTCAGACCCTGCTGCCATCTCCAAGGTTCCAGCGACGCGGTCTCCCCGACCGTCGCGCCTGTTCGAACGGCCGGAGGCAGCTCATGTCACAGCCCCCCTGCCCGATGGACCTCCGGCCCAATTTATCTGGCGCAAGCGCGTGCACCGCGTGATGCGAGCCCGAGGCCCAGAACGCATTTTACCAGAATGGTGGGCCGACAGGATCAAGTCCAAGCCAGGCGCTCTGGTTCGGGATTATTACGATGTCGAGGATGCCGAAGGACAGCGCTACTGGATTTTCCGTGCAGGCTATGCCGCGCCTCCCTCGCTGGAAACGCCCATGGATTCACAAATGGCTTCAGAAGCGGAAGCTGAGACCAAGCCTCAAGAACTGGAGGAGGCATCGGCAGAACCCGTTGTGCCTGCGCCCTTTGCAGGCGAGATGCTGCTGCCGCCCGCTGCCGCTCAAGAACTGGGTAACGATGAACCGGATGAATGGCGCTGGTTTGTCCACGGCATTTTCTAGCCGCTTAGCCCATGTCCCGACCACCCGAAAACCCACCCATTCCCTTTCCAAGACGCGCGGCTTCCAGAGCCGCCACATCCCTGTCACAGGACAACAGGCCACAAGCCGAAGGCCAGGGCACATCGGCTCCACCCGCCTATGCCGAACTCCAATGCGTCAGCAATTTCTCTTTTCTTCACGGCGCATCCCACCCCGGGGAATTGGTGCTTCAAGCGAAAGCCCTGGGCCATACAGCCATTGGCCTTGCCGATCGAAATACGCTAGCCGGCGTGGTGCGCGCTCATACAGAAGCCAAGCGGGAGAATATGCGCCTTCTCGTCGGCGCGCGCATCGATCTTCTCCCCACACCAGCGGGTACCCGGCTTTCTGTTATCGTCTACCCCACGGACCGCACTGCCTATGGGCGCCTTTGCAAGTGTCTCACCGCTGGCAAGCGCTCTGCCCCAAAGGGTGAATGCCACATCGCCTTGGCAGACCTCGCTGCAGCCGCTGAAGACCAGGCACTCATCGCCATCCCACCGGATGATCCAGAGGATGACACTGCAAACCGTGATTTTGAAACCCTTCTGGACACGCTGCAACGAGAAGCCTGTGCGGGTCTATGGGTCGCGCTGCGCCACCAATATAGGGGCGATGACCGCAAGCGGATGGCAGCGACGGCAGCCATGGCGGAAGCACACGATCTGCCCCTCCTCGCCACAAATGATGTTCTCTACCACCACCCCGACCGTCGCGAATTGCAGGATGTCGTCTCCTGCATTCGTGAAGGCGTGTTGCTGGAGCAGGCCGGCTATTTGCTGGAAGCCCATGGCGAGCGCCATCTCAAAACCGCCTTTGAAATGGCGCGTCTGCATGTGGATTATCCAGAAGCGATTGAAGCCGTGCAGGATGTTGTTGCCCTTTGCCAGTTCAATTTGGATGAGCTGCGATACAATTATCCCAACGAACCTGTGCCACCCGGTAAAACAGCCGATGGCCATCTGCGTGATCTGGTGGAAAAGGGTTTGGAGGATCGATTTGATCAGGCCGTTCCACCCGCCATCCGCGACACGGTCGAGAAGGAACTCGGCCTCATCGCCAAACTTGAATACGCCCACTACTTCCTGACGGTCCACGATGTTGTGGCCTTCGCCCGCCGCCAGGACCCGCCTATCCTGTGTCAGGGGCGCGGGTCAGCCGCCAATTCGGCCGTCTGCTATTACCTCAATGTGACGGCTGTCGACCCGGACTCCTCGTCCCTTCTGTTTGAGCGCTTCCTGTCGGAAGAGCGCAAGGAACCACCGGACATTGATGTGGATTTCGAGCATGAACGGCGCGAGGAAGTCATCCAATATATGTATGAGCGCTATGGTCGGCATCGGGCAGCGCTCACAGCCACTGTCATCACTTACAGGCCTCGTTCTGCCGTGCGCGAAGTGGGTAAAGTGATGGGTCTGTCGGAAGACGTTACATCGACCCTCGCCTCGACCGTTTGGGGGTCCTGGGGGCGTGATATCCCTGAAGAGCATATCAAGGAAACAGGCCTGGACGTCGCCGATCCCAAGCTGCGCATGGCCATTGAGTTAAGCCAACAATTGCTCGGTTTTCCAAGACACCTCAGCCAGCATGTGGGCGGGTTTGTGCTCACGGAAGACCCGCTTGAAGAGATGATCCCCATAGGAAATGCGGCCATGGATGACCGTACCTTCATCGAGTGGGACAAGGATGACATTGATGAACTGAAGATCCTCAAAGTGGATATTCTGGCGCTGGGCATGCTCACATGCATCGCCAAAAGCCTTCAGATGATCGAGCAGGATTATCGCCTGCCACTCACATTGCAGACCATCGAGACCGAAGACCCAAAAGTTTACGGCATGCTCCAGCAGGCTGACGCGCTGGGCGTTTTCCAAGTGGAAAGCCGGGCCCAGATGAACATGCTTCCACGGCTCAAGCCGGAAACATATTACGACCTTGTGATTGAGGTCGCGATTGTCCGTCCCGGCCCTATTCAAGGCGATATGGTGCACCCTTATCTGCGGCGGCGCGACAAGCTCGAACCCGTGGACTACCCCTTTCCCGCCCACGAGCCAGAAAACAAAGATGAGTTGAAAAAGATTCTGGGTCGCACATTGGGCGTGCCCCTGTTTCAGGAGCAGGCGATGCAAATCGCCATGGACGCAGCCAAGTTCGATGCCAATGAGGCCAACCAGTTGCGCCGCGCCATGGCGACTTTTCGCAATGTCGGCACCATCCATCTGCTGCAGACCAAGATGGTCAGCCGGATGATTGAACGCGGCTATGAGCCGGAGTTCGCGGCCCATTGCTTTGAACAGATCAAGGGCTTCGGTTCCTACGGTTTTCCCGAAAGCCATGCCGCCAGTTTTGCGCACCTCGTCTACGCATCATCCTGGATCAAACATTACTTCCCGGACGTGTTCTGCGCGGCGCTGCTCAACTCTCAGCCGATGGGGTTTTACGCTCCGGCCCAAATCGTTCGCGATGCGCGAGAACATGATGTCGATGTACGCGAAGTCGATATCAATCTGTCCGATTGGGACAACAAGCTCGAAGGAGAAAGCCCCGACGGCATGCGGGCGGTGCGCCTCGGCTTTCGGCAGGTGTCTGGCCTCAAGGAAGAGGAGATGACGTTTTTTGCCAAGCGTCGCGGCCAGCAGATGCTCGCCAGTCCAGACGAGGCGCGGCGTTTGACGGGCTTGTCGGTCAAGACGATGGAGAAACTGGCCAGCGCGGACGCCATGCGCTCCATGGGCATGGATCGTCGGGCGGCGCTTTGGGCCGTCAAAGGCATGACATCGGACAGCCAGATGCCGCTGTTTGAGGTGGCACAGGCCTCGGCCTATGGCGATGATCCCAAGACGCAGCTTCCCGAGATGCCACTGCGTGAACATGTGGTGGCGGATTATCAGACACAGCGCCTGTCGCTGAAGGCACACCCCATGGCCATGCTGCGCAAGGTGTTTGACAACGGCATTCCACTTCGCATGCGCAATGGCAGGATGGGCAACTCCAAGCGGTTGAAGACAGCAAAAGACCTGTTTCAAACCCGCCAGAATGAATGGGTCACGGTGGCCGGGGTCGTGCTGGTTCGCCAGAAGCCGGGCACTGCAAAAGGGGTGGTTTTCATCACGCTGGAAGATGAGACCGGCACGGTGAATGTGGTGGTTTGGAGTTCTCTAATGGCCAAATACCGCCGCACCATTATGGGAGCGCGCATGATGGCCGTGCATGGCAAGGTTCAACGCGAAGGAGACATCATTCACGTTGTGGCCGATCAACTGATCGACCGAACCGCCGATCTTGACGCCCTTTCAGACGACCGGTTTGAACTGCAGTTCGCCAATGCTGACCATGTGAAGTCGCCATTGCCGGAAGCCTCGTCGTCAGATCGCAAGGTAGCCCGCATGACAGCGCGTGGCGACACTGCCGAGGCACTGCGCAATGAGGTACTGACGGGGCATATCGGCATAGGTCCGGGGAAAATGACAGCGGTGCGCGCTGCCCCCAGCCACTATTCGGACCGCGACATGCCAAGTCTGAAGGACAAACCGACGATCAATGGCTCTCGAGGCGATGAAGGTGATGACAAGGCAAGGCGAAATCCCGGCATTGACCGAACCATCATAGCGCCAAGGCCACCGAGCGCGCAGGAGACGTCAGGCGCGTTTGATGTGGCTTTCTCGCGGGCTGATGAGGTAACGCACGGCAATGAAGGGCGCGATGGAGGCCATGTGAATGCGCAGGATGCAGCCAGGCGCCGCAGACCGTTTTCCAGTCATCCACCACAGGCTGAGGATGATTTGCACAGCGAACCGCAGACCGTGAAGAAGCAGAACTCTGTGATGCCCATTGCTCCCGATACAAATCGCATTGAACCGATCAGGCCTGATGGAGCCAGGATACCGCGTCACGGCCATCCAAGAAATGTACGTGTGATACTAAAGAGTCGTGATTTTCACTAGCTAGATGCGGCTAATTCTAACTATTTGCGTTTCGTAACGCTTTTCAAAGAATTGCCTAAGCTTGCAACGTTCAAAGTAACATTTCCGCAACTCCCGGCTCCTACACTCCAGCGAGTTTAACTCTCCGGGGTGAATCATGACCTTCAGGGTCACCAATCGAAGCGACGCTGTTCAACCCAGCCTTCATCCAGATGAAGTCCAGGGACAGTCGAAGTTTGAGCTGACCGATCATCTGACCGGCATAGCCAACCGCCGCCGGATGTTCGCGAAGGTCGAAAAGAAGCTTGACGAACTGCGGGAAGATCCAGTCCCCTTTGCGATCTGCCTGATCAATCTGGACGGCTTCAAGCCGCTCAACGACTATTTTGGCCGGAAGGCCGGCGATGACATCCTTTGTCAGGTCGCTCAGCGACTCAAGGGCGCGCTGCCAGATGGCTCGCTTCCTGCCCGCATAAGCGGCGACTGCTTCGCGGCTTACCTGCCCAAAATTTACACCGACAAAGCTGCCGAAGAGATGGGGCAATTGCTCATAGACATTATGAGCGCGCCCTTTGATCTGGGCGAGCATTCTGCCCGTCTCACGGCCACAGTCGGATTCTCGTTCTTCATGAACGCCGACGACACGGCTGATGACATGTTCCACCGCGCCGATACGGCCGTGTACCATGCCAAGAAAGCCGGGCGCGGTCTTTGCCAGGTCTTCAGCGCTTCCATGGCCCGTGAACAGGCGCGGCAGCTCGAAATCGAGCAGGCGCTTAGGATAGCGATCGCCAAGGAAACCATTGAACCTCACTTCCAGCCCATCGTGGATCTGCCAACGGGCAGAACCATAGGGTTTGAAGCCCTCGCAAGATGGACCGACAGGTCGCTTGGATTCGTGTCACCTGCAGATTTCATTCCATTGGCTGAAGAACGGGGTCTTATTGTTCCGCTGACACGAGCGCTTCTCAGCAAGGCTGCCAAGGACGCCTGCGCATGGCCGGACGACGTTTTCCTGTCGTTCAACCTCTCTCCCGCGCAGCTGATCGATCCGAGCACCGTCAACACAGTAATCTCCATCATCTCCAAGGCTGGCTTCCCGGCCCATCGGCTTGAACTGGAAATCACCGAGACGTCCATGATGGCGAACCCGGAACTGGCCGCTCAGATCATCCGCGAACTCAGATCTGTCGGCATCCGCATTTCGCTCGACGACTTTGGCACAGGCCAATCCAGTCTTGGTCGCCTGCGCGAGTTCCAGTTCGACAAGCTCAAGATTGATCGCGCGTTTGTATCAACCATGCTCGATGATGGCCCAACGGGCCATATCGTAAAGGCCATCCTTCAAATGTGCGAAGGCCTGAATATGAAAGTGGTTGCCGAAGGCATCGAAGAAGCCCAGCAGGCGAAAGTGCTTGCAGACCAGGGTTGCGGGGCCGGCCAGGGCTGGCTTTATGGCAAAGCGGAGCGGGCACCGGACGCACTCAAATTTGTGGACGGCACCAACCCGGTCTTCAGCCTGGCTGGCTAAACTCCAAAGCCCAAACATTCGTCAAAGAAAAAGCTCCGCAGTCATTCCTGCGGAGCTTTCGTTTTCGTTTTAAGCGAGCTGGAAGCGACGCTTGTCTCTTCCAGCCATTCTGACAACGGTCCAGTGACCAAAGGCTAGCCTGCTTCAGCAACGCTATCGGTCATCTTCTCGAACCAGTCCGCGAGTTTCTCGACCAGCTTTTCAGGACTGATCGGCTTTGACAGATAGTCATCCATTCCAGCTTCAAGGCACGCTTCCTTATCGCCGGTAAGAGCATGGGCCGTGACGCCGATGATGGGCACATGGATACCGGTTTGCTTCTCACGCTCCCGGATAGCACGTGTGGCCTCGTGACCGTTCATGACAGGCATGGAGACGTCCATCAGGATCAATCTCGGATTGACCTCTCCCGACTTCTCCAGGGCGAGCTGACCGTTTTCGACGATCTCGAACGTATAGCCCGTGTCCTCCAGAATCTGGCTCAGCACGAGTTGGTTCACCTCATTGTCCTCGGCGGCGAGAATGTCCAACCCGCCAGCAGACTTGCCTTTGGAAACAATGGCGACTGGCTCCACTTCCTGAACGGGCGCCGGTGCTGGTGGCGCAGTCGGCGTGACCATCGAAGGTGCCGGAGCTGACACAGGTGCCGGTTGAGGCGCAGCAACGGTGGGCGCGACCACAGGCTGAGGCGTGGGCTCAGCTTGGGGTTGCGGTGTCGGCTCTGGCTGCACCTGGACCGGCGCAGGCTGGATCGGGGCCGCCTGCGGAGCGGCTGGCGCGACAGGCTCAGCCGCCGGTGTAGGCAGCGGCGCCTGAACAACCGGCGCCTCATTGACGGCAGGCGCCGGAGTCGGAGCCGGCGTTGGCACAGGAGCCGCCTCCGGAGCTGCAGGGGCATGTTCAGCCTCGGCAGAGGAAACACTCACTGCTGCCGGTGCGGCCGGTGCGATCTCTGCAGACTGTCCCGCCTTTGTCTGGCGGTAGCGCTGCAGTGTATCGACGAGGTTTTCCAGCAGCTGCGAGGCCCGGGCTGGCTTCATCAAGTAGTTATAGACACCAAGTTCCATGAACTCCGCTTCAGACATCTGCACATCCATCGATGTCAGCATCAGAATGGGGGTTCCGGTGGCATCCGGATCGTCCTTGATCGCGTTTGCGACCTGCAAGCCGTCCATCACCGGCATGTGGTAGTCGAGAATGACGGCCTCGAACGGCACGCCCATCTGCCGGGCCTCTTTGATGAGATTGATGCCATCGGGCCCGTTGTCGAGGGCGATGCCTTCAAAGCCCCAAGCCGTCAGCTGTTCCAGCAGAATTGCGCGATTGACTTCATTGTCATCGATCACAAGCACTTGCGCGCCCGTCACGTCGATCGGGGCAGCCGCCACTTGCGGCTCGGCGTCGTGGATCGGCAGCGAGACGTTGAAGAAGAAAGTCGAACCCTGACCTTCCACACTGGTCGCGCCAATCTCACCGCCCATCATTTCAATAAGGCTTTGCGAGATGGACAGGCCAAGGCCGGTGCCTTCGTGCTTGCGGGTCGAGGATGTGTCGGCCTGATTGAACTTTTCGAAGACAGCCGCAACCTGATGCTCCGGAATGCCGACACCCGTGTCTTCCACGGCGACGCGCATATCAACCGTCTCATCATTGGGGACAGCCTCCACCAATACAAGCACATGGCCTTCTTCGGTGAACTTCACGGCGTTGCCGATGATGTTGGTCAGAACCTGACGCATACGACCCTGGTCACCGACAATCTCTGTCGGCAGTTTCGGGTCGATCTTGACCAGAAGCTCGAGGTCTTTTTCGAGCACGCGGTTCGACACCAAAGTGGCCACATCCTCAACACAGCTCGCCATGTTGAACGGCGCGTTTTCAAGGCGAAGCTGACCGGCATCGATCTTTGAGAAGTCGAGAATGTCGTTGATGATGGTCAGAAGGGCATTACCCGACTTGAGAATAATGTCGGTGAAGGTCGACTGCTTGGTGTCGAGCTCGGTTTTCGACAGAAGCTCCGCCATGCCCAACACACCATTCATCGGCGTGCGGATCTCGTGGCTCATATTGGCCAGGAATTCTGACTTGGCGCGGTCCGCGAGTTCGGCGGTGCGACGGGCTTCCTCAATGTCACTGATGTCAGCCACCGAACCAATGAGCATTTTTTCACCCGTTGGCAAAGTAACTGGGCTCTTGAAACCAAGCATGGAACGGGTGGGTTGCCCGTCCTCTGCCAGCTCAAATCTGATCTCTTGGGTCTCCGAAGTGGCAAAGGCTCGCATGTAAGTTTCTGACATCTTCCTCGCCAGATCAGCGGGGAATAAATCATCAGATGCTCTGCCCACCGCATCGCGATGAGAAACACCGGTAAGCTCAGTCCATTTCTCGTTCACATATTTGAAGTCGAGATTGTCATCTTTGATGTAGGCGCCAATCGGCAGCGACTCCAAAGCTGTTTTGAACATCTCGATATCTGAAAGCTGCCGGCGCAGCCGCTCCTGGGTGCGACGCTCATCCGTGATGTCTACGCGGGTGCCGATCATCAAGCCATTGCTAAGCCGGCGGTTGCGCAACTCAATCCAGCGGCCCTGCGAATTTCGCATCTGGCCTGTCCAGTTCTCCTTATGGAAATTCTTTATCATGGAGGCGATGAACGACTGGCGGTCCTCGGCTTCAGAGCCAGCCACCTTGCCATCCTTTTGTGCAAGATCGCGATCGTAGAGTATTCCTAGGGTGTCATTCAGATTTGCACCGGGCCGCATGACCCCTCGGGCGTTCGGATAGAAATCATCAATACACTCATTAACCAGCATGATGTTGTCGTCCGTGTCGGCAACAATCACACCCATGTCCAGTTCCGAAAGCACCAGTCGTACCAAGTCAGAAGCCTCATCGGCTTCCTTCTTTGCGGCACTTGCCGCTTCTTCAGCTTCCTGGTTCCGTTTCTTCTGTGCAGTGATGTCGGTGTAGGTGATCGCGTAATTGCCGCTAGGCAGGCGATTAGCGGCAATCACGAGCGTGGCGCCATCGGCGCGGGGGATTTCCGTGGGAAGGATGCGACCGGTACGAATGGCCGCGAGCCGCGCCTCAACGAAGGCAGGCCAGTCAGCTTCCGCAACATCGTAGAGGCCCATCTGGCGGATTTCGCCAACCAGATACTCAAACGAATTACCCACGAACTGTGTGGAAGACGGCAGCTTCCACATCTTCTTCATCGCCGGGTTCATGGTGATGATGTTCAGGTCTTTGTCCAGAAGCAGAAATGCGTTTTCCATCTCGGCCAAAGCGGCTGCGTAGTCAGCCTCGGACCCTTCGATCGCGACCAGGCCCTCGGCGTCATGACAGGGAGCGCTCTCCTCACCGGCTTCATCGCTGACTGCCGCCCAGACGGGGCTCGAAGCGCGGCTGGAATGCACGACGGCTTCCGCTTCCGGCGCAGCTGGCTGAACTGCGGCCGCTGGCTGAGGCTCGACTTTGGAAATGGAGGGAGCCTCGCCATCGAGGCCCTCAATGCGTGTGACGAGATATTTCTCGCCGTCTATCTTCACCTGCTCGCAAGTGAAAACGAGGCGCTTATCGTCGGCGCCAGTCAGAACAATCTGCTGCGGGCGACCAAATACGAATGCGCGCCGCTCCTTCTGGTCGAGCTCGCTATCGGCGGACTGACCCAGAACCGTGCGAGCGTCTCGCCCTAGAAAGTCAGCCGGCGTCCGGTTCAACTCAGCGCAATAGCCATCATCAACCCAGACATAGTTGAAGTTGGCGTCCTTGATGTTCTTGATTTTCGGATCGCTTGAAACCAGCGCTTCAAGTGCGCCGTGCAGTTCTGACATGTTCAGACCCCTGATATCCCACTGAGTTAGTGAGAATTGACCATGCCTGGTTAATTTGAGGTTCACCCTGTTGCGCGTCACACTGACTTGCGGTTCGACAGGGATGCGCCAATTTAGGTGCATCAACCGATCGGAGCCCTCATGCGCTATCTTCACACCATGGTCCGTGTCCAAGACGTGGACGCCTCGCTAAAATTCTACTGTGACCTGCTGGGACTCGAGGAAGTCCGGCGGATGGATCATGAAAAGGGCCGCTTCACTTTGATCTTTCTCACCGCGCCGGACGATAAAGGCACGTCAGCGGAGAAGCGGTCTCCCGAACTGGAGCTGACCTACAATTGGGATCCGGAGACCTATTCGGGCGGGCGCAACTTCGGCCATCTGGCCTACCGAGTCCCAAATATTTACGAGACCTGCCAGCGCCTGATGGACGGGGGCGTGACCATCAATCGCCCGCCACGTGACGGCCATATGGCTTTTGTCAGGTCACCCGACGGGATTTCAATCGAGCTGCTTCAGGAAGGCGACCATCTGGAGCCTGCCGAGCCCTGGGCCTCGATGGAGAATACCGGCGAATGGTAAGTCCGGCGCCGGAAGCCAGAAGCGTCTTCCACCTTGCCTATCACGTCCGCGACCTTGATGAGGCGCGGGCGTTCTATGGCGAGTTGCTGGGTTGCAGAGAAGGCAGGAGCACGGAAACCTGGGTGGACTTCGACTTCTTCGGCCACCAGATTTCGCTTCATCTGGGCGCTCCTTTTGAGACGACCGATACCGGGAAGGTCGGTGACCATATGGTGCCCATGCCGCATCTCGGAGTCATTCTGAAAAGCGCGGACTGGCAGGCACTCGCCAACCGTTTGGAGACAGCTCAAGTCGAGTTCGTTATCGCTCCACACACCCGATTTGCCGGAGAACCGGGGGAGCAAAACACGATGTTCTTCCGTGACCCCTCCGGAAACCCGATAGAGGTGAAGGGCTTTGGAGACTGGAACGCCGTCTTCGCCAGCTAGGCCAGCTTGTCGGCAACGGCGTCATATTTCTCGATGAGGGCCGCCTTCTCCGAGTCCGACAGGAATGTGCTCGCAAAGGAGTTGCGGCCCAATTGTTTGATCTCATCGGCTGTTAGTCCCACCGCGTCAGCGAGCTCCTGATAGTTCTCCGTCATGTATCCGCCAAAGTAGGACGGGTCGTCGGAGTTGATGTTCACCATCAAACCGGCCTCAAGCATTTGCCGCACAGGGTGATTGCGAAGGTCGGGCACGACCTGCAGCCGCTTGTTGGAGAGCGGGCAGACCGTCAGAGGCATCTTCTCAGCTGCGAGCCGCGCCACGAGGGCAGGATCTTCCAGCGCGCGGTTTCCGTGGTCGATACGGTGAACGCCGAGCGCGTCGAGCGCTCCCCAGACATAGCTTGGAGGCCCCTCCTCTCCGGCATGGGCCATTAAGGCAAAGCCCTCCTCCTTGGCCTTCCGAAAGACGCGCTCAAACTTCTCCGGGGGATTGCCAACCTCCGACGAGTCGAGGCCGACACCGAAGATGTGCTCCTTGCAGCGAGATGCATCGCGCAAGGCTTCAAACGCACTCTCTTCATCAAGATGGCGCAGGAAGCACATGATCAGTTTGGACGTCACGCCGAGATCGCGCCGCCCCCTGTCGAGGGCGTCGATTATGCCAGACAAAACTGTGTCAAACGAAACGCCCCGACTGGTATGCCCTTGTGGGTCAAAGAAGATTTCAACGTGCACAACGTTTTGGGCTGCGACGCGCTGAAGGTAGGCCCATGTCAGGTCGAAGAAGTCCTGGCGCGTGATGAGCACGCCCATGCCCTGATAGTAGATATCAAGAAAATCCTGCAGGTTGGAGAACTCGTAGGCAGCGTGGATCTCCTCCACTGAAGCGTAGGGCAGCGTGATATGGTTTCGCTTTGCCAGCGTCATCATCATGTCTG
>JBCBXA010000034.1:0-27721 GCA_039816825.1 Pseudomonadota bacterium | reverse complement strand
CCTGGCTATTGAGCGCCCTAGTGTCAGTCACTCACGGCCCAAAGCGGACTTTGAACGGCCATTCAGATGCTGCATCGCAGCTTCCTATCGGCAGACTGCGGATTTGCTCCCTGAGGCAATAGGAGGTGACCCCGCCCGATCTTTTCGGACGGGGTCGTATTAACGGCGCCCTTTTCGACGCCTTTGGAAACGGGGAAGTTCGCCCGCCATGATACATCCGTACGGATCGATCCAATCCTCTATGTCTGCAAGGCTGAACTCTGCGATCTGCCCCTGCACGGCCAACGCCGGCTTGTAGCTGGATGGCAACTCCGACGCGTCCACCTTTCCGGCAAAGAACCGCACGTCGAGCCCCTTGGTTTCTTCGGCTAAGGCTTCCTCCGGAGTTTTCGTCCCGAGGCGACGCATATGTTCTGTCCGCGACCAGTTGCGACCTGCGCCATGAGGGCTGAAACCCAGACCATGGTCGGCATCAGCCCCTTTTACGATCAAGACGGGCTCGGCCATGTTAAGCGGAATGATAGTCCGGCCATTAGGATCAGCATCGGCGGCAAAATCTGCCCAGGCCGGGGTTGCCCCCTTGCCATGGAAGAACAGATCGCCCCGACGAAAGACGAAGTTGTGCTCGTTCCAGAAACGGTCCTGCAATGAGGCGCCAACGGCTTCAACCGTCGCCTGATGGATCGAGTTATGGTTCGTCTTCGTCCACTTCCGAATGAGTTGTAGCGCGTCCCAATAGGCTGCACCATCCTCCGTGTCCGCTGGGATCCAAGCGTTTTGCTTTAGCGTGTCCTTAGCGTGCTCGCGACGATAGCGTTCGGCAACCTCCATTCCAGCCTTATAAAGCTTGGCCCCAGGACCGCGCGAGCCATGATGCGTGATGAGCATCGTTTGACCAGTGGCGCGCGAAGTGCCCACAAACAGGAAATGGTTGCCATCGCCTTGGGTGCCCATGTGCTCCTGCACGGCGCGGATCGTCTTCGCGCTGTTCAGGAATGGGTTAGCACGAAAGGCATCCAGCAAATCCAACGACACGGTAAAGCGCCGACCCTGCGGACGCCCGCCCGGACCGAAATGCGTAACCGAGGCCGCCGCATCCAGAACCGCTTTTGGATCGGCATCACCTAGATCGCTGAGCATCAGCGAGCAGCAGATGTCAGCGGAATGCATGCCGGGATGGATGGCGTTACGTGCAGCGATCACCCCGCCTACAGGGATCGTTCCCACGGGGCCCGCGGGGCAGGCATCCGGCATGATCGCACCTGCGACGACCGTCGGGGTTTGCATCACCGACTCCATCGTCTCGCGCACCTTTGCAAGGTTCGCTTCCTCATCGGGATCGGTGGGCGTCAGGTTCACGTGAAGCGGCATCGCGCCGGGGTCCTGCAAAGGGAACTGGACGGGTGGGGGCGGCAAATCTGCTGCAAGGACCGAGCGGATATCCTCCATGCTGCGGCCAGTCGCCAACAGATCATTCGCGCGCGCCAACAGAACCGGGAATTGCGGGCCAGGGATGTGGCCCCAAGCGGTCAAGTCGTGGCCAGTCAAGGGTGTCAAATCGTTCATTTTCACGTCCTCTCGTCAATGCTCCCCGCGTCGGGGTGACAACGTGGCGGCCTGGGAATGGGCCCAGGCCGCCGGTCTTCGGGATGCGGATCATCCGTTGCTTTCTGTTTTCTTCACTTTGGTGGGAAGGTTTTGCCCGAGGATTTGGACATTCTGAAGAAAATAACGAAATCTTGCTAAGGATCTGAATTTATTGCCTTATACGTGAAGTTGCGTCAGGCGAGAGCTAGATATATTATCTCATTAAATCGTAAGTTATCCAATGAGATCATGTAATGCGCAATGTCGTTCTCGGCTTTCTCGGGACACAGCTGGATCGTGGGGGCCGTCGCGGATGGCGACCAACCGTCGCGATGTGCAAGGAACCTGGTTTCGAAATCGACCGGCTCGAACTGATCTATGATTATAAGTTCAACCGCCTGGCCCATGACGTCGAGCGAGAGATTGCAAATGTGTCGCCCGACACCGAAGTGCTGCTACGTCGGATGGATCTGGAGGATCCTTGGGACCTCCAGGAAGTCTATGGAAAACTCTTCGATTTCGCCCATAACTATGGGTTCGACGAGGACCGGGAACGGTACCACATTCATTTGACGACAGGCACGCATGTCGCTCAGATATGCTGGTTCCTGTTGACCGAAAGTAGACACATCCCTGCGGCCCTGATCCAAACCGGCCCGCCCCGCAAAGGCAAGGATGAGGCTGGCACGTTTGATCTGATCGATCTTGACCTCAGCCGCTATGATGCGATCCAGAAACGGTTCGACCAGCAAACCTGGGAATACGGGACGCTTCTCAAAGGCGGTATCGAGACGAGGAATGCCGCGTTCAATCAGGTCATCGACCGGTTAGAACAGGTCACGGAACGCTCGGATGAACCCATTTTGATCTTGGGCGAGTCCGGCGTGGGCAAAACACAACTAGGGCAGCGTATCTACGAAATGAAACTTCAACGCAGGCGCGTGAAGGGCCGACTGGTTCAGGTGAACTGCGCCAGCCTGCGGGGCGAAATGGCATTTCCCACCCTCTTCGGTCAGCGTCGAAGCCATACCGGTCTGGCCGGAAGCGAACGCACCGGTTTGTTGCGGGAAGCGGATGGCGGCGTCCTGTTCTTGGACGAAATCGATACGTTGGGATTGGACGAGCAGTCCTTGCTGCTTCACGCCATCGAGACCGGGCGCTATTACCCGCTTGGCTCGGACGCCGAAGCAACCAGCCGATTTCAGGTCATTGCTGCTTCAACACGGGATCTCGGCACATTGGTCGCCAAAGGTAAGTTCCGTTCTGATCTGTTGTCACGACTGAACACATGGACCTTTCGCCTACCACCGCTTCGGAACCGCCGCGAGGATGTTGAGGTCAATTTGCGCCATGAACTGCAACAGGCTGAACAGAAGCTCGGCTATCGGATCGGCTTCAATACGGACGCATCGGAGGCGTGGTTACGTTTCGCCCGTGCGCCCGACACACTTTGGCCGGGGAATTTTCGCGACTTTGGCAGCGCGATCTTGCGACTGTGTACGCTGTCACCGCGCGGGCGCATTACGCTAAGCCAGATTAATGAAGAGATCGCGTCGTTGAAATGTCGTTGGGCCAGGGAAACAAACGATGACGATGCCGAGCTGGTCGCCGCGTTCCTGGATCGAGAAATAGACCCATTCGACATCCCTCAACTGGCTCACGTCCTTAGAACGTGCCAAAGCTCAACGACATTGAGTGAGGCGGGACGGAAGCTCTATTCGGTCTCCCGGCAACAACGAAGTAGCGTGAATGATTCCGACCGTGTCCGAAAGTACCTGGCAAGGTTTGATTTATCTTGGGCGGATGTTTCCGATCGCTGACGGCCCTAACCGGACATTCATGCTGTTCATGGGTGCCGCAGTGCGGCGTCACCGAAGCGGTCATGCGCCACTTAGTTCAAAAATCGCCGACCATTGGCTGCCAAACTGGCGATCATGGGAATTCGTTCAACGAACCTATTGCCAACTCAATCTGGGTTCCTCAGATCTGCTTCCGCCTCGCGAAGCTGCTGTCTTACTTCTTTAACAAGCCTATCCCCACCAGCGCGCAGGGCTTCGTCCATCACCGCAGAAACAGCGCTCATTATTCTTGCAACAGTATTATTGAATTCTTGGTCCATTTCTAAGCGCTTGGGCTGCATAACGTGTCGCGCGGAGATTTTGGCGATGCGCTCACTTGCGGAAGGGTGCGTATCCGGATCTACATCTTTGCATCCGTCCGACTCCGCGAACGAGCGTAGAATCTGGAGTGCGAGCAACATCAGAGATGCTCCGGCGCCAGTACTGCAATACGGATTAGATAGAAATGGAAATGGCTCGAACTCAAGACCTTCGCAGACCTTCAATGCAAATGCATCTGCCTCAAATTCCTGAGCTCTAGGATCGTCCCCGATATGGCGATGGCCCAAGACATGGTGGCCAAACTCGTGTGCGATCGTGAAGTACTCCATTGCCCACGCCACTTGTTCAAAGAGGCGAAACTCTTCTGGCGAAGATGGACGATATGGTACGAGGGCGTGCGTGCCCGTTCCAGAGTAGGATACGAAAATCCGGAACCAATAGAGCATGAGCTCCGGGTCTTTCATCAAGATTTCCCTATCGAGTGCACGATCAGATTCCTGAAAAGCCCAATGCTCCATACCTGCAGCCAAGGTGCGAGTGTACGCCCGTGCGACCAGACCGCACCACCGAAACAAGAACGAACTGACCGAAACAATCCCTTCTTCGGTCATAATCACGTTTGTAAGTGCCGCTGAAACCCCCACCGTGGGTTCAATTGCTACTTCGACCTTTTCATGGGACGTCTCTCCGGTTTCAGAAATTACTTTTCGGATCCTGTCGGAGAGATGTCTCAACCGGAACTCCAGGCCCGGTCCTACACCAGGACTGTTTACGTTCTCCATTTTGTTATCGGTGAAGTTCTCCTCGTGTCGCCGTGCGATCAGTTCCTCTGACCAGCCGGCATCTCTCAACGCTTGAATGGTTCGCTCCCGTTGGGCTGCCTCCGACACTTCGTCCGGCTGATGCATGGTCGCGTATGGATCCGCCGCTGCCCGCTCGAAGATTTGAGCCCAAAGGTCGCGTGCAGCGTCATTTCTCTCCTTCATTCGATGATACTCAGAACCTCAGTCCCACGTTTCACAACGACACGCCGAACATGGTCGCGAATATCTCGCACCGAATGATCAACAGCTAATTCTACGACGCGTTCTCGAGGGCCACGCCGCTTTCGCCAATGGGCATATGGGTAGTCCGAAATCCGGGCAAAAATACTCTCGTCGCGGGGGTGAGGCATTGGTTTCGTACAACCGCTATTGATTGGGCAAAACCAAATAGCCTCTCGATGAGCTTCAATCAGCGACCGCGTATTCACCTCGAGAACATCGTGCTCTTGGTCGCGATAGGCCTTCGCATTTGTCAACTTGTGGAGGCGTTCCTCCGAAAGCCAAAAGAACGCCTTTGCATTGAGGAGCTCATACCAGTCAGAAGGTGAAAGTCGATCAGGCAGCGCCCGCCGAAGGCCAGAGTCGCTCATTGGAATTTGATCGCGAACGACAGCGCGCGGCAGATCTGTTCCGGTCACTTCTACACTTGCCGGTCGATGTCTACTTTCGATCTGAGTCCGCCTTGGTGGTTGAACAGCATAGTGGTCTAAGAGCGCACTTGTGCTCATTAGGCCAAATTGCTTGATAGACCCCCATGAGCCCCTTTCTGCCATATGAAATAACGTTGGGCAGTTGGTGATCAGTTCCTCAAGTTCCGCTTCTGTCACCACGCTCTCCTATCGATAACATTACGCCAGTTGAAATCCGTCGAAAGGAGTGAGACTGGCCTGCCAGATATTCTCTCAACCTCCTCAACAAAACTGATTGTGTCCTCCGAAAGCTGTTCAAACCGAAAGGCCTTCCGATTTTCCACGTCGAAGTAATCAACGAATGTAAGCGCGATATCAGTCGGACCGTTGAGCTGTACTGCGTCACGGAACTGAAGCCAGTCGAACTCTGCTATCCTCCGCGGCCTGTCAGTTGTGGTCGTTCGTTCCGTCTTTTCAAGTTCCTCAAGAGGAATGCCACTACGGCTATGGATTTCAGCCATTTCAACCTCATGCGCCATCGGCCCCGATGGGCCGCCGACACGGATCGGATAAGTGCGGCAGACCATAATGACCTTGCGCACGTTAGAAGGTGCAATGCCGGCATCCGCCAAACATCCTGAAACCGTCGTATCCCTCGTTGTTACATGTGGATATTCCCCGTGATGAAGGCTCAAGCCCGTACCTTGAGTACCTTCCAGAAGGATGCGTTTGCCAGCCACCATCGCGTCTGCCAGGACTTGACGCGCGCTTCCAAGATAGGGCTGAAGTACCTCACAATCACGAGCAAGAAACGCATCCTTCTCTTCCTTATAGTCTGATCGTCCTGTCATTTTCCGCGCAGAGGCAATGCCAACTCCCTGCGCCGTCGAGCTGATGCTGCCAAAACGCTTCTCTTCTTCGTCACGGTCCGCGTCGGAGATGATCATCGCGCGCCGATCAATAGTGAGCCTCTCAGCATCGATTTTGTGTTCGGCAATTTCCTCAAGTAGTTTTTTAGGGTAAATTACTGCGCCAGGACCGAGAAGCAGCTTTGCATTCGGAGCGCGTTGAGTGCCGGAAGGTAAGTGATAGTACTTTTCCGGCTTTGGTTCTGCATAAACCTGATGGCCGGCGTTCGGCCCGCCGACACGAACCAAGAGATCGTATTCCGGTGCAATGTGCCCGACGATGTTTCCTTTGCCTTCACTTCCAAACTGACCCCCGATCAATACATCAACTAAGGGGGCGTTCGATCGCGGGTACAGATTGAGGAGCGCAGTGGCCCTGACGAGAACAGCTTCCTCGCTACAGCGGTCGGTCGAAACGACAATGTCCGCGACATCTGCGAGTTTTTCGATGTCACGCTCCGTCCGATTGCGTTTCAACTCGGTGTACGGAACTGCATCATCGTCCTCTCTACTGCGACCCTCGTAACGAGCGCGAAGTTCTTCATCAGTAGCGGTCAAATGTATATGATGAACCTCGGCGCCGTATGCGCGCCGTATGGCATCGATCTGGCCAATTATTCGAACCGAGTCGACTACATAAAGACCCTCTGGCGTCTGTCCTGCCCCAGCGGTATCGATTGTGCGTTGCAGGGCCTCTCCAACCCAAGCTCCACCGTCCTCTCTATCAAATCTTTGTCCGGCCCGTTGCAATGCAATGCGCTCTAGTTTGGTTTTTGGCGCCTTCTTGAGAATAAGTTCCCGAGTCTTGATGACCTTTGCGCCGTGGTTCTTTTTGAGCAAACGCACCAACGCTGATTTGCCGGAACATATTGGTCCGGACAGTAGCACAATGCGGAGATTTGCAGACCCAATAGACAACTAAAACAACTCGAGTTGTTGGCGCTTCGGAGGAACATCATAAACAGTCACTGATAACCCCGAGCGCACCATCAAATCATCAAGCATTTCTTCAATAGTTGTCCAATCTCCACCGGCAGCGCCCGTTCCGATCTTTGGCATATGGATACTTGCTTCGATTGAAGCCGCGTGGTCGGCAACTTGTTCGAGGCAATTTTGCAATGCAACGTAACGAATCCGCGGAAAAAGAGACGGCCCAAATCCCTCTTGTCCAATCAGGCTGGCGATAGTTACATCTTCATTAGCCTCTGAAAAAATGACCTGACCCAAGCGCTCAGCCTGCGGCAACTGCAGTACTTTGACTTTAAAGGTTTCCTCTGCTCGAGGAAAACGTTTCGCTATCTTTCTAGCAACCCCGCCGCCCCATTTGATAGCCTTGTCATTAACTAACTGACAGATTATTTTCTTTCCGCCGTTTTGAGGTTCCAAAACGTTACCGTGGAGCAACCGTATCGGGCGAAAATTCTCTTGAGCTTGGTCAAATCTGACTAACCCGGCAACTCGTGGGAAAACGCTGCCAGGATAAGCCGTTAGTCCCACGCATTCGATCTGCGTGGGTTTACCCGTTGCCCAGTTTTCCACCGAGCTGTTTGTGTGCCCAATCGCGGTGCATCGATGCACTATACTATCGCCTGGTATTTTGCGCCCTGAAAGTTGAATTCTAGGTGCTGTTGGCGAACCAACGAAATAGTCGATCTTATAAAACCGTGCGCCCTCCTCGGAGACCCTCGGCGATGAAACAAACATGCCTATCGGTTGCCTTGAAATCTTCGCTAGTCGAATGAGAAAAGCCTCTGCGGAAACGTCGTACTCCCGGCGTTGCTGCATCAGTGTTTCGATTGGCGGAATGTGTGATGCCGCCGACATGCTCCCTATTGGAAGTACAAATTCCGAAGCGGCAAGGTTGCATAGCATCTCCAACTGCCAAGTGTCAGACGATTCGTCGCCACCGCGATTACGGATCTGATCAGACCAGTCGGGAAAGAGCAGGTGTGCGATTTCGTGGGCGATAGAAAACCGTACGCGTTCACGCGGTTGTCGCGGGTTGAACTCAATCTTTGGGCCCTTGTCTGTTGAAATCAGCCGGGCGTCAGCAACATTCGAGTTCGCCTCAATCTGCACCTCAAGCATTTCCGCTATTTGAAGCGGGTTGAACGGCGGGCCTTCCCAACCTCTTTCTCTTGCCTTCAGAACGAGCGAGCGGGCAGCTTCTTCGATCGCGAGAAGCGGGTCATTGCCTCTTGCGAATGCTCTGACTGATGCATTGGTCCATTGTATTTTTGAGTCGTCGTGCATGCTGCTTTGAGTATCGTTTCACTAAGCTAAGAGTTTTGTGATTGAAGACTATAGGACCTTCAGCTCCTCTAAGTCGGCGGAGGTTTGTTCCAAGATTTCATCGAAGCAGGCCTTACACACTCTGCGCGCGCTCGAGTAAGCTCCACCCAACTTGGGGATGTCGATGCACTCCGTTCCCATTGACAGTTCATCATGACAACGAGAGCACTCACATTTGCGCTTAGCGATGGCCAACTTTGGGCGACCGTTCGTTCCACCGATCAAAGACGGGGTCTTTCCCTTAGGCTTCCTTCGACTCATAAACCGATTTTGCCTTTTTCAGTCGTCGGGCGAGCTTTTGAACAACGTCATCCAACTTATCCAAAACATACTTGAAATCCTCGGTTGAAGCGTCTGAACGGTCTTTGCCAAGAAGTTCGTTAAATTCTTTGTTCACCATCATTACCGCACAGACGTAATTATCTCTGCCCGCCAAGTTTAGTGATTTGTATTTGTAGGGGATCTCACGGCCTGTTGTCTGCAGTTCGGCGTGGTTCAGAACGATCTTGGCCACGCGCCCGGATTGCTCATGAAGGCGCCGTCTCGCTTCTTCCCATTCCTTCTGCGGCTGAACGAGAAATGGCTCAGAAGCATCTCGCTTTCGCATCGGCGAGTTTTTAGCCTTCCTATACATCTCAGGGGCTTGTTCTGGATCAAGCCCGTAAAGGGTTAATCGCTCTCGCAGGTCAGCGATGACGCTTTCCTCGTCGGGCGAGGTGAAGTCTTCCTCCCAAAGGGAATCAACAACCTCGTTGTGAACAACCACCTGCTCGCCAGCTTGAAGGCGAGTGTTCCCCTCGGTTACATTGCTTGGAGTTTCTGGCTCAGAACCACCAATAACAGAATCCCAGAACGCCTGGTCATCATTTTCAAAGTCTTTGAACTCCTTGAGTCTCTGGTCCAAATTCATACCCAAGTGAGTTACGATATGCCCCACATTGTCAGGGTGGGAGGGATCATTCTGAACAACGACGCGCATTATTCGACCAACGAACTGAATGTATGGAGCAAGTGAACGGAAAGGTCGAAATATTGCAGCTACGCTGAGTTTTGGATGATCGAATCCTTCACCAAGTTTCTGGACCTGAACAATACAATCCAAAGTTCCGTTTCGTAGTGCCGCGATGACGGCTGACTGGTCTTCAGGAGTCTGCTTGCTATGGATCACCTCTGCCGAGTACCCGCGCTCTCGATAAAGTGACCTAATTTCTTTCGCATGATTGATGGAGCAAGCAACTGCGATTAGCTGATGTTGAGTCCCGGTTTGACGTAGTTCTTCCAACTTACCGAGACTGTTGTCGACAATATGCTGATTGCAAAGAGGCGCTAACGCCACTCCCCGGCTGAACCAAACTTCTTCTTTGAGCTTTTGGACTTCCTCCAGAGAGTAGGTACGGCCGCGCTCATCTGTGAAACCTAGCTCAATGACGGATGGAGCAACATAACTAGCTTTTAGTCTCTTTATGTATCCCTTCAAAGTAGCGCTACGAAACGGGTAACGATAGACCAACTCACCCTGAAGTTCCTTGCGGTCGCTCCTGAAGGGAGTTGCAGTCAACAAGACAACCTTGGCATTTGGAAATCGGCCAATAACACGCTTCCAGCTTTCCGCCTCTGCATGATGCGCCTCATCGACAATGATCATGTCAAAAAAGTTATCAGGAAACTGCGTGAGCCATTTGTCAGCGTTGGTCGCAAGCTGCTGCACATTGGTGACAACAATATGAGATTTGTTTGTCACCGACATATTGCCACTATCCAACGTGGTTACGAGTGGCCCAGCAATCATCTGGCTGTTTTCCAACACGCGAGCTTTTCTCCAAAAGCACTTCTGGCGGTTTGTTATGTCCATTGCCTCGTAGAGGCCGTCCTTGATCGTCAGATTAGGGGCAATCACCATCACGCGCCCCTCTGAAATCCCCAAAGGCAGTATAGAAGCGAGGCCTGACTTTCCGCAGCCAACTGGGATTTGAACGATGGCATTGTTCTTTCCTGCTGCGAAGTGCTCATGCACTCTTTGGTAGCCGTCTCGCTGAGGCTCACGAAGGTTGGAGTTCGCCTCGATATCAACGTCCAAGTCTACAAAAAAGGTGTCAAAAGATTGGCTGGTACGAAGCCACTGATCCAACTGGGCTTTTTCGAAAATCCACTTCTTTCCCACCTTCTGAGCAGGGATCTTCCCTTCACGAGCCGCCGTGTACAGCGACGTCTTTCCGATCTTCAAAAAATCGACCGCCTCTTCGAGCGATAGCCAATCGGACTGCATACTCAACTCCTATTTGATATCATTTGATAGCAAATGACAGATATTTGGTCAATAGAAGCGCTGTTAGCCTGTACGAAGAGGAACCAACACCTTCATGTTGGCGCTATCGGCATTTCTAGGCACTCTAGATGTCAGCATTTGAAGCCGCATCGCACCTTGTTGGCACTCGCAGCGAAAGTCCGGTTTCCGCCGATTCTGTGGAAAAACAACGTGTTGCGGGCGCAGAAAGTACGGTTCTAGACAGAGCGCGAGCACCTTTCTCATCAGGCTTTGCCCGTTTGCTGCGGTGCAGGAAAGATCTTGGCCAGTTTGCGGAGGTTCTGAGCGGTGGCGGCGAGGAGGAATTCGTCATTTGCGCCACATGGGCCACGTAATCGGAGACGTCCCAGCCCAAGAATGCGTTTGAGGTGGGCAAAGAGCATTTCGACTTTCTTTCGCAGCTTCGAAGACACCTTATACTGCTTCGTTTTTCTGATGGCACGGGCGACATCTCTGGCGTCCTCATGTTCTTCACGGGTGATCTTGCGCGCATCGGCCTTTGGACAGCACTTCATCTTTGATGGGCACGCCTGACAGGTGTGTTTGAGGGCCTGATACTTGGCCACGCCTTTGCCGGTTGGCCCACGATTGGGATCGGAGTAGTTCCGGCGGAACTGCTTAAGCGCTTCGCCCTCAGGGCAAATGTACTGGTTGTTCGCGGCATCCCATTCGAAATCCGCGCGGGACCATGTGCCGTCAGTACGTCCCGCTTTGTCGATGACCGGGATATGCGGTGCGATCTTGCGCCTGACCAGCCAATCCAACATTGGGCCAGAACCGTAGGCGGTGTCCGCGATCAGCCGTTCGGGATGTAGATCGAACTTGTCTTTAACCCGCTTCAGCATGGTCTTCGTCGATCCAACCTCGGCCTGTCTGATTGATCGCGTGGCTTCAACATCGACGACAACACCGTGGTCCGTGTCGATCAGATAGTTGTCAGAGTAGCTAAAGAAAGCAGGCCCTTTGCGTGCTGCTGTCCATTGGCTTGCCGGATCAGAATGGGAGGTGAACTTGGGCTGTACCTCGCTCGCCGCGCCGAACGCAGCTTCATCCAGCGTGTCGAGATACTCGCGGACGGCGCGGGGTGCATCTGCCGAGTTGATGTCCGCCGCATCCCACTCTTCCTTTGGCGTCGAGTTCTGCTTGTTGGCATCGGCTTCGATCAAGCTGGCATCAATCGCCATGCGCTGACCGCTGACAAGGCCTTCTTCAATGCAGCGGGCAACGGTCGTCTCGAACAGATGGCGCAGCAGTTCGCTGTCACGGAAACGCCCATGCCGGTTCTTCGAAAAGGTGGAGTGGTCGGGAATGCGGTCGTTCAGATCGAGGCGGCAAAACCAGCGGTACGCGAGGTTCAAATGGACCTCTTCACAGAGCCGCCGCTCCGACCGGATGCCGAAGCAGTAGCCAACCAACAGCATGCGGATCAGCAGTTCAGGATCAACCGATGGACGACCCGTGTGGCTGTAGAAGTCCGACAGATGCGCCCGGATGCTGCTCAGATCGACAAACCGATCAATCGACCTCAGCAGGTGATCTTGAGGGACATGCTCTTCCAGCGAGAACTCATAGAACAGCGCAGCTTGCGCTTCTTGCCTCGGTCCCATCATCGCCAATCCCTCCATCTAGGAAGAATTGAATCAGCGACTTACCATTCGATCAAGCTCGAGTTTTTCAACAGAATACGCCCATGCTGTCATCATACCCCCGGCTCTGATCACCAAGCAAAGCTCCTCATTTTTGCCGCCTGATGTGAGAGCTCGGACCAAAGACCTCTTACGTCCAGACAGACATTGTTGGCCCTTTCGGACTTGGTGTCGGATCGTTTGCTGCAGCAAATTTCAAGCGGAACCGCGAAGAAGCAGTCGTCCAAGAGACCTGCGCTCAGCTGGTCACTCGTATCTTGAACACACTCGGCGCCAGTCGTATCGTTTGGCTGAAATTTGTCGCAACTCCTATTGTTTGCAGGTGTATTTTAATTTGAGTGCCTCGACAGACGAACGTTCTTTCCGATCCACCTCCGCCTTCCGCCGTTCAGCCCGCGGCACACTCGCCATGGTGTTCCTTTTCTCCATGGCCGTGAACGCGTTGATGCTGACCGGGCCGATATACATGCTCCAGATCTATGACCGGGTCCTGGGATCGCGGTCTGAGGAGACCCTGCTCGCGCTGTCTCTGCTCGTGGTGTTCCTGTATCTCATGATGGGCATCCTGGATTACCTTCGCGGCCGGGTCGCCGCGCGGGTCGGCGCCCGGATGCAGGACGGTCTAGATCTGCCAGTTTTTCGGGCCTCGCTGGAACAAGCTCGTCGATCTGGCAAACCAGAGGCGGGGCTGGATGATCTGGAGGCGGTCCAGAGACTGATGTCCTCGCCAATTTTTCTGGCTTTGTTCGACATTCCATGGACGCCGCTCTTCCTCGCGGCGATCTTTATCTTTCATCCGTGGCTCGGTTGGCTGGCGGTTTGCGGCGGCGCCGTCCTGATCGTGATCGCATTGGTCAACCAATGGGTGATGCAGGAACCTCTTCGGAAGGCCAGCGGCGCCGCGCGCTCGGCTCAATTGACCGCCTCACAATTGCAGCAGGGCGCGGACCTGATCCGCAGCCTCGGGATGCAGGCATCGGTGTTTCAACGCTGGCAGACGCGGCGCAGCGAGGCGCTCGGATTGGCTTTGGGGTCAAGCGATGGCGTCGGCCGCTTTACCACGACCACCAAGACCCTCCGCCTGGCTTTGCAGTCGGCTATGCTCGGCCTGGGCGCCTATTTGGTCTTGCAAGGTCAATTAACGGCGGGCGCCATGATCGCGGGGTCGATCTTGCTTGGTAGGGCCTTAGCGCCGATCGAACAAACCATCGGACAATGGGCGATGGTGGACCGAGCCCGACAGGGTTGGCGCGGGGTCAAAGACCTTCTGGAAAATACCCCAACCGAGCCCGTGCGCCTCGCCTTGCCGCGGCCGAAGGCGTTGCTCAACGTCCACCAGTTGAGCGTTGTTCCCCCTGGCGCTTCGCAGCCCGTGCTGCGCGGCGTCTCCTTTCGCGTGGAACCAGGCGATGCGGTGGGCGTCATCGGCCGGTCCGGCTCCGGCAAGTCTAGCCTCGCGCGCGCGATCATCGGCTCATGGCTGCCGTCTGGCGGCCAAATCCGCCTCGATGGGGCCAGCTTGGATCAATACGATCCGGACGTTTTGGGTCGCGTTATCGGCTATCTGCCGCAACAGGTCGGCCTCTTTGATGGCACGATTGGTGAAAACATTTCGCGGCTGGACGCGGATGCTGATCCAGCGGCGATTGTGGAGGCTGCAAAACGTGCGGCCGCCCATGACATCATTCTGCGTCAGCCCGACGGCTACGACACGCCAGCCCTTGGCCCTGGCGCGCCGCTCTCTGGTGGGCAGGTGCAACGCATTGGGCTCGCCCGGGCGCTATACAGTGACCCGGTGCTGCTGGTGCTGGACGAGCCGAACGCCAATCTCGACCAAGAGGGAAGCCAGGCCCTGAATATGGCTGTCACAGCGCTGACTAAATCGGGCGGCGCAGCCTTGATCATGGCTCATCGTCCGGCTGCGATTGAGGCCTGCAACAAGCTATTGGTGATCGAAAATGGCCAAGTCCAGGCGTTTGGCCCAAGGGACGAAGTTCTCGCCAAAACTGTCAAGAACAGCGCTGAACTCACCCGCCTGAAGCCCGTGGGAGAGGCGAAATGAGCGCGGCACCGCCCTCAGCGCGCCGACCGGTTGTCTTGGGCCTCGTGGCGCTTGTGGTGCTGATCGGAGGTTTTGGCACTTGGGCGACCCAAACAACGATTGCCGGCGCCGTCGTGGCCAGTGGTACGGTTGAGGTCACGCGTAATCGCCAAGCGATCCAACATCCTGACGGGGGCGTTGTCGCCGACATTCTGGTCGATGAAGGAACGGTTGTTGAAGCCGACGACACACTTTTGCTGCTGGACGGGGCCGACATTGGCTCCGATCTCGCCGTGGCGCGCGGCCAATGGTTGGAAACCCGCGCCAGGCGGGCTCGCCTGGAGGCCGAGCGTGACGGCGCGCAGACGCTAGAGTTTGCGGATGAGCTCGGGCAACTCGCGCAAGGCAATTCTGAGTTCGAAGATATCCTCGCCGGTCAGACCAATCTGTTCCTGGCGAGGCTTGAGACCTTTGAGGGTGAGCGGGAACAACTCAGCCGTCGCACGCGCCAGATCGCGAGCCAGATTGAAGGACTGACGGCACAACGCGCAGCACTCCTGCGACAACAGTCGCTTATCTCCGAGGATCTCGCGTCACAACGCAATCTCTTGGCTGAGGGGCTGACGCAGGCCGCTCGGGTGTCGGGGCTGGCGCGCGATGAGGCAGAGCTGGCCGGCGCCATCGCCGAAATCGACGCCAATATTTCCGTGGCCGAGGGTCAAATTACAGAGGTCGAGATCGCGGCGCTGCAATTGGTCAGTACGCGCCGCGAGGAAGCGATCGCTCAATTGCGCGAAGTGCGCGTTCGCGAAGACGAACTGCGAGAACGCGTCGCCGCCCTAGAACGTCGTCTCGGCCGGATGGAGCTACGCGCTCCCGTCTCTGGTGTGGTCTATGGCTTGACCGTCTTGGGGCCACGCTCGGTCATCCGACCGGCAGACCCCGTCATGTTTCTAGTACCCAGCGACCGCCCGCCGGTCATCACCGCGCGGATTGATGCGATCGACGTGGACCAGGTCTTTGTCGGCCAAGAGGCGGCTTTGCGGTTCACCGCGTTTGACACCCGGACAACTCCGGAGCTCTTTGGCACCATCTCTCGCGTCTCGGCGGATGCCTTCGAAGATAATACCACTGGACTGCGATACTATGAGGCTGAGATTGCCCCGGATGAGGGTGAGCTCGGACGATTGGGAGAGCTGGTTCTGCAGCCCGGCATGCCGGTCGAGGCCTTCATTAAGACCGAGGACCGAACGCCTCTGACCTATTTGTTGCGACCGATTTCCATCTACTTCGAACGCGCGTTTCGGGAGTTGTAGGTCGTGATTTGGAACGCGCTTTCTCGTTGGTGCTTAGCCGCGAAAGTGAAAAGTCGTCGCCTATCTCAAGTCCGAATCCAGTATCGCAGCCATCAATCGATGACCCTGCCCGCCTGATCCTCCAACGCCCGCCCAGTACCGTCTGGCCCGAACAAGCCCTTTCCGCTCCAAAACCCCCTCAAAAGCTCGCAGTCTGGCTTCAGTAGACAACTGCCAAAGCACTATGACCGGGGCTTTGAGGCCGTAATGCTGGTTCGCATATCCGCCCTTAAACACCCGCTCATAGAGCTCGAGCGCGCTGGTCCAGCTTTTGCGGGTTTGCGGGCTGGCGATGGGTTCGGTGCCGCGGTCGATCTCGAGCATGAAGGCGCGGAAGCGGCCACCATAGTCGATGGCGAACAACTGGTCAGGGATGAGCTTTTGGCGGTCGATGGAGATGGCGAGTGTCGCACTGCTGCGGGCCAGGATCTCGTGGCCGAGAATAAAACGATAGCCACGATCTCGACAGGCGAGGTCGATACGAGCGGTGAAGCTGGCGGTCTCGTAAATGTGCCACCAAGGACCACCGGGGCGGATCACAGGCTCCGACAATCCTGCTTCTCTGAGATGGCGCTGCGCCAGCAAGCCAAGATCGTAGATGTACGGCTTAAACTCAGCGCGTTCCGTGGCACGCTGCTGGGGCGGAAGAATGAGGTACCGGGCAGCGCGCAGGGCCTGCAGGCGCCGGAGCGCCGTATCGCGGCAGCGATGCGTGTCGGCCGTCCAAGCGATCAGCTGCTTGGAGCTGAGCGGCCCATGGCGCTCCAGGTGTTGGAACCAGCGGATATCGCGCGGCAAGGGCGTGATATCGGCGCGCTCTGCAATGGTGTGGAACGTCGCGCGGTCGAGACGGTCGGTGTGTTTCATGGGCGGATAGTGCCGCAGGGCTCCGCTCGATCTCGAAGCTTTTCTCTACCTGAAGCGAGCTTTTTTTCTGGCCGCGCGGCCGCATGAATTGCTCCGAGCGACACATGCTGAGCGGTCGGCGCTCATACGTGCGCCACTAACTGTGGCGCCTAGGTCTCAGGCAAGTGACCAGTAGCGGGAACACAGGGCATTATCCGCACATCCTAAAGCTCACTAGTGGGCTTCAGCGGATCATCACCGAGATGATCGTCAGGACCATCGGCCTCATCTGGCCCCGGTCCATCCTCTGGATCATCCTCACTCTTGCCATCGCCAGTCGACGGCCCCGCTGGCGTCTCCCATTTCGACGCGTACGTCTCGCGACTGTGCTCGCGAATGCGCTGCAGCTCCTCCTTGCTCGCTCGTGGCCGCTTCTCCAGCACAAAGAACGGGAAGGACAGCGGTACGGCACGGGTGGTCACCCCGCGGATCGCCGTCGCAAAGGTACCCTTGGGCATCTGGCTGATGGCTGCTGCATCGCCACTCATCACCCCAGCCAGCGTCCGGGCATCACGCTGCGAGACACCGCCGGCCAGTTTGATCGAAGTATTGGCTTCAAAGGCTTCCTGCAGCCCCGGCCCGAGCTGCCCGAGATATTGGTGCGCCATGGCCATGCCGACTTTGTATTTGCGGGCTTGGCTGAGGATCACTCCGAGGTTCTGGTCGAAGTAGTCCTGGGCTTCGTCGACGTAGACATGTGCCGGCACACGCTGCGGTTCCGGCAGGGTAGCGCGCTCTTGGGCGGCCTGGGCGATCAACGCCACGAAGAAGCGCCCAAAGACCTGCGTGCCTTGTTCCTTGAGGAGCGACTTGGCGGTGTTGATCAGGATCAGCTTGCCGGCATTGAGCTCACTGAACATGTCGAACTTAGTCTCAGGGTTCGAGAACATCCGCTCGAAAGTTTGGTTCTCCAGGATGCCGTAGAGGCGGCGCAGCACTTGTGTCTTGGTCGTCGCGAACTCTTTGCCGTCGAACTCGGTCGCGAAGAAGCGCCGGGCGGTGCCGTCGAGCTGAGCGATCTCCTGGGCAAAGCGGGCAGTGCCGTCCGGTTCAAGCAGATCCCGCAGGGTATGGATGGTGGCGCCCTCGATATGGAACATCAACCGCGTCACGTAGCGGAAGACCACCGATTGCTTGGCCGTCATGCCGGAGCCTAGGAGCGAGCCCAGCACGAAGTCGTAGAGCTCGATGATCGAGTTGCTCAGCCGCTCCTGCTCCAAGGCGTCATAACCCGCCAAACGCTCTTGGCCGACGGAGAAGAGGTTGAGGCTGACCGGCCAGGCGATGTCTTCGGGATCGATCAGCACGATCCTCTCGGGCGGCAAATCGGCATGACGCAGGATCGTGTTGATCAGATCGCCTTGGCTGTCGATCACCACGGCGGAGCGTTCGCCCTGAGCGATGGCCGGCAGATCCTGCGCGATGAAGTATTGCAAGGTCTGGGTTTTGCCGTGACCAGACCCGGCCACCATGTGGAGATGCTCGAAGCGGCGGTCGTCGGGGATCGCAAACGGTGTGCGGAAGCGGAAGGCCTCGAGGAGCGGTGTGCCGCGCAAATAGGCGTGCAGCAGATCATCGCCTTTGTAGTCGCGAGGGAAGACCGGTTGGCCGGAGCGGCTGGTGGCCTGGAGGTTGGCATCGAGCTGGGCGCGCAGTGGGCCAAACAGCGCGTAGGGCGTGTCAGCATAGTACGGCGCGACAACGGCCTCCACGGCGCTGCCGAGGGGATCCAGAAACTGGGTCAGCTCGACCAACACATCGCCAGCCAAGGGCGGTGCGGCGCGGGCCAGCGGGGCGAGGCTCTGGGAGATCAGATCGAGGGCCTCGAGCGCCATGCCCTGGTCGTGGCGCAACTGGCCAATGCGGGCCAACTGATCGCGGTAGCGGCCGCCTTCGAGGCTGTTGCAGAGCGCCGGCGGCGGCGGAATGTCCGGGCTCAGACCCTCCGCTTCGTAGAGCGTGCGGCCGAGATCCAGTAGCTGACGGTGCAGTACGGTCGGGATCTCAGTGGGCCAGTGGGCGGCAAGGGCTGCTTCGATCTCGCGATCAGTTAGTGTCACCCGCCCGGCGCGGGCGTGTTGGTAGAGGGCATCGGTCTCTTGCCGGGCGATGGCTTCGGCCCGGGCTGGGCTGTCGCGCCAGAGGCGGTAGCCGATATAGGCCGGGATACCGACGAGGGCGATCGGGGTGAGCACGATCGCGAGCAGCAAGATGGTGCCGACAATCAGCGACCAGATGATGACCACACCGGTCAGGCTCTCGCCGGCGGAACGACCGGCCATCAGAACTCGACCACGGTACGTTCACCGATCTCCGCATTGTCGCCGATCCACAGCTTGACCTGCGCGAGGGCGGCCAGTACTTCGTCCTCGTAGATCTTGGCCGCGCTCGGCGTGGCACACAGAAACAGATCCGGCGCGGCGCCGAGCAGATGTTCCAGCCGCAATTCAAACTTCTCATCGCGATCATCAATGCGGGCCGTGGCCGGACGGCGGTTGAGGAGCAGGGTCGGGGCCAGTTTGCGCTCCCGGATCACCTGCAGCTCTTCGTGGCTAAAAAATACGTCCAACCGGACTTGGTAATACGTGGTCTTAAAGATCCAGCCCCGACGCACGGCTTCATGAGTGAGGGAGACTCTCATCCCGGGCACCGTGCGTCGGCTGGCCAAAAAGGGCGGAATGGCTTTTTGGGTTCTGCCGTATGGGGCATCGGCAGCCTATCTCGACCGAGAGGGAGAGATGTCACGCAGCTTGGGGGTCGAATTGCGCGCCGGTATGTTGCGCTATGGGCGCCCTGCCACCCCCATACCCGACCCCCATAGAGGTTGGGGGCCTGTATGGGGGTTGCGTGTGGGCTAAATAGCCCCGGCATCAGGCTTTGGCCGCTTGTTCGTCGACGTAAAGCTGGGCGCTCTCGCGGTCCTGAAAATACTGGCCGTTGACGCGGAAAAGGCTGCCGTCACGCTGGATGAAGAGCGGTTTAGCCTCGGGGTCGAGATCCGCGCGCAGCTGCTCGCCATCGATGAAGTTTTTGGCAGCTTCGATGCTATCGAAGGTCTCGCCCTCGACAAGGTAGCCATGTTCCGTGCGGTTGATCGACATGCCGCGGTAGTCTTGGCGGTCGCCGTTGGCCATTGGTCGGGCTAAGGTCTCGCGTTGCTGATCACTGAAGGCTTGGGCATTCTCGAGCTTTAAGAAGTTTTTCCCAGCCACCCAGTATTGCCCGCCGCGCTTCTCGATGGCCTGGTCGAGTGTGAAATCGATGTGGTCTTTGGCGGCATTCAGGGACCGGAACGTGTCGCCAGCCGCACTATAGCCTTGCGCTGACAGTTTGATCTGCTCGCCCCGGTGAGACCACTCGGTCTCTATCGGCGTAGGGTCTGCCTGTGCGACTGCCGTTCCAGTGGCCTGGCCGTTAGTCGGGTTACCATATCCAGCCCCGGCTGAAGCTGCTGCCTTGTCCTCTGGCGCCGACCGCTCGGCATAGGTCTGCGGCGCTCTTTGACTGGCCAGCGACCGTTTGGAAATCTCGAACTGTTCGCGCGCGATGGCCAGGCTTTGATACGCGTAGTCGGCGCTGTCGACGGCCGCTTTGCCCATTTGGATGTGCACCAAGAGCCACATCGACGCGAGGCAAAAAGCGATGCCGGGTAGCGCCACAATGAGACCAGGTGTGCCAAACCCACGAGACGCCGTTCCGACCATAATAAAGGTGGCGATCACACCTAGCCCAAGCATCAGCCAAGCAATGAATTCAAAGAGCCCCTGCACACTACGCGCGAAGCCGTAATTAGATGTTTTCAAATTCATCGTTACCCTCACAGTATTTGTTTTAATCAATGAATGTGAGGCTGCCCGGGCGAAGGACATTGTGTCAACGGACATATCGGCGCGCCAACGTAAGCTGGCGTAGCGTATCCATGCTGTCGCTTTGCAATTCGCATCGCCAGGACATACACACCGGCCACACAGTGTAGGGGAGCACCACCATGGCGAAGAAACCGGCCGCGAAAAAGAAACCCAGCCCAAAGCAGGTCGATCTGAGCAAGCTGACACTGGCAGAGCTGCAGACGCTCAGAAGTGACGTGGACGCGGCCCTAGCGGCGCAGGAGCAATCGGCCCGCGCAAACGCCCTCAAGGAGGTTGAAGCGGCGGCCAAAGCGCATGGCTTCGCACTAACTGATCTCACCGGTGGTACAAAGCCCAAGCCCCGCGCCAAGCGCAAAGCCCCGGCGCCCGCAGCGCCGAAATATCAACACCCCGAGAATGCCAGCCTGACCTGGTCTGGCCGCGGCCGGCAGCCCCGCTGGTTCAAAGAGGCCGTCGATGGCGGCGCTTCGCCAGATCAGTTCCTTATCAAGTAAACACCAAAACACCGCCCGTTGGCGGCGGTGTTTTGGACATGCTTCGACTCGGGAGTTAGCCCATCGCAGCGGCCAGCTGATCCGGGGGGCCGTTGATCACGGCCTCCGCGAGAGCCAGCGCTTCAAAGAGCACCATGCCGCGGGGCTCAAAATCGAAGAGCCGGCGCTTACGCTTTGGGGCGTAGCCCATCACTTCCGGGTGCTTCCCGGCGAGGTAGTTGGCTTCGTCATACTTGGTCTGGAATAGCCTTGGCCGCTCGATCGTCACATCGAGCACCGGGTTGTGGCTGGCCAGCTCGGTGATGGATTGGATCAGCGACTTGGTATTGCGGCCCTTGCGGCAGGCCGGGGTGATCTTCTCGGTCACCACCACATCCGGTTGCAGATCATTGATCAGGCTTTGCACGTAGCCCACGAAGTCCGAGCCGGACTTTACGGCTTTGATGGCGATCCCCCAATCCAGCAACTGCTGGCCTTGCAGCAAGACATAGCCGGCTTTGCCCGAGGCCACGGCGATGGCCAAGACTCTAGACGTCATGGTTGGGGGGCTTAGCCAATCGCCGCTCTAGGCGCTCGAGCGAAGCGGGACGGTTAAAGGTATGGGCCGTGGCGCGTTCGAGATCCGGGACCGTGCGCAGCTGGCGTTTCAGCTGCTTCTGACGCTCGCTGATCAACTGGCCGAAGAAGGCCTCAAACGACCGGCCGTAGATCAGCGACAAATCGATGATCTGGTTCAGAGATGGTCGGGCTTTGCCGTGCTCCAAATCCGAAACGATAGATTGGTGGCTGGCTAAAAGGTGCGCCACATCACCTTGGGTATACCCAGCTTTGCGCCGGGCAAGGCGCAGATCCTGGGCAAATTGTGTGCTCATAGGCATATGATTAGGCTGGTAGAGGGTCAGTCTAATCGCCCCCGTGCGACGGGGCTAGCAGGCGGGCCATAGCGCGCGCTGATGCGGCGTATGGCGGGTAGTGCCTGCAGCGTATGCAGTCCTCGTGCAGCGGGTGCGGGTAGACCGGAACCCTGAAGGTTCCGGCACCACACGAACACACGGCTGCACGATGTTCGTCTCTGCCATACGGGTAAAAGGTAGCCGCTTGGATAATATCGATCCAAACCGCCCTTGGAGTTGCGGAAGCAGGCTACCGAAGCCTCGGGGGCGAAGACGAATTTGCACCCCGCTTTCTTACAGCGAGCGGACATTTACCGACAGAAAACGCCGCCTGACTAGCAGGCGGCGTATCGGGTTGAGTGATAAGCTGTGCTTCGTGACTCCCGCGGGCCTACATACCTAAAGATCCAGGCTTTTTCGAACACAAAAAGATAAGATGATACGTGTGGGCGTAGGCAAAACGCAGGTTTCCTAATTGTGTAGGGCCGCACGCACCGTTGGCAGCGGCGCCGCGGTGGCTACGCTCGTGGTCAACCGCCTTAGTGTCTATGAATTTGGCGCTAAGCACGAATCGATTCATCCGTGTCGCGCATCGCAGAACATAATAAGCTATCAGATTAGTACCTGCAAAAATCACTTCACTTATAAATGAGTTCGTGCAAAAGTCCTAACGTGATTACTGTCGAGCACTGCCCACCTCCAATCGCCCTTCATAGTTGTCTGCGGTTACTCCGTTTTGATTAGAAAAACTGCTTTAGTTCTCGTTACCTTTGCTGGCCTCTTCGCCCCTTTCGCATTGAGGGGAGACGACCAGGCTGCTTCCAGATTAAATTGGTTGCTAAATCCGCAGGAGTACATTTCGGATAATCAAACACTTAAATCGGCTTTAGAAAAGTGTGTTGCCGAACGCGGTTTCGTAGAATTCGTCCGCATAATACCTGCTTCTGGTTCGAATTTTATTCAGATTAACATCACAAACGTATCTAATATAACGATTGCAGGACTGCTAGTTCAGCCGGTCGATGATCGGCTAGCGGCTTTAGACTTAGATGGACGAGTATTGATAGAGTTCGACGACATACCCCCAAATGGTTCCGCGATATACTCGGAAGAGGTTGACGGTTTACTGGAAGAGTTTCCGGAGGAGACTTTGATCGATCTGATAGCGTGGGATGTTGTCAATTCACAAGGAGAGCAAATGGTGCGGCATATCTTTTGGTCGCAGTGGCCAACAATAAGCTCGGATGAAGAGTTGGCATATGCTCAGCAAGAATTCTGCGGTTTAGGTTATGAAAATTAAACGGGGACTTTACCAATGTCTTTTACCTTAAGCGACCTTCTTGGGGTCGAAAATCCTACAGATGATATCGTCAACTCGAATGGAACATTCAATCTGGGGGCGGCTGAAGACTGGATACGAGAAAATATAGATGCCGTCGACGAGCTTTTCGGTAGTGGAGGGGCAGCATTACACGTGGGCCAGTCACGATCGGGAGTGGTGGGCATATTCAACAATATCGGTCTCGAAGGGGGTGGCGAAATCACGGTCGGCGTGGGAGGAGGTATAAGTAGAGGTTTATTTGGACAGCCGAGCTTGGAGTTGGGGGTTACAGCCTCAGCCGCAATTATAGCTGGCGTAGATTACTCACGCGGGAGTTTTGATCTTGAAATCGAGAATGATCGGCTCCTCGAGACTGGTGTTATATTCGGGCGCGTTGACGATCTTCAGGGAGGTGCCGCCGGTATCGAATTTACAATGACCGTCAATGGTATAAAGGGTGGCTTTGGAGCGGTCGTACCTATCGATGAAGTTGGGGACGTAATTGCGAACATTGACCAGCGGCTATCCGGCTCCAATTTTAGCACGAGTGGAAGCGGCCGGCAGGCTATCGCTGACACACTCGCTGACATTTTCCCTCCTGGCAGCATGTTGATTGGCTTAGGCGGCCAATCAATATCGACAAACATAGGGGGCGGAGCAACTCTCATGTTTGAGTTGATAGGGACCGGTGTTGCTAGCAATCAGGATGAAGCGGTTCAAGCGCTCAGAGAATTTATCTTGAACGAGGTTTTTGTTTTGCGCCAAGAGTGTTTTCTATCAAACACAATGATACCTACTTTGTCTCTTGCCGAGAAGAACTATTTGGCAAGAAAACCAAGTGGCAGCGTTACTGAATTTCTATCAGCGCTTAAGCGAAAGCCGATAAGTGAAATCAAAACTGGTGATTATGTATTATCCTACGATAAAAATGGGTGTCTGCAAGCGGGAAAGGTCAGCCGAACATTTGAAAACACGGTCAATCATATCCTGGATTTTTGGGGATTTGGTGTCACCCCTGGACATGCCTTTTTTTGTTCTGACGGCGAATTAAAAGGTTTGCATGTACCAATACTGGACATACTTCGAACAGACGGCGCGGTCGTTGATGAGCAGGGTAGCCTCATCAGAGCAGCCACGGGATGTAAAGTGGGATCTGAAGGCGACAATTTCGTAAAAGTTATCTGCGGCGATAGACTTCCAAACGGTAGATTTAAAGTAAACGAATGCGGTCAAATACGCTCAGGTACAAGGATTATCTTGGGCGACGGGCGCGATTTGTCGGTACTTGATTTAGTTGCTAGCAATCAAGGTGAGATTACTGAAAGCGGTCTCGTAAAGGGCGTGGAAGGAGTAGAGATGCCCCTCCTTTGGCATTTCTCGCAGAATTTGCCTCTGCCGGAAGACTACATTCTTAAGAGATCTAAGCTGACTGTTGAAGAAGTGTATCGGGCCGGCGAATGGGAGCAGATTAAAACGCGGTTGTCCGCACCGCCCGATCGCCAAGTAGGATCCCGAGATAAGCTAAGACCGAATGTCCCGCCAGCCTTTGAGGCTCATCCGGATGCTCCAATGGTTTCGGCAAACTTCAAAGCTCATTGAGAGGGAGACGAATGTTATACGCCGCCGAAATGAATCCGGATATACGACAGATAGCAAAACGGCGACTTTCTTTTTGTATCTTAGAATCTTTGGACAAGGTCGACCAAATTACTTTTCTTGCTCAACAAGCCCACTTCGAAAGCCGTTTTTCTTACATAACGTTCGCACCGCATAAAGTTCGACGAATTGCTGAGCAGGCGTTGGATGACCCGAAGCGGCGTGCCGTAATGCTGTGTCATGATGCTGAAAAACCGGTTGGCTTCGTTTATTGCTCGATTGGCGAGTACCACATCGGCACTGGGTCACTTATTACTACCATTCATAATATCAATGTACTTTCGGATTTCCGTGAAACGTTGAACGGTGGGCGTGCTTCCCTTGGTCTACTAAAAGGCGTAGACCGATGGTCCCGGGCGAGAGGCTCATCAGAGATACTGTTTCATGTTACATCTGGCGTAGATCTCGCGCGAACCCACAAATTTATTAAACGTCTGGGATACAGCTTTATCGGTGGCAGCTATGCAAAACAACTCGATTGAACAAAATGCTTCAAAAGCAGAAGGAAGTTTCCCACATCAGCTAGGAAAATTCACACCTGGCCAAATTGTCGAAGCATTCGTAGCGGACACCGGAAGCGAGATTTCAACTATAGCAACCAGGCCAAACCTGGCGCCAGTCGTTAACGACACAGGCTTTACCAGCGCGGCTAGCCTTAGGTCTTCTGGTCCGCCCACTGATGGCTGGAAGACATATAATTTCGAAGTTGAAAAATATCACACCTACATCGCCGGCGGCATGCGCGTCCACAACACATCCACGACTTATACCCTGGATGAAAACGGTAGAATTGAGAACTTAGTTGGGCCGAATGGTGAAGACATTGCTGTCCAAGGTGAGTGGACCCCCAGTCAAGCATATCACTACGGCCGAGTTGTCAATGTGGATAATGCCGACGGAACATATACGCCAACATTGACGTCAGGCGGGTTTTTTGAGGGCCTATCTGCTTTCGGTCGAAGCTTCGCTGACCTTATTGGCTTGGATGGGCGCTTCGGCTTACAGGGTACCTTCGCAAATCCAAATGAAGGTATTGACGGGCCTCTGCACGAGATTGGGCAACCGGAGCCCTACCGGGTCGATTGGTCAGGTGATCAAGATAACAACGGGCAAGGCGATGGCATCCCGGATTGGCGCGATGAAGACTATTCAAACATCGGTCACTGGGGCGGTGATCGAGACAACGATGGTGTTCCAAATTGGAGAGATCGCAACGACGGCGTTGGCTGGCGAGATCGTAATGAAGGTGGGGCTGACGAAAATACAGACGGTAACGGAAAGCCTATTATTCTCGATATGGATGGAGATGGGGTCGAAATAGACGTCCAGCAAACTGTTTTATTTGATATGGACTCTGACGGCTTTCTTGAACGTACGGCTTGGGTTAGTTCAGATGATGCTTTCCTTGTCATTGACCTGAACACTGATGGATCACGCGGAGCCGGCGACGGTAAAATTGACAAGACTCATGAGCTAGCCTTCACAGAGTGGCTTCCCACCGGCGGCGTAACGGATCTTCAAGCCTTGGCGCTATTTGATTTGATGGCAGAGATGGGGGGCAACGGTGATGGCGTGATCACTGCTGCCGACACCGTTTGGACGGAGTTACGCGTTTGGCAGGATGTCAACTCCAACGGGATATCTGAAGCCGGCGAACTGGCTACGCTTGACTCGCTTGGATTTAGTGAGATCAATCTCGCCTACGATGACGGAACGGCATACGACGACAACGGCAATGACGTCAAAGTGTTCGGGAGCGCATTGTTGGGCAGTGCTTCTTTCATTCGGAACGGCCAAATTGTGGAAGGCGGCGTTGGTGATGTCTCGCTATCTTACAACCAATTCGGCGCTACTGTTGCAGATCTCGGCACGCAACAACGGTTGGAGTATGAAGACGGCCGTATCGAAACAGTCGAAATACTGGCGGGCCGCAACTCAGCAGATTTCGACGTTGTTGACGCTTCAACAGCAATCGTTACCGGAGACAATAGGAACAATCATGTCAACGGAGCCGCTGGATCACGAGGCCTCGTCATATCTGGTGAGGACGGTAACGATACCCTGTGGGGCGGTGACTTCGACGACACCTTGCTCGGTGGCAGCGGTGACGACGAGCTAAAGGGCGGTCTTGGGGACGACATTCTTGTCGGCGGCGGCGGAGCAGATTTGTTACGCGGCGGCTTGGGTGATGATACCTATGTCTACTCGCTCGGCGACGGGCATGTTGTGATCGATGAAAGTTATTTCATCATAAAAGATTTCCAGCAGAATCTTCTCGGTACTTCGGATAATTCCGACGAATTCAGTATGTATCATACCCCGGCGCAAGGTAAGGGTTCGGGCGGTACGAATTGGGTTCGAGACGGCCATACTGGAGAGATCATTAGACTTGAAAATGGCGGAATCGACACGCTGAGCTTCGACCAAAGCATTGGTATAGCCGATCTGGTGCTGGACGGAGAGATTGCTTTTTCTGCCGGTGAGCTCGATTTGGACATGTTGATTTCGTTCATTGATCAAGATGAAGACTTGGTTGCTGGGGCTTCGATTGAAGTGAAGAATTGGCACGGCGGCGGTTTTGCGCAGATCGACGTCCTCGCTTTTACCGGAGGGACTATCGAATTGCCCGGTACCGATGCACTGAGAGGGGCAACGGCTCACGATGGAAGTTTCCAGATGAGTGACCTGCTTGTGGGTGGAATCAGCCATATAGGCGCAGGCGTTTCAGGAACGCAGATCTCGGACTCAGTTACTGTAAATAGCGCAGGTGCAATGGGCACCTTTGGCGGCTTCTGGATAACGTCGTTTGGCGGAAATGATGTCTTGATTGCGAGCGCGCAGGCCGACGTGATTAACGGTGGCTCTGGGGACGACA
>JBCBXA010000033.1:0-28454 GCA_039816825.1 Pseudomonadota bacterium | reverse complement strand
CAATTTCTGCTTGCTTGCGCTGCTCCATTAGGCATCCATTCAACTTATGGAATTGGAATTCGACTTCATCGTCATAGGCGCTGGCTCCGCCGGCTGTGCTGTTGCCCATGGTCTCGCCATGGCCAACAGGGGAACGGTCTGCGTTCTGGAGGCCGGGCCATCGGACGCCGTACCGCAAGTGAAGGTTCCCTTTGGCCTGCTCTACACCATGGGCAGTGGGCGGGACTGGAAGTTCAGGAGCGCACCACAGGCCCACGCGGGTGGCCGAAACCTCTCGGTCGCGCGCGGCAAAATGGTGGGCGGGTCCAGTTCCATCAACTCCATGGCGTGGTTCAGGGGCCGCAAGGACGACTTTGACGGCTGGAGTATGCCCGGCTGGGGCGGCGATGAAGTCTGGGCGGAGTTTGAGCAGGTCGAAGCTGCCATTCAACCGGACCGTCTCCCCCATCCCCACGGCTTGGCCGAGGCCTTCGGGACATGCCTCGGTTCCAACGGCCATGCGCCGCCGACGCCGGAGCGCGAAAGTGCGGGCGTCGTACATGTGAACATGCGCAACGGGCGTCGATGGTCGGCGGCCGATGCCTTCCTGCGACCCGCACAGAAAACGGGCCGTGTCGAGGTTCTGAAAGGCGCCAACACAGACCGCATTGCGCTCGAACACGGTCGGGCGAGAACCGTGCACCTGTGCGACGGGCGGACGATCTCAGCCCGCAAGGCGATTGTGGTGAGTGCGGGCAGCATCGGGTCTCCTGCTATTCTGCTGAGGTCGGGAATTGGCCCCGGAAATCATTTGCGCGAACTCAACATTGACGTGGCCGTGGAGTGCGAGGGCGTTGGGCGCAATTTGCACGATCACCCAGGGGTAGGCTTACACCATGTTGGGCCAAGATCAGGCTATGGGCTCACTGCGGATCAGGCGTTAGCCTGGGCCATCTCACCGTTTCAGTGGCTGCTGAAGCGCTCGGGGCGCATGACGTCAAACTTCGTCGAGGCGGTTGCGTTTTTCAGAGCGGGCGAAATCGGGTCTGACGGCGACGGGCGTCCCGACATTCAAACACACCTCATCCCTTATATGATGGGCTATAAGGGCAAGACCATCACCACGGGATCGGGCTATTTCGCCGACGTCTGCGTCTGCAGACCGAAGTCACGCGGCCGCCTCACGCTCACATCGTCGGACCCCAATGACGACCCGCGGATCGATCTGGGCGTTCTGAGTGACCCCGCTGACCTTTATCTCATGGTGGCAGGCATCAAACGTCTCCGCACCATTCTGGCAACCGCCGAGTTTGGCGGCATGCAGGCCCCCGAGGCTCATCCCGGACCAAACGTTTCTTCGGACGAGGAACTGGCAAGTTACATCCACCGCAGCTGCGGCACCGCCTACCACCCCGTTGGCACCGTCGCCATGGGAACAGAAGGCACGCCGCTGGATCCCAGCCTGCGTCTGCGCGGCGTCGACGGGCTCTATGTCGCCGACGCATCGGTGATGCCCAAGGTCACCAGCGCCAACACCAATGCCCCCTCCATGATGATAGGGCACAGAGCAGCCAAATTGATCCTGGCTGACAACTAGCTCACACCATCGGGCCAGCTTGGATACGTTTGGCTAACCTTCCCGGCAAGCTGCCGACTGCCTTTAAGGCCCGTTCAACCGGCATGGGCTAGCTTCTCTCCAAACTATTTTGGGGAACCGGTACCATGCTGAACAAAGTCGAGATGTCCGCCGCCTACATTGAAGCCAACAAGCCTGAAGGCGGTTTCCGCCTTGTGACACGCTCAGACATGGATGGTCTGGTTTGCGCCGTCATTCTCAAAGAAGCAGGCCTGATCAATGAGGTGGACTTCGCCCACCCCAAAGACATGCAGGACGGCATCATCGAGCTGACCGAGCGCGATATCACCACCAACCTGCCTTACGTGCCAGGCGTGTTTGCCGCCTTTGACCACCACGATTCCGAAACCAAGCGAGTCGACGCCAGCGTGGTGAACCACATCATCGATTCCAGCGCGCCTTCTGCGGCCCGCGTGGTCTATGACTATTTTGGTGGTGCGGAACGGTTCCCGCAGATCGGCGAAGACATGATGATCGCCGTCGACAAGGCGGACGCCGCACAGTTCACGCGCGAGGATGTGCTCGACCCGCAGGGCTGGGAGTTGCTGTCCTTCCTGATGGATGCGCGCACCGGTCTTGGTCGCTTCCGCGAGTTCCGCATTTCCAACTATCAATTGATGATGGAACTGATCGAATATTGCCGCACCCATGGCGACATTAACGACATTCTGGCCCTCCCAGATGTGGCAGAAAGAGTGGAACTCTTCCGCAGTCAGTCGGAACTGTTCGAAGAGCAGATCAAACGCTGCACCACGGTTCACGGCCCGCTTGCCGTTCTAGATCTGCGCGAAGAAGAAACGATCTATGCCGGCAACCGCTTCATGATCTACGCGCTGTTCCCGCACACCGACATTTCGTGCCACGTCATGTGGGGCAAGGGTAAGCAGAACACCGTGTTCGCTTTCGGCAAGAGCATCTTTGACCGAGGCAACAAGACCCATGTTGGTGAATTGATGCTGGAATATGGCGGCGGCGGCCATCAGGCTGCTGGCACCTGCCAGGTGGATACGGACGTGGCCGAGGAGAAGTTGGCGGAGCTGATTGCCCGCGTCAAAGCAGACGCTGAGGCCTGATTTCCGCTTCTTGCGGTCCTCGACGCCATTGGTAAGGTTCTCCCTTAAACGTCTGGGAGGACCTTATGAAACAGACCATCGCATGGCGCGTGGCACTTGCTCTGGCCGCGACCATCGCTCCGGCATCCGCCGAAACACGCATTACCTATAAGTCAGCTAAATCCACCTCATCGTACTATCAGATGGGCGTGCAGATCGCTGAAGCCATGAAAGCTGCCACCGATGGCGACATTTCTGTCACCGTCGAGGAAAGCCAGGGCTCTGTCCAGAACGTCATGGAAGTGAAAGCTCGTGGCGCGGACTATGTGTTCACCACGCCGCCGGCTTTGATCGGCCTGGCCCAGGGTGGCCGCGCCATGTTCGAAGACAAGTCAGATCCAGCCTTCAACGAGATTCGCGCCCTCTTCCCCATTCCGTCGCTCACCATGCACTTCGTCATGAGCGCAGACAGCGGCGTTGAGAGCTTTGCCGATATGGAAGGCAAAACCATCCTTCTGGGCAAGGGCTCCTTCGGTGCCCGCGAGGGTGAAAAATATCTCGGCCTCTTCGGACTGGAAGGCAAGGTTGAGCTTGCGGAAGTGGAACTCTCCAACGCAGTGTCGGCCTTGAAGAACGGTCAGATCGACGGTTTCGTGACGGCCGGTTCCTGGCCCGCTCCCAACGTGATTGAAGCCGCGGCTTCGACCGGCGTGAATGTCATCTCTCTCAATGACGAGCAGGTGGCAGCGACCAAGCGCGCCAAGCTGACGATCCCCGCTGGCACCTATGCCGGCCAGGACGAAGCCATCACCACCACGTCTTTGCCCGTGGCCGCGTTCACGACCACAAAAATGGATGATGATACCGCCTACAAGCTGACCAGGACCTTCTGGGAAGGCAAGGACGTGATGGCCGAAGGCGCACCATGGTGGAACGGCGTTGATGCCGGACTGATGGCCAACGTCAATGTCGCCTTCCACCCCGGCGCGGTGCGCTATTACGAGGAAGTCGGCATGACGCTCACGGATGCGCAGAAGTAAGCAAGTAACACGATGACCAGGGCGGCCCGGCAGGGCCGCCTTTCGTTTGCGCGGCACACAAGATGCTCAAACACTCATCAGAAGACGCCACCTCTATGGTCGAAGGTCAGCCTGCCGTGCGGCTGGCACAGCTTTTGGCTGCAACCATCCTTGTGGCGTTTCACATCGGCCTGATTTTTTCCGGCCTCGTGCCGAACCTTGTCAGCAGGCCGTTGCACCTTGCTTTGGCCCTGCCCTGGATCTTCATCTTCGTCCCACCCGGCAAGACCACAACGCCTGTCGGAATAGCCCTCGGGGCCATTGGCATAGCGGCAAGTGTGTGGGTGGCATGGAACCACGACACCCTGTCAGACCAGTACGGTTTTCTCGACGGCAACTTGCAGATGGTCGTTGCGATTGTCCTGCTGGTCGTTGTGCTGGAGGCCGCAAGACGGGCGATCTCATGGCCACTACCCACAGTCGCTGCGATCGCATTGCTCTATGCCTTCTCTGGGCAGCACATCCCCGGTGAGTTTGGTCACGCGGGCACTCCCCTCGCCTCCTTCCTAGGCACCATGACCATCGCTGAGGGCGGGATATGGGGCTCGCTGGCCGGCGTGTCCGTCGGTGTCGTGGCGATCTTTGTGATCTTTGGCGCTGTGCTCAATGCAGGCGAGGCGGGTCAGGGATTCATGAACGTAGCCTCAGCGGCGGCAGGCAGACTCAAGGGTGGCGCGGCCAAAGTGTCCGTTATCTCGTCCGCCCTGTTCGGCTCCATCTCGGGCTCGGCCTCTGCCAATGTGGCGTCCACCGGCGCCATCACACTGCCTGCCATGACCAAGTTGGGCTATCCCAAGCGTCTGGCCGCTGCGGTAGAGGCCGTGGCGTCTTCGGGTGGACAGATCATGCCACCGCTCATGGGGGCCGGGGCCTTCGTCATGGTCGAACTCACTGGCGTGCCCTACACGCAGATCATGGCGGCGGCTTTCCTGCCCGCCATCCTCTATTTCCTGGCGGTCTGGGTGGGGATCAACGCCTATGCCTCCCGCTACGACCTGCAACCTGTGGATGCCGCAAGCCGGCCATCTGTGCGCATGGTGGTCATAACATCCGGCTTCTTCCTGGTGCCGTTCTCGGTTCTGCTGTGGGGCATGTTCGGCGCCCGCTTCACCCCCCAATATGCAGCTTGCATGGCGATCCTCGCCGGGTTTTTGCTGCTCTTTGTTGGGGCTGATGGTCGGGTGGACCTGAGGCGTGCCGCAAGTCGCCTCGAGAACGCGCTGATCAATTCGGCGCGGCAGGTTTCCATGATCGCCGCGATCATCCTGTGCGCATCGATCATCATCGGTGTGCTGGCGATCACGGGTCTTGGCGTGAAGCTGACATCACTGATCCTCTCGGGCTCCGGCGAACAATTGTGGCTGGCCCTGTTGCTCACCGCCCTCGCCTGCCTAGTGCTCGGCATGGAGGTGCCCACAACTGCCGCCTATGTCATCTGCGTCTCAGTGGCTGGGCCGGCACTGATCCGGCTTGGCCTCGAGCCGCTACAGGCGCATTTGTTCGTTTTCTGGTTTGCGCTGCTCAGCACCATCACGCCGCCCGTCTGCGGCGCGGTCTTCATTGCAGCGGGCATGATTGGCGAGAACTGGCTGCGCGTCGCGCTGAGCGCCATGGCACTTGGCGTCGGGCTCTACATCATTCCGCTGGGAATGGTGGCCAACCCGACGCTGATCAGTTTTGGCGATGCACCAGGCGCCGCACTGCTCGCTTTCCTTCAAATGGGGATAGGACTGGGCCTGTTGGCCTACTCGATCATCGCCAAGTTTGGCGCTGTGCCAAGGGCGACGCTGGGCGCCCTTGGTCTCGTGATCATCTTTTCGAGAGTGCTTTTCCTTTAGTCGCGGCCAGGAATCTGAAGGCCCCTCTCGCTGGCAGGTCGGACGATACAACGGTCTGTCCATGCAACGACGCTAGGACGCGTGTGGAACTCAAAGGCTTCTTCGGCTTCGTAGAAGGTGCGCGCAGCCCTGATCCACGGGAAGATCGCGATGTCGGCAATGGTGTATTCGTCACCCATCAGCCATTGACGGCCATCGGCCAGTTGACCTTCGAGAACTCGCAGCAGGCGTTTGGCTTCGTTCTGATAGCGCTCGCGTGGCCGCGGGTCCTCAATGTCCTTGCCGGCAAACTTGGCAAAGAAGCCATATTGACCAAACATCGGTCCCACACCGCCCATCTGGAACATGACCCACTGAATCGTGTGGTAGCGCTCGGCGGGGTCCTTGGGCAGCAGTCCGCCATATTTCTCCGCGAGATAAATCAGGATGGCCCCGCTTTCCCAAAGCGCGAGCGGCTCACCGTTTGGCCCATCAGGATCAATGATCGCGGGAATCTTGTTGTTGGGGTTGAGGGACAGAAACTCGGGAGTCTCGGTCTCGTTCAGCTTCACCGTATGCGCTTCATAGGGCACGCCCAGTTCTTCCAGCGCGATGGACACCTTTACGCCGTTGGGAGTCGGAAAAGAGTAGAGCTGGAGAATGTCGGGATTCTGGGCGGGGTATTTTTCGTTGATCTTGAAACTGCTCAAGCCAGCCATGGATGATGCTCCGTATCATTGTCACCGGCGTTCCATCGTCGGCATGCGATGAATGTAGGTCGAATACACACCATTCACAGACCCCTTGCATTCTGATCTCGGCAATGCAGTTTTGCGGGGCTGCCATCCAACGTGGCGACTTGCCTCAAAGAGCCAACAGTGACCGATACAACCACGCCTCAAAAGCCAGGCGCAGCAGCCCTGCGCGGGATTGGCTATTCCCTGCTCGGCTTTGCCGTGTTCTCCGCCCACGATGTGATCGTGAAACTGCTGGGTGAGAATTATTCGATCTTCCAGATCCTGTTTTTCTCCGTTCTGGCAGGCTTCATCCCCATGACGCTTGCCATGAGCATGGATAACAAGCTCGATAATTTTCGGCCACACAAACCGTGGTTGGTGACCTTGCGGGCCTTGTTGAACGTTTGCGGCATGGCAGCAGCCTTCTACGCCTTCACAGTGCTACCGCTGACACAGGTCTATGCGCTGATCTTCGCAACGCCCTTGCTCATCACCGTGCTGGCAGTGCCCATTCTTGGCGAGACGATCAGGTTGCGCCGCGGTCTCGCGGTCGCCATAGGGTTCATCGGTGTTCTGATCGTCCTGCGCCCGGGATCGGCAGACCTGACCCTGGGCCATGCAGCGGCGATCTCCGTCGCCATCTTTGGATCTGCCGGTGCCCTGATCGTGCGCAAGCTGGGGCGTGGCGAGCGCACGGCGGTCATCGTGCTCTACCCGCTCTACGCGATGGTGGTGATCATGGGTGTGCTTCAGCCATGGGTCTATCAACCACTTCCGCTCCGCGATCTGGCGGCCATGGGCGTCGTGGGCCTCATGGCGCTGGCAGGTCAGTTTTTGATCGTGATGAGCTATCGCGTGGCGCCCGCCGCAGTGGTGGCGCCCATGCAGTACACCCAGATTCTCTGGGCTACCCTCTACGGTTTCGTGCTTTTTGAAGAACTGCCGGACCGATGGACGATCATCGGTGCGGCCGTGATCATCCTGTCGGGCATCTACATCGTATTGAGGGAAACCAAGCCAGACGTGTCCGAGGTTAGCCCGATCCTGCGCACACCAAACCTGAGGCCGGATACAGGCGTGTCGCCCCGGCCAAAGCTCTTCCAGCGCATGCGCCCCAGAGCGCTTAAGGAAAGGGCGCTGAAGGAACGGCGGAAGACCGAGAGGAGAAAGGCAGATGCATAGGGAAGATGTTGGAGACTATCCTCGACCGCCAGCGCTGAAAGCCGTCTCGGAACCCGTTCAGGTGATGTTCGACGGAGAACTGATCGTCGACACCAAAGCCGCCTTCCGCGTGCTGGAAACCTACCACCCACCGACCTACTACATCCCACCGTCGGATGTTGTGAGCGCACGCTTCCGGCCCATCAAGCAAACCAGCATGTGCGAGTGGAAAGGCCGAGCCGCATATTTCGACATCGTCGGCCCCAACAAACGAGCAAGCGCTGCGGCCTGGTGTTACCCCAGGCCGACACCGCGCTTTGCCAAAATAAAGGACTATCTGGCAATCTATGCCGAGCCGATGGATGAATGCCGGGTGGGCGAGATGGTGGTCATGCCTCAGCCGGGCAATTTCTATGGTGGCTGGGTGACGGAGAACATCACTGGCCCCATCAAAGGCGCGCCTGGCACCAATCATTGGTAGCGTTCAGGCGGCCACCAGCCCGGAGCACAGGCTGCAAGCCCGTGCGCGGTGAAACGCGACACCGCGCACGGTTTGAACCCTAATTGTTCAGCAAGCCCTCAACGGCTTTGACGGCGTTACCAACGTCCTCAACCGTCTTGGTGACTTCGTCGACTTTGCTTTCCAGCTCAGTCTTTTCAGCAGCGGCCTGGGCCGCCTCCGCAGCCATCTTGGCTTTCTCCGCCGCCTCAGCTTCCAGTTGAGCCTTCGCAGCCGCGGCCTCCTCTTCTGCCATCTTCAGCTTTTCGGCAGCCGCTGCTTCTTCCGCAGCCAGCTTGGCTGCAGCTTCCTCAGCGATCTTGGCTTTCTCGGCAGCTTCCGCTTCCAACTCAGCCTTGGCAGCCGCCAGGGCTTCCTCAGCCATCTTCGCCTTGTCAGCGGCCTCAGCTTCCAGTTCAGCTTTGGCTGCTGCCTTGGCTTCCTCCATGCGCTGGGCTTCTTCAGCTGCGGCTTTGGCGGCCTCTTCCTCAGCCAGTTTGGCCTTTTCGGCGGCTTCAGCTTCTAACTCCGCTTTGGCGGCGGCTTTCGCCTCTTCGGCCATCTTGGCCTTCTCAGCCGCTTCCGTTTCAGCCTGCGCAGCCGCCTTGGATGCGGTGTCCGCATCATCATTGTCGCACGCTGCAAGGCCTGTAGAGGCGGCCAGCAGAGCCGCCAGCACAAGTGTCTTTTTCATAGTCTGTCTTCCCGAGGTCGGAGATGAGTGTTCGCGCTGCCAGCAACGAAGCGATTCACCCCAAATTCAATGCCGCAGGACCGTCCTAAACTTGACTTTACGTCATGACAACCGTGCAGTCCCTTCAGACTGCCCGCAGGGAAGTGATCGTCCGCCCGATCAGGTCCAACTGTTCTGCATCAGGTTCTGTGAGTTTCGACCGCATCAGCGTGGCCTGGCTTTCCAGCATGGTTCCATCGACAATTTGCTTGAGATGGTTGGCACGCAGGGTCGAGCCCGTGGTTGTGATATCGACAATGATATCCGCGGAGCCCGCGGCGGGCGCCGCTTCCGTAGCGCCCAGGCTCTCAATGATCCGGTAGAGGTCGACGCCGTGGGCCGCGAAATGGCGGTTGGTGATGCTCACATATTTGGTCGCGACTTTCATGGGCCGCCCGTAGAGCGACCGGAAACGACCAGCGACAGCGCCAAGATCATCCATGGTTTCAACGTCAAACCAGGCTTCCGGCACCCCTACAACAACGTCAGCGAAGCCGAAGCCAAGCGGCACTTCGAAGGCCAGGCTTGCGTCGAAGTCGGGAATGTTTTCATGGGCAAGATCGAGCCCGGTCACGCCCATATGCACGCGGCCCGCTGCTACGTCGCGCGCGATCTCCGACGCGGACAGAAAGACAATCTCAAGGCCCGGTTGAGACGGCACCGAGCCTCGATAGCTGCGCGGATCAGACGGCGGCTCAACCTCCAGCCCGGCATTGGCAAACACCTCAAGGCAGGCTTCCTTGAGGCGTCCCTTTGAGGGCAAGGCGAGTGTGACAGAAGACGTCATGCCGCCCCCTCTTCGCCCACCAGGGCCTCCAACCGATCCAGCGCTGCTGCAAACCCGATTGCCGGCGCATCTGTGGCACCGAGTGATCTTAGCAGGCCATCATACCGCCCACCGAAGATCGCAGGCGCGCCGCCTGCTGATGGCCGCACTTCGAAAACAAGGCCAGAATAATAGTCGAGAGGTCGTCCAAAGCCCGCCTCAAACCGGGCATTCAAGCCAGTATCGAGGCTGCGCAAAAGGCCATCGAACCGATCCAGCACCGCACCGAAGCCGACACCATGCTCAGCTTCAAAGGCTCTGAGAGTGGACTCGATCTGCCCATAGGACGCGCTGAGGGAAAGATAGGCGTCGATGACAGCGCGTGTCCTGGCGGCCATCGGTTCGGCAAAGGTGGTGGCAAGACCCACGAGACGCTCCGCAATATGCTGAGCCTCGCGTCCACCTGTCAGCGGCAGGCCGTGGTCGCGCATGGTGGCTTCCAGTTCCTGAGCCAGGGCGGAGACGTTGCCAGCACGGGCCAACACCTGCAGCTCGGGCGAAAGTGCGGCCAGTTCCCGCCCTTCCATTGCGCGGTCGAGCAGCTTGGCGAGCTGACCGGGATGACCGAACGCCTTCAGCAGGCGGGGGCGCAGGCTTGGCGTCACATCGAGCGCAACAAGAAGCGCTTCAAACAAGTCCTGATCGCCCAGAACGAGGTCGGCCTTTACACCCTCGGCAGGGAGGAGATCCAGCGCAGCCGTGAGCGCCTCAACATCGGCTTCCGGACCAGCGCCCAACATCTCCGCCCCGGCCTGCACATGCTGGGCGTGGCCCTCCCGGCCGCGACGAAACACGTCGCCGCAATAGGCGTAGCTGGTCGGCTGCGTGCCATCATGGGCAAGGCAAAGCGGAATGGTGAATTCGGGGCGCAGGCACAGCTCCTCGCTGCCCTCGCCCGTCGTGACAAACAAGCGCGAGCGGAAGCCCTCACCCGCCGTGTCCAGAAAGGCGTCCAGCGGCTGGAGCAAAGGCACATCGCTCAGCGCGCCAAAACGAGCGCGCAGCTTGGCCTCCACCTCTGCACGCAGAGTACTCACGATCCGGCTTTAGCCTCACTATCCAGAATGGCGCGGACGGTCTCAACCAGCTTGTCCACCGGCACTTCCTGCTGCGCCACGCGGGCTGCCCGCCACTCTTCATTGGAGGTGATGTTTTCGGCCAGGCGCTTGCCCTCGGCAAGGTCCTTCACCTGCACCACCCCGCGCTCGCGTTCGTCGGACCCCTGGATGATGGCCACCGGCGCTCCGATCCGGTCCGCATATTGCAGCTGTTTGGGAAACTTGTTGGGATTGCCCTGATACATCTCGGCGCGGATGCCGGCGTCACGCAGCGTCTTCGCCATGCCCATATAGCCCGCCACCGCGTCTGGGTCCTTGCCGTCCATCACGGTCACCACCACCGGCGCCTGAACAGCTTCATCATCAAGCTTGCCGAGATTGCGCAGCGCCGTCATCAGCCGCGACACACCGATAGACGCACCGGTCGCTGGGGTCGGTTGCCCAGTGAAGCGCGACACCAGCCCATCATAACGCCCACCGCCAGCTACCGAGCCGAACTGAACCGTCTCGCCCTTTTCGTTGGTGACATCGAAAGTGAGCTCAACTTCGAAGACCGTGCCGGTGTAATATTCGAGGCCTCTGACGCACGAGAAATCGATTTGTATTTGCCTAGGGCCGTATCCCGATACGCTTACGATTTGGGACAGGCTTCGAAGAGCGTCCGCGCCCTCCTTCACTTGTGAGTTCAGTCTGAAGGCGTTGACCGCCATCACATGGGCACCTGCCGAGCCAGCTACGCCACCTGCATCGATCTGCTCTTGGGTCATCCCAAGATCGGGCCTAGCCATCTCCTCCACAAAGCTATTCAAAAGATTGGTGGAGGCTACGCTATCGCGCCGATCTGTTACTCCTGCGTTTAGGAACGGCATAAGGGCTTCGATGGCCTCATCGCTCAGTCCCACACCCGGCGTGTGGTCCCCGCTCTCATCCGTTCGACCATTGGCCCCCAATAGCGCAGCAACCCCCTCAACGCCGAACTTGTCCAGCTTGTCGATGGACCGTAGCACGCCGAGCCGTTTTGCGGCGTTCTCGTCACCGCCCAGGCCAATCGCTTCCATCACGCCGTCGAGCACTTTGCGGTTGTTCACCCGCACCACATAGTCGCCGCGCTTGATGCCGAGCTCTTCCATCGTGTCGGCCAGCATCATGCAGATTTCGGCATCGGCGGAGACACCCGGCGCGCCTACAATGTCAGCATCAAACTGCATGAACTGCCGGAAGCGACCGGGCCCTGGCTTCTCATTCCGGAACACATAGCCCGCACGATAAGTGCGGTAGGGCGTGACGAGATCCTGCCCCTGCTCAGCCACATGGCGAGCCAGCGGCGCTGTCATGTCATAGCGCAGGCTCATCCATTGATCGTCATCATCGGTGAGCGAGAACACGCCCTCATTGGGGCGATCCGTGTCTGGCAGGAACTTGCCCAGCGCATCGGTGTACTCAAACATCGGGGTTTCGATGGGCTCGAAACCGTAGCGCTCATAGACACGGCGAATGGTCGCCATCATCGCATCCGTCGCGCGGATCTCGGCAGCCTGCCGATCCCGGAAGCCGCGTGGCAGCCGCGCCTGTGGGCGTTTTGGTTTGTTCTTTTTGGCCATGAAATGCGTGCCCTGAAACGTTGGGTGTTCGCCTAAGCCATCAGGCGGCGCGCGGCAAGCTAGAGCTCGGCCAGTTTGCCCTCAAAGGCGGCCCTAGCCCGCGCCCAAACACCATCTGGATCGTCATCAAACTGCATCAGAACGGGCAGAAGCTGAGCGGCATAGTCTTCACTCGCCTCCATGGGCAGCAAGGATGGCAGGTGATCGATGGCGGTCACATAAAGCGGCGCACCATCTCCGGTTGCGTCTATGACCGGCCCAGCAAAGGTCGTCACGCGATCATAGACCGGGACAGGATTGTTTGGCCCGCTCGGGTCGCAACTCACATCCGAGATCACCGTCAGTGTGCGTTCGGCATGGTTCGGCGCATCAGCGGGGACGAAGATCGGCGTATCTTCACTTCCCAGCACGCAGTTGATGAAGATCTCATGGTCCAGAATTTGAGGGAACGGGCCACCGCTCGCCGTCTCCGCCATATCCCATTTGGTGGGAGCAACACCCAGAACTTCGCACAAATCCGTCGCGCCGCGCCCGCACCGGCCCAGCGCGCCCATGACCAAAACCGAGGGTGGCTCCAAACCGTGCATGGCGTCACGCGCCGCAGCGACCATCGCACCCTGATCGTCGAAGGGCTTGAGTGGTTTGAGCGCCGTGGCTTCCCCGCGCTTAAGGCGGGCCCAGGCCATTAGGCCAAGCGCCGCTCCGGCAAACCCCGCCCAATAGCCAAAGGCTGCTAAGCGACGCCCGGAATCGTCAGTGAGATATTCCAAGTCCAGCAGTTCGCCACCACCTGTCTGAAACCGACCGAGCAACTCCCGCCAGCCCGCCTGCCCCTTGAAGGCGTGGCCAAAAAAGATGTGTTTGTGCGTCAGGATCGCGGGCGCATCGGGCAGTTCCTTGATGCCCAGCACGACGGCATTGGCCGGTGCCGCGACCCAGCCACCGGACGGGACCATTTCACAGCCCACCGCGGCATAATCGCCATTGGAAAAGGCTCGCTCGCCCGACAGTTCGACGGAAAGCAAATTGCCTGCGTCGATCAGTTGTTGCGCCGTCGCCGGTGTCACGGGCGCCCGTGCTTCACCTGTCTTGATCTCGGCCCGAACCCAGAAATGTGCCATCAGCTCTACTCAGCGGGCTCGGCGAGCGCGCCTTTGGTTGCCGCCTGGCTGGCCGCGTAAGACTTCTCAGTGGTGAATTCAGGATCGTCCACTTCAGCCGCTTTGCGGGCCAGAAGGCGCTTCTGATAAGTGCTGGCCACGATGTCCGACACGATCAGGATAGCCACCACGAAGTAGAAGGTGGATTTGGCCATCGCCTCAATCTCATAGCCAAACAGCTCCATATGCGCGAGATGCGCGCCCTCGGAGATCAGCAGGATGCCAACGACGAAGAGAATGAAGAGCCCCATCACCTCATACATGCGGTTCTTCTTCAAGAACTCGGCCACATAGTCGGCCAGCACCACCATCAACATGCCGGACAGCACAATGGCGGTGGCCATGATGATGAAGTTCTGGGTGAGCGCGAGCGCTGACAGGATGGAGTCCACCGAGAAAATCAAATTCATCGAGATGATCCAGACCAGGGCCGTCGTCACCGAGCGCTTGGCCTGGGGCTTGGCGTCATGGCCGATGTCATGAACCGAAAGCAGGTGCATGATTTCCTTGATGGCCGTGTAGATGATGAACACACCGCCCAGCAGCGTGATGAACGCTCGGAAATTGAACTCAGCTTTCGCAATCCCCGGCAGATCGAACTGGAAAAACACCGCCGTCAGCGAGTTGATGGCGCTCATGATCACAAACAGCAGAACGATCCGCAGCCCAATTGCAATCATGATGCCGGTGCGACGAACAAAGCGCTGGCGATCCGGGCGCACGCGCTTACTTTCAATGGCGATGTAAAGCAGGTTGTCGAAACCCAGAACGGCCTGCAAAAGCAGAAGCATCAAAAGGGTGAAAAGGTTCTGGATGGTGAACAGGTCTGCCATGGTGCCGATGCCCTTGGGTCGATAACATTTACGTGGCTTGTATGTCGCGCAACGTTCAGGAACACAACTTCCATGCAAAACACCCCCGACAATCCCGTCCTTGAGGCGCTGACCTCGCGCAAGACGGTGAAGGTTTTCGCCCCCCAGCAGAGTGAGAGCAGCGGCCTGTCCCGCGAGCAGATGGACAAGTGGATCGCTGCCGCCGGCAATGCGCCCTTCCACAAACCGTCCCACCCCGACCATGATGCAAACCGGGATGTACGTGCCCGCGAGCCCTGGCGGGTCACAAAGCTCGACAAAGCAGCTTGTGGTGCTGCGGTTGAGCAGATGAAAGCCGATGAAATCGATCCCGGCAAATTGGGGGACATGATTCTCGGCGCTGAGGGTATTGCCCTTGTCTCCTTGCTGCCCAACCCTTCGGAAAAAGAGTTGGGGCCGAAGGAAGATTACGAAGCGACCTTCGACAATATGGAGATCATCGCCGCATCAGGTGCCTTCTGCCAGTCACTGCTGCTGGCAGCCGAGAGCGATGGCTACCGCACCTACTGGTCGAGCGGCGGCGACCTGCGCAAGGACTGGGGTGCCAACTACTTCAAGCGGCCGGCGGGAGAGGTGATCATCGGCGCGCTGTTCTTCTTCCCTTCCGAAACCGATGCGGGTTGGGATGAGGGCGTCGGCGGCCTTTCGGACAAACGGTCTTCGGCCGACGACTGGTCCCAATGGTTCGAATAGGCGCAAAGGCAAGCCTATTCGTTTCGATCAGCTTGTCGGTCGCGTTGCTGACGACGCCAACACATGCGCAGACATGCGCCCCTCTGCGCGGCGTCAATCTTGCCGGAGCGGAGTTTGGCGAAGCTTTGCCGGGCACCTTTGGGACCGACTACACCTACCCCAGCAAAGAAACGATCAAGCATTTTGCAGATTTGGGGGCGGGTATCATCCGCCTGCCCTTTGCCTGGCCACGCCTTCAACGCGAACTCTATGCACCGCTGGACCGTGAAGAGCTTTCGCGTCTGAAGGAAACCGTCAACGCCATCCACGCCGAGGGCATGGTGCTGCTTCTCGATCCACACGACTACGCCCGATACAAGGGCCAGGTCGTCGGCAGTTCAGCGGTTCCCAACGCAGCGTTTGCCGATTTCTGGCGTAGGCTCACGGAAGAGTTTGGCGGCGATGACCGCACGATCCTGTCCCTAACCAATGAGCCCTATGACATGGAGGCGCGCCAATGGCTGCGCGCCGCCAATGCCGCCATCGCTGCAATCCGGCAGGCGGGCAGTCGCCAGCTTATTCTGGTACCGGGCATCCACTACACCGGTGCGCACTCGTGGCAGAGCGATTGGCCCGGCGGCAACAATGGGCGCATCATGCGTGGTGTCGTCGACCCGGCTGACAATTTCGCCTACGACGTCCACCAATATCTGGACGAGGATTTCTCGGGTCGAAATCTCCGTTGCCCCCGGTCAAAAGACGCTCTTCAAGCGCTACAGCGCATGACACGCTGGCTGGATCGTTACGACAAGCGTGCCTTCCTCGGGGAGTTCGGCGCAGCCAAAACACCCAAATGCCTCAGCGGACTGGTATCCATGGCGTCCTACCTGAATGGACAGCCGGAGCGCTGGATTGGATGGACAGCATGGGCCGCTGGCGACTGGTGGCCGGAAAATGACCCGCTAAGCCTCCAGCCCTATTCTGACGGTCGTGAGCAGGAACAGATGCTCGCGTTGAAACCCTATATGCGCTGCGAAGCCAGCGCCGGTTCGACGACCAAGCCATCGTCAAAAGCAACCGGACTGCCCATGGATCTGGGCTTCGAGTCCCTGCGCCGATAGCTGGACCGAACGCGTTGGGCGCAATCTGCGACGCCCAACATCGCCCACAAGATCGCACCGGTCTTGATGGAAAAGGCCGAGTTCGACACCAAAAGGTTCAGGCATAGATAAACACCGAAGGCGAACCGGAACCGCCAGGCGTCTAGATTGGGGCCCTTCGTGTAGACAAACAGCGCCCAAACGAAGACCATGCCGACGATGCCGATCTGGGTAAGCACATAGGCGTAGCCGGAGTCTGCTACGAACAGCTCAATGTAAGAAATGCCCAGAACGTGCTTCCAGCTGAGCGAGTCGATGATTTGCGCAGCCCACAGGATGCGCCCTGAGAAATTGTCATCCCACAGAATGGCGATGCTGGTCTGCCCATAGGCGAACAAGCCAGCCAGAATGGCAAAGGGCAGAACGAAGAGTGCGATGCGCGGCGTGAAGCGGGCGATCAGGAGCGCAGCTCCGACGGCCACGCTGGCCATCAAACCAAAGCGTGCATCCGACCCGATGATGCATAAGGCCGCCAGCGCGAAAACCATCCAGCGGTTCTTCATACCCGATCGGAAGGCACCCCACATGAATAGGATGGCACCAAAATTGCCCATGGATACGGGCTCCAGAAAGACCGACGAGACCCTGTGGTCACCCACCAGACCTGGGAAGAGGTTCCGATCTCCATAGCGCGTGCCCGAGGCGAACAGCCCCGTCTCGCGGACATAGTCCGAGACATCGCCGGCCTCCACGGTTCCACGTGCGATGTAATATTCCAGCGGCCCAACATACTGAACGTAGAGATCCACTGCGGCCCATTCGAAGAAGCCGAAGCAGACGATGAAAGCGCCCACGCCGATGACAAATCGATCCATGATGGCGATGTCGCGCAGGTTTCTGCCGACAAAATAGAATGCGATCGGCACCAGAATGTCCCTCACCGCCTTCAGGTCGATGCCGGGCCGCAGCATCATGAGAAAGAACATGTAGGAGACAAAGACTGCCACGATGACCGGCAGCGCCAGGCGCGCGTTGAGCCCAAGCCCGAGGGCAGCCGAGAGCAGTATCATCTCGCACAAAATGACCATTCCGGCGTTCACCGGCAGCCCAAGAGCAGTCATGGATGCAAGCAGGGTGTTGAAGGTCAGGGTGCCAGTGATCACAGCCATGGTGCCCGTCGCCCGCCAGGACGGCACCGTGTCTAATTCGTCTCCACTGACCGACGGTCGTGGTGTGTGCGTTGAGGTCGGTACCGCGCCCACCAAGCTGGTATCGAAAGCAGGACCACCAATGTTGGCCGATGCGGTCTGCATGCGGGGGCTCTAAAGCGGTATGCCCTGCGTGACGACACCCGCCAGGCGGGATCGCCAAGGCGCAAGAGCCTCAGCAAGACTGGTCAATTGATAAGAGGACGTGCGGCCAACTTCTGCGGTGATCACGGCACGATCCACAGCGTTCATCAAATCAGCAAGGCGGGGGTCACGGAGGGCGTCGGGGCATTCGACCACAACCAGCTCCGGCTTTCTATGCGGCCCCGTATTGGTCACCAGCTCACATCGGCCCGCATGGGCATCAGCGGCCAAAAGCGCCATCAGATCGGTGGAGTTGCGTCCCGAAACAAGCGTCTGGTGGGGCGCGGATTTCCGATTGTACTTCGCAAACACAACGCCCGCATGGGCCGCATCCAGTGTTGCCACGAGGTCACTGGCAATTTTGTTCGTCCTGCCCGCGCCGGACGAAACAAATGCGACGGATGTCGCGTGGCCATCGCCGAGATTGCGCAGTCGGTTGCCCAGTCCCTGAAGCACTAACTTACGACGGCCCTCAATCGACCGGGCCCGCAGGAAGCCGAAACGGTGGAAAATCGACTGCCACCAGGGAGCGCCAAAATAGGCGCGGGAAGCAAGGGAGCCAACGATGGGAAGTTGGGTCTTTTGAATGATCTGGCCCCGGGTCAGAAGCACACCGCGCAAAAGGTCGAGGGCAACTGCCAGTGCTGATCCCAAAAGCGCGCCGAACATGAGAGCGGCCGCCAGCACCATGAGGCGCGATGGCCCTATGGGGTAGAGTGGCGTGTCGGCGGCAGATACCAGCTTTGCTTTCGACAGGTTCACACCGGCCTGCTCACGCAGTTGCCGGGCAGAGTTCTGAACGTCTTGGTAGAGCTGGCGCGCAATGGCCGCTTCACGCTGCAACTGCTCAAGTTCGATACGCGCTGGACCAGACGACGCGTTTTCGGCCTGTTGGCGTGCGGCTTCGCGCTCCAGCGCATCCACCTGTGCCTTGGCCCTGTCAAAGGCCTGAACGATGGAATTACGCTGGCGCTGGACCGCATCGGCCAGCTGTTGGCGCACGCGGCTGCGCTGCTGATCCAGAATTTGGCGACGCGGGTGACGCGGTCCAAGCGAGACGCTGAGCCGGGCATCCTCTGCGTCCAGATTGTCCAACTGCGTCCGCAGGGTCGTGATGGCAGGGGAGATGATAAACTCCGGCAGACTGCCCGTGAGTGCCGCATTGTCCGACAGGGAATTCACCTGCTCAAACCGGCCCTCAGCCTGGGCAAGAGCAACTCGTGCGGCAACGATCTGAGCGTTGAGCTGTTCCGCCCGCTGGTCCGCAATGAGACCGCTTTCACCGGTGGTGACAATGGAATTGTCGATCTTCCAATCCTGGACTGCCTGCTCCTTGCGACGAAGGTCGGCCAACAGATCGGCGGCGCGTTCGGACAGCGCTGACGCGGTGCTCTCTTCATTCTGACGACGGTCTTGATTGCGAAGCTGCAGGAAGTTGGATGCAATCGAATTGGCGATGTCCCGGGCGCGGTCCGGCTCCGGGTGCTTGGCGGCGATCTCGAAAATGAAGGATGGGTCGAGCCTTGCAACATCGGTCCGGGAGTCCAGCGCCTGGATGGTTTCCAGAACCCGGCGCTCCTGACGCTGCTCTTCGGTCTCATCGCCGAACAGATAGCGCAAGCTCGACGTCGGTGCCTCGAGGGCCGGATCATCCACAAGGTCGAGATCCAGCACAACCTGACGCAAGACGCGGCTGGACAGGATTGTATAAACCTCGGAGTCCACACGGGCATTCTCGATGGAATCGCCGCCTTGAGTTTGGGTGTCGTTACTCGAAAGGGTGAACTCGCCCGGATCAAGGGAGAGTTGTGCAATCGCGTGATAGTCCCGCTCCTGCGTCGCCAGAAACGCCAGCGCTCCGAGCCCAAGAAGCAGGGTGCAAACCACAACCAACCACAGATTGCGCAAAACCAGGTGTGGCAGATGCCAGATGCTCAAACCACCACCATGGTCCAGATGCGTTTCCGAGAGCTCCGGCATTGGACTTGGATCATTGGCGATCGGCGCGTTGGGCCTTACCTGCTGCGCCTGCTCTGAAGCCTGGCGGCGGAATGCCTGACGTTCTGCAACGAGATCAGCGAGGAGCGCGCGGGTGTCATACTCCTCGGCTCTTTGCGCCCATGCCGACCTCGCCAGCTCATCCTGCTGAACGAGGTTGTGGGCCACTTCATCAAGGGATTGCCGCGTCTCATCCGGCCGCCTCTCGGTGGGCTGCAGGAGCGCATTGCCGGGTTCAGCTTCTGGCAAATTGCCAGCAAAACCCCTTAATGGCTTGTAGCGCGGCGCAGCGGCCATCGGCATCTCCGAAATTGGGCGGAGTTCCGGTGTCTGCGCCCTACGGGCACCATGCTGTTTTATGGTTAATCGCCACTTAACGGCTCAGGTTTGCCAATGCGGCGAAACGGTATCGAAAGGCTTGCGTGCGAAGCTCCTGGCAATCGCAGGAGCTCCCGATGACCGATCTCGCAGACGCTGCAACCCGAAGCCAGACAGATGGCCCGGAATCAAACGCCGCCGACCTTCACCAACCTGTCATGTTCATGGGCCTGCCGATCCTTCGACGCACATCTCAGGACATGGTGAACACCATCTGCCGCCATGTGGAAAAGGCGGCGCACCTGAACATCGCCTTTTGCAATGCCAACACGCTTCTGCTGGCTCATGATGACGAAGCGTACCGAGCAACCCTTGCATCCATGACGCTGCTCAATGATGGCATTGGAGCCGACCTGGCAGCCCGCATTCTGGATGGACAACCCTTCGCGGAAAACCTCAACGGCACGGACTTTGTGCCCTACCTCTTCGAGCACGCCAGTCGACCATTGCGAGTCTACATGTTGGGTGCAAAGCCCGAAGTGGTCTCGAAAGCCCGTGAAACCTGGGCAAAGCGCTTCCCCCAACACGTGTTCTGCGGCCATCAGGATGGCTATTTTGATCGCAATTTCACGTCGGACGTGCTGGATGCAGTCAATGCCGCGCAGCCTGATCTGCTCCTCGTGGCCATGGGTAATCCGGCTCAGGAGCGCTTTATCATGGAGCACAGAGAGCGGCTGTCTGTACCGGTAACCATGGGTATTGGTGCCCTGTTCGACTTCACGGCACAGGTCGTGCCCCGGGCGCCGATGTGGATGCGCCGCGCAAAGATAGAATGGCTGTTCCGCCTGTCGCGTGAACCGAAACGGCTGCTGCATCGCTACACCGTCGGGATCGGGCGCTTTCTTTGGGTTTGCGCTAAACTACGTTTGCGTCGAGGTGATCAGTGATGCGCATTCTCATGCCCTGTGTGGCTCTGCCACCTTATCTCAAGGGCGGCGGTCCAACCACGGCTCTCCTCAACGCCCAGAACCTGCTGGCAGCGGGCAACGAACTTATGGTTGTTCACGCCGCCGACACTGACGAGACAGATGAAGTGGAGGGTGTCCCCGTCCGCCGTATCGCCTCGCCCAATCTTTACTGGGACTACCGACAGCCGCACCCGATATACAAGAAACTCGCCTGGCACGGTCTGGAGAACTACAACCCCCGCGCCGAACGGGCGATGAGCAAGATCATCGCTGAGTCCAAGCCAGATTTGGTCTACACCTTCTCAACAGAGAACGTGAATGTTGGCACGTGGCGCGCCGCACACAAGGCGGGTGTACCCTGCGTTCACCAGGCCTGCTCCACATTCCTGATTTGTTGGAAGTCGTCCATGATGCGCCACGGTCAGCAATGCAGCGGCCAGTGTGGAGACTGCTATCTCACCTCCCTTGGCAAGCGCTATCTCTCCCGTCTGCCGCAGGGCCTTATCGGTGAAACAGACTTCATCGTCGGCACCCATCGCGAGTTGGGCTACTTTCCCAACGCAAAACCAATCGTCTTGCCGGGTTCAGTGCCTCCGGTCAGTGACGCCACGCCGAGACAAAGAAAACCAGGAGACGAACTCCGCGTCGGTTTTCTGGGCGAGTTGTCAGAACTGAAAGCCCCTGACCTTCTTGCCACCGCCTCCCACATGACCGATGGGCGTGACATCCACTTCAAGATCGCCGGCAAACAGGTCGGCGACTATGGCAGCCAGTTGAAGGGCAAATTCGCGCCCGGCTCGGTGGACTTGCCCGGTTGGGTCGATGCCAATCAGTTTTTCAAGACAATCGACGTTCTGGTTCTGCCGTCACGGGGCTCGGAAGTGTTTGGACGAGTTCTTATCGAAGCCTACGCCAACGGGATCCCGGTCATCGGTTCAAACCAGGGCGGCATTCCAGAGTCCATTGATCACGGTGAGACCGGTTTCATCTTTGCGTCGAACGATGCGGCAGAATTGGCCGGGCAGTTGAACGAGCTTCACGACAATAAGGAGCTCTACAACGCGATGGCCAGACAGGCCCTCGCCAAGTCGGCAGACTATCATCCGGACCAATGGCAGAAGAAGATGATGAGTTACCTGAGTGGGATTGTTGGTGACTATCGATCAGACAGGACAGCCGCGTAGGCATCTTCATACTGCGCGGCCACCTTTGACCAGGCGTAGAGTTCAGCGCGTTCCATAGCCTCTTCGCGCAAACTTGCCTGACTGTTGGTCATCTCGACGAAGATCTTTTCGATAATCTGAGCGGCGGCAGCCGGGTCGGCAAAGTCGGCTAGTTGCACCAGGTCATGGCGCTCTGCCAGGTCGACAAAGGTTGGATTGCCTTCAAGAACAGGCACCAGACCGGCGGCCATGGCTTCGACCACGGCCAGCCCAAACCCTTCAAACTCGGACGCGGATGCAAAGAGCGAGGCCTTCGACATGATGGCTCTGATCTGCTCATTGTCTGGACGAACGTGGACAGTGACGCGGCCTGTCACGCCGGCGCTTTCCACCATGTCCGCAATGTCTGCTGCCGACCAATCGGACTCCGCGCCCACAATATCGAGATGCCAAGCCTCGGGCAGATGCGCCATGGTCTCGACGAGACGATCAAGGCGCTTGTTCTTTGAGAAGCGTCCCAAGCTCACCATCCGTCGGACCGGTTCATGGCTGGAACATCTGGCAAACTTCTCAATATCGACACCATTGTCGATGGCGATAACCCGCTCGCCCGCCACAGGCCGGAAGTTGCGCGCATCGTTTTGTGAGCAGCCAATGATCCGCCCATATCCCTGTGCCGAGAAACGGGTCAAAGTCTGAAACCAGACCTTTTTGAGGCTGGCGAGGTCCTGGGTGTGGAAGAAGCCGCCATGGGTTGTGGCAACCATCGGCTTTCGGTGCAGCCATCGCGCTGCGGCCAGGAAATCGAAGAAGAAATCAATGGCGTGCACGTGGACCAGATCAGCATCGCCCAGCGCCCGCAGAACACCGGGTGCCAATGGGTATTTGGTGGATCCGCGAAACGCCACGCGAACGATGGCCCGCCCGTTGTCCTCCGCCTTCTCAGGAAGCGCTTGGTCGGTTGCAAACACACGGTCGCACGTCACAATCGTCACGCGATGACCCGCTTTGACCTGCTCTCTGGTCAACAGATCAACAACATCTTCCAGCCCGCCGGTCGACGGATGAAACTGGCGAACAACATGGACGATGTGGAGCGCGGTCAAGGGTGCAAGCTTTGGCGCTTCCCCAATGTCAGGAACAACCTTTGAACTGCGGACATCCGTGGGATCCATAGTGATTTCCGTCATTCTGCTGCATCCGCTGCGCTGATGTTTACAAGGGGGGAGCCAAAGCGCGTCTTGGCCGCTGCCCAAGTCCCGTTGAGCGACCATGAAACGCCCGCACGTACGCTCGAAGAGAACTCGCCGTTCTCACGCGGCCAAAGGTGGGTGTTGTGAAACTGGGCGTGCTCGGCAAACAGGGATCCAGGATCGGTTGTCAGAGCCATGTTGAAGCCGGCCTTGCGCGCCAGACGGGCCTCTCGGTCTCCCGAAATCGCCGGTCGGCCATAGGGGTAGGCAAAGTGCGGCACATCGCGCCCCAACAGATTTTCTAGCCAACGCTTATTGTCCACCATCTCCGACAGTGCTTCGGCATCGCTCAGCGTCGCGAGCGCCCGATGGCTGGTGGTGTGGGCCGCAATTTCAATGAGGTGATGCTGATCGGCTTGGCGGACAGCAGCTGGGTCCATCGCATGGCGATCCACCAGGTCCGGCATTGAGATGCCGTAGCGTTCGAACACATCCGAAAGTGCATCGGCGCGGCGAAAGTCCTGCCAGATCCAGTCGATCAGATGCCAATACGTGGCCAGCTTCTCCGCTCTGGTTTCGCACACGAAGCTTTGGGACAGGGGTTCCACATCAACAAATGAGTTCAGTGTCACCAATTCGCGGATCGCGAGCCACCAGGCGTTGATCTCACGCGTGGCCATCTGGGTTGGCACAAAGATGGTGGCAGGCGCTTCAAACCGTTCCATGACCGGCAGGGCCAGTTCGATGTTGTCCCGGTATCCATCGTCAAACGTTAGCGCCACAAAAGGGCGGCCATCGCCCGTCTCAAGGCGCTGCTTGGCTTCCGCGAGCGAAACAAAGTCGTAGCCAGACGCCCGAATGCGCGACAGCGTGGCTCCGAAATCCGCCACCGTGCATCCCATGCCAAGCCTATCGTCTCGGTCGGTCGTGATTTCGTGAAACATGAAAACCGACCCACGGCCCCGATAGCGTTGGCCCAGCACGCGGCTCATACCCGTCAGTTGGCCCGCCTCGAAAACGAATCTCTTGGCGAGATCCCGGGTTCTGGTCTTCAGATCACGCGTAAGCTTGGCGTGCTGGCTCGGCGTGATGTCCTGGGTGGTGACCATAGGTGCGCCCAATGAGTTCAACTTTGGGCATAACACTCGCAAACAGGGGTGAATGAGCCGTTCGTTGCGGCGCCATGAATAGAGCGGCGGTTAACAAGTCCTCAACGCGCAACACGCGGTGGGCTTCAGGCGGAGCCGACGGGTTCTCCAATCGTGTCGGCTAAACCGGCTGCAAACGCCTTGATCATCTCGGACAGAAGCTCTGGCTTCTCAATGCATGGCAGGTGACCACAGCCCTTTATCAACTCGTAGCGAGCTTCGGGAAGCGCCTTGGCCATTTGTTCAATCACCGCCGGTGGAGTGGCACGATCCTGGTCCCCGGCAACGCATAGTGCAGGCACCTCCACATCTCCCGCCCGCGAAGTAAAGTCGGCATCGCGGATCGCGTGACAGGTCGCAGCATAGCCCGCTTCTGGTTGTCGAATGAGCATATTGCGATAGCCGGCCAATTCATCGACGCGGCCTGTTCGAAACTCTTGCGAGAACCAGCGCTCCAGTATGTCATCGGCGATTTCTCCGACGCCTTCATTCATGGCAACATCGATACGCTCATTCCAAAGAGCTTCGTCGCCGATCCGAAGGCCGGTGTTGCAAAGCACCAGCCCACGAACCAGGTCCGGACGTTTGTGGTAGAGTCCCTGGGCGATCAGCCCGCCGACCGACAGGCCGCAAATGATCGCTTCCCCCTGACCCAGATGCTCAAGCAGGGCTTCCAGGTCCGCCACATGATCGTTGATGCCGGATGGATAGCGACCTGTATCGGTGAGACCGTGCCCACGCTTGTCATAGGTCACGATGGCGAACTCGCCGACAAGGCGAACAATGACATCCCGCCAGATCCGAAAATCGGTTCCTAGGGAATTCGCAAATACGATCAGCGGCTTGCCCTCTGGCGCTCCAATGATCTGGTAGTGCAGATTGATGCTGTTGAGGTTTGCAAACTGCATGAACGTCTCCATGGGTTGAAACAGCCGGCTGTCAGCAGGTCCAGTGTGAAAGCCTGGTGCGCGATTTAGAGGGCCAACCGCCCATGCTCAATGGTTAAGGGCAAAGGAAGCGGTGACACCAATCAGATGGCATTGTGTCCTGTCGTCACCGGGAGGTTTGGACGGCCTACTGAGCGGCGAGTGCCAGCGTCTTTGCCGCCTCTTCCAGCGCATCAAGCAAATCCTCAGCCGAGGCCGGAACCGTCGCATATGGCGGCAAAACGGCACTTGTGAAGCCTAGTTCGGCCACGGCTTCAACGGCGCTCTGTGGAGGTTGCGCTTCCCATATGAGCCCGCGCGCTCCAGTCTTTTCAGACATGGCTGATAGCGTCGCCAACTGCTCTTGCGTCGGCATGGCACCGGCCTCCCAGTCGAGATAGGAGATCGACAGGCCGTAGCGCCTTGCAAAATAGTGGTAGCGAGGATGGGTGGCGATGAACGGGACATCGCGTACGCTCTCCAGCGCAGCTTTCAAACCATCATCCAGCGCCACCAGCTCGGTCTGGAGCGAGGCCAACCGAGGCTCGATGGCCTCCCGTGTCACAAGTCCCCTTTGCACCAGCGCATTGGCGATGGCCTCGGCTTGCTGGGCGGCAATGGTCGGGTCCAGCCAAGTGTATGACGCAAGCCCTTCGTGAGAATGTTCGCCACCATCACCGTGACTATGGGTGATGCTCTCGGTCACGATAAACAGATCTTCAAGGCGAGCGGTTGTGTTCACAAGTCGTGATCGCGGCAGTGAAACCCGATCAATCCACGCTGCAAAGCCCGCCCCGTTGAGAAGAACGAGATCGGCGGACTGGATCATGCTCACATCAGAAATGCTGGGACGCCAGAAGGATGGATCCACCCCCTCGGGCACGGGAAAGATCACGTCAGCGGAGTCGCCTGCCAGACGTTCCGCAAAGTATTTCAGCGGATAGTTGACCGCTACGATGCGCGGCCGGTCCTGCGCGTGAGCCATGATGGAGGTCGCCATCATGAGCAGCGCTGCGAGCAGCAGGCGTGTCAGCTTGGAAGGGATCATTGTCCGGCTGTCAGCTTCCGCAATTGCGCGCAATGTCCTCGGGAGTGATGATCCAGAAATCATCATGCCCGCCCGTATCCACTTCCACCACGAGCCCGCCTGAATGATCGACGCTGCTCAAGGGCAGCTGTGCCGTTCCGTTCTCTTCAAGAGGCAGTGTTGTCAGCAGTGCGTTATCACCATCCAGCACACGAACGTCGCCTTGTTTGGCAACCTTCCCGTTGGCGAACTTCGCCTCCACCGTAAGCGTTTCACAGTCTACCGATGCGAAGACGACCAGCTGATGGGCAAGCCCGGCACCCGGAAAGGCGAGAAGACATGCGACGAACGCCGCCGATCTGATCACTGGCCGGTCCATTCTTCAAAGTGCACCCAGATGACGGCACCCAGCTCGACCGCCTTGTCCTCACCATCCTGTGGCAGCGTGTAGTCAGCCGTGTTCAGTGCTGCAAAGCCCCACCACCCGTTGGAGGGCGGTGCGTAGGTGAACACGCCATTGGCGTCCGCTTTGACGGTCTGAGTGATCATCAGTTCGTCCGGCACGGTGGCACCGGCGCCATCGTTGAAGAACTCGACTTCAACTTCAGCGTAAGGAACGGGTTCACCGCCCAGCTTGACGATACCCTGAAAGACATTGTGCTCCCACAGGCCGAAAGGCTTGGACAGCGGAACAATCTCGGTCTTGAGGTTGAGCTCGGTATCCCAGCCCTCATCGTCGCCATATGCGGTCACATAGGTCTTGGTGTAGTGGATGATGAAAGCGTCTTCTGCGGGCTCCCAATAGGGCTGAGGCTCCATGGCAAACACATAGGTGCCTGGCCGTTCCAGCGGATACTCCAGCGAGAAGCCCTGCTCTTCCATGACGGTTGCACTCTCCAACCCGCCCAGAAGGTCGGTCGTGTTGCCCTCATGGGTCACGGTAAACGCGGCTGGCTTGTCCAGCATCATGCCATCCATCTCAAAGGGATGGGAGAAGGACATGGTCAGGGCGACGCTCCGCCCGTCCTGCTGGCTGATCATGGGGTCATCGGGAACGATCATGCCGTAATGCGCCAGCGCTGGCGTTGTAGCGATCAGCACCAACAAAGATGCGTTTGTCAAAATCCGTTTCATGATGTCTCCCTTTGCTCAGGTTCCCAGAGCCAGCAGCCAGCCCACCCAGGTGTCGGCATTTTGCGACAAAATGATGATACCCAGTGCAGCAATAATGGCCGACAAAGACAAGAGCATGACCGTTTCGGCGGCGAAAAGTCGGACGATCATGCTGCGGCGTGCGCCAAGTTTTGCTGCAGTGGCGATTTCTTTGGCCCTCAGACGATGTGTCAAGAAGATCGCAAGACCAATGGCCGACAGCGCCGCAAAAGCAATGATGATGGTGACGAGATCGAGAAGCGACTTGATGCGAAAGATGCGATCCACGAGCCCCTGTATCACGGCTGCCGGCTCCACCAGTTGTGTGGCGCTCTCGCCGTCCAGATAACGTCCCTTCAAAATAGTGCTCGCACGAACATCATTGGGCACGACCACGACCGCCGAAACCGGGAAGTCATCTTGCGCTCCATGAAAATGGAAGCTCTCGATATTGTCAGGCGTAATACGCTGATACTCCACGACGGCCGTCTCGCTCAGACCCGTCGTGCCCGCCTCCAAATCATCAGCCGTCACAACATCTTCATGGCCATGGCCAATACCCTGGATCACCCAGGCCGTTTTGACGTCAACGAAAACGGCCTCGTCATCCGGTGAGTTTGTGGGCTCAAGAACTCCAACAACCGGCATTTGCAGCGGGTAAACCCCGTCGAGATCGAACAGGTTTTCCGGTGCCGAGATGAGCGTGTCACCCACACCCTTCTCGAGCCTGCGCGCAACCTCGGACCCGATCACCGCCTCCCCAAGAAAGGAAAGGCCACGACCATCAGCCAGGCTCAGATCGCGAAAGTCAAAATATTCGAGCGTGGTCCCGACAATCCGGAACCCGTTGGCAGAGAATGCAGCATGGATTGGGATCGGAATGGCCAATCCGCTGTCCCAGATCGCCTCCACCTCCCGCATGGCGACGGGCTCAGTCTGGTCCTCGGAGAAATAAAGAGCCGCCATAGTCAGATCGAGGCGTGAACCACGGCTGCCAAGCAGCAATGGCGTTGCCTCACCGCGAGCCACAAGAGACCGTTCGCTTGCCCCAAGCAGAGTTTGCGTGGCCACCGGCACGAACATGATCACGGCGGCGACGACAAGCAGCACCAGACTCCGGGCCCAGTGATAACGAAGATAGGCAACCGCCAGATACAGAGCGTTCATGCCGCCTCACGCTCGCGAAACTGCGAGAAGTCCACCACCCGCTCGAACCGTGGCAACAAC
>JBCBXA010000032.1:0-28803 GCA_039816825.1 Pseudomonadota bacterium | reverse complement strand
TCTGAGTTTGCCGGAGGTGTTGCCGTCATGGCTGCGAGAGCCGCGCTGATCTCAGATGCAAACTTTCAGCTCTCGGTGGCTGTCACAACCACAGAGAGCGCTCCGAACGGCGGCCAGGTCGATCTTCTGAACAACACCACTGTCTTCAACGTTCCCGTTACCGTCGTCGCGGTGGCCGACGCGCCGACCGCAAGTGGCCCCGCCTCGTTCAGCACTGAGGAGGATACAGCCGTCTCCATCTCGGCCCTCGGTGGCGCGCTGACCGATATTGACGGCTCGGAGACACTGTCTTTCCGCATTGAGAGCGTGCCTGCAGGCACAAGTTTCTCGGCGGGGACAAATGAAGGTGGAGGCGTGTGGTCCTTTACCGAGAGTCAGCTCGCTTCGCTGTCACTGACGCCTCCGGACGATTGGCACGGCACGATCAACATGCAGCTGATTGCCGTGGCCACCGAAGGCAGCAACAGCGACACCGAAGAGACGAGCCGCAGCTTCTCGGTCGTGGTAGACGCCGAGGCGGACGCCCCAACGGTGAACGGCGGCTCCAACAGCACGAACGAAGATGTCGACGTGCTGTTTGGCAATCAAATCAGCTACACGCTCGGCGACACAGACGGGTCCGAGAACGTAACTCAGGTAGACGTCACTGGGCTCTCCGGTGATGCGGGTATGAGCTACGTCGCATCCGGTGCAGCGGTCGTCACGGCCATCTCCGGCGGCTACCGCATCACGGGTACGCCTGCGGAAATCCGCGCAACTCTCGACACCTTCACCTACAGCCCGGCAACCCATGTAGGCGACGACGTAAACCTGACGGTAGCTGTCACGGTGGAGGATGCCGACGGCTCAACAGCCACCCAAACGGGCACACACACGATTGACATCACACCGGTAGCCGACAGCCCAACTGTATCCGGCGACAGCGTGACCACCGATGAAGATGTGGCTGTGGCCGTGGACCTCTCCGGTGGCCTTGTCGACTTGGATGGCTCTGAGACGATCAGCTATCAAGTGACCGGGGTACCAGCGGGTGCGAGCTTCTCGGCAGGCACCGATCAGGGGTCTGGAGTCTGGTCGTTCACCACCGCCCAGCTTTCGAGCCTGATGTTCAACCCGCCCGCTCAGGCGCACGGCACCTACAATATGGTGTTGCGGGCAACGGCGACCGAAGCCGAAGGCGATACTGCGACATCGACATCGCCGCTTGTTGTGAATGTGAATCCCATTCTGGATCCGCCAGTGCTCAACGATGGCAGCACGACTGCCAATGAGGACGCCACGATCTTGGTGGGCAGCGATATCGACCTGACAACGGTCGATGTGGATGGCTCGCAGACGATGCAGATCACGCTTTCGGGCATTCCGGCCGGATCTACAGTGGACTGGAACACCGGCCTTCCCGGCACTGTCACCCCTCCTGCAATTGCAGGCGGTGACTATGTCATCTCCGGCACGACGCCTCAGGCTTTGGCATTGCTGGACACGCTGACGGTTCAGCCACCCGCGAACACTGACGACAATTTCACAATTGGAGTCTCTGTCTACGCCGAGGAAGCTGGTGGCGCGAACACAACTGTCACTGGCAACCATCAGGTGATTGTCGAGGCAGTCGCAGACGCTCCTAACCTGACGTTGGCTGCCACCTCTCAGGGCAACGAAGACACCTCCATCGCATTGCCTCTGACGCTGTCGCTGAACGACACGGACGGTTCCGAGACGATCCAGTACGTCGACATTGCGGGCATCCCGACGGGCGCCACGCTGAACGTCACTTCAGGGGGCGGCGTGACGACGTCCAGTCCCGCCACCGGCACCATTCGTTTCACCGGCTCGACAGCTGATCTCATTGCAAAACTGGCAAGTGGCATCTCGATCACACCGCCATTGCACTCGGATGTGGACATCCCGCTGACCATCACGGCGCGGGCCACCGAATCCAATCCAACAGAGACCGAAGTCGACACTCTGACCGCCGACACTGTGTTGAACGTCACGGTTCAGGTGGATGCCGTCGCCGACGGTATCACGGCGGTGGGTGGATCCTTCGCCACCGAAGAAGACACACAGGTTGCCCTCTCCGGTCTGGCGGGTAACGGCGTGGACACTGACGGCTCGGAAGTCGTCACGTTCCGCATGCTGGGCGTACCCTCCGGGGCGAGCTTCGCGAGCGGCACCGACGCTGGCGGCGGCGTGTGGACGTTCACGGCGGCTCAAGTGACGGCGGGTCTGGCCTTCACGCCACCGGCAAACGAGCACGGCACTTACAACATGACGCTGGAGGCAACGACCACTGAACAGAATGGCGGTGACAACCAGGTCTCAACGGCAGCCGTCACCGTTGTGGTGGATGCCGAGGCGGACCGCCCGACCGTCAACGGAACGGCAGTGGGTAACGAAGACACGACCATCACATTTGGCAACCAGTTCAATGTGAACCTGGTGGACAATGATGGCTCGGAGACGCTGACACAGCTGGTCGTCACAATGCCGGGAACGGAGACGGCAACCTACACCGCTCAAGGTGGTGCAAGTGTTGTAGTGTCGGGTCAGGACTACACCATTACGGGTACGCAAACGGACATTCAGGCGACATTGGACACGTTCGCTTGGACCCCGCCGACGCACTCCGATGACAACATTATTGTTGGTATTTCGGCGACTACGCAGGACGCGGACGGTTCAACGGCCACACGGAATTCCAACCGCACAATCCGGGTGCGTGCCGTTGCCGATGAACCAGGTGGCTCAGCCAGTAGCATCAGCGGAACTGAAGACACACCGATCACTTTGGATATCAACGTGACGGCAAGCGCCGATACCGACGGCTCGGAAAGCTACTCGGTGCGCCTGTTCGACATTCCAGACGGCTCCATTGTGGCCGGTAGCACCACCAACGGCGTGACCTACACGCAATCCGGCAGTGACTGGATTGTCGCCGCACCGACGCTTGCCGCGCTGAACACTGCACTTTCATCAGCCACATACCGACCACCGACCGACTTTTCGGGTACGATCAATGCCCAGGTTGAGATCATCTCAACCGAAGGGGCGACGGGCAACGAAGTGGCGGTTCAGACCGCCTCCGTCACGCGGCCATTTGATATCGAGATCAACCAGGTCGCCGATGCGCCGGAACTCAGGGTTGTGGACGCGACTGCAGGCGCAGCCGGCTTGGAAGATACACCCATTCGTCTTCAGGTGGATGTGCGACTGGCCGACGATGACGGATCAGAGGTTTTGTCCGACGTCACAATCTCAAACATTCCTGCAGGCGCAAGAATCACAAACGCCGCCGGCGTGACCCTTGGCACCGATCTGGGTGGTGGTGAAGTGCGCGTCACAAGCGCCCAGTTAGCACAACTCCATGTGATTGCGCCGCCAAACTCCAACGATAATTTCCAGCTGACGATCTCTGCCAGCTCAGAAGAAAGCAATCAGGGCCTCACAGGCGACGGCGACACCGAAATCGGCACGGCAACCATCGATGTGGCTGTGATCGGTGTGGCTGACCCGGCCAACATCACGCCCTCCCCCATTTCAGTTGCGGAGGACACGACCATTCCCCTTGGGACAGCCGTTGGCGCTTCCTTGGCAGATGCGGATGGATCGGAAAGCCTGTTCTTCGTGATCGAAGGCCTTCCTGCCGGCATCACACCATCGGCTGGCAGCTTCATCGGTGGGCGCTGGCAGGTGGATGCGGCAGACATGCCGACACTCACAATTCCGGGCCGTCCGAACTTCTCCGGCGACTATGTGGCCGACTATGCGACAGGCCTGAGGGTCCTGGCGGTTACGCAGGAAGATGATGGGCACCAGACGACGGTGCAGGTGCCACTCTCCATCACGGTCACCCCCGTTGTGGATGCACAAACCTGGTCACCTTCGGTGACTGTTACCGAGGGCAATGACATTCCATTGTCCTCCGTGGCACCGGGTGGACTGATCGATGGTGACGGGTCCGAGGAGATCGTGAGCTACACGTTCAATTTGAATTCACTGATCAGCGATGCCGGTATCGCCGTCTCCGGAGGCACGACACAGAACTTCATCGACAATCACATCAACGGTACGTTCACCGATAATGGCAACGGGACGATCACCGTCTCCGCAGCAAATCTGCCCGGCGTGTCCTTCGACGCCGCCGCCTTCACAGACTCGAACCGCGACTTCACGGTACCCGTCGATGTCTTGTTTACAGATGGAGCAGCGAGCCAGACCGTCAGCCGGACGTTCTCGGTCAATCTGGTTGGCGATGCTGATACCCCGACGGTGTTTGCCAACAATGTCAGCGGCAATGACAACACGCCTTTGGCGCTGTCGCTCGGAGGCACAACCACCGACACCGATGCAGCTCAGGGCCAGGCCGTTTCCGAATCCATCTACTATATCGTCTCCGGTTTTGCTGACCCCGGTGCAGATGTTCTGCTGACCGATGCCGCCGGTGATCCAATCGGGTTCAACAACCAGGATGGCACATGGGTTCTTCAACCCTCCGATCTGGCAAATCTGCACATTATGGGCATTCGTGGAACAGGCGGTTCAAAGACCCTGACGGTGACGACCATTGCCACCGAGAATGATGGCGACGTGGCCATGAACTCCACGACCTTCACGGTTAGCATCACCAATACGGGTGGTCCGGGTTCGCCCCAGGCACCACTGCCACCGGTCGTCACAATCAACCCCATGACGGTGGACGAAGATGGCACCATCGCGCTTGATGCAGACATCCAGTCCAACCCCGGCGATCCAACAACCGGGCTGGACGATGTCACCGTTGTCATTTCGAACGTACCGGCCGGCGTGACGGTTCAGGGTGCCATCTTCAACAATGTGACCGGGTCCTGGGTCAGCAACGCAGCCAATGTGAATGCTGGCAATGTGACCTTCACACCCGTTGGGGATTTCTCGGGCACCATCACACCGACGGTGACAGCGATTGCCACCAACGGCAATCAGTTGACCGCGAGCAACGCCAACAACCCGGCGCCGATTACGGTGACGGCTGTGGCCGACCCCGCTTCGATCTCGGTCTCAGGCTCAGGCAATGAAGACAGCGCAATCGCGCTGAACATCTCGGTCACGTCGCAAGATACCGATGGGTCTGAAACTCTTGTCGAGCCCATCCGTGTCACAATTTCAGCGGGCACACTCTCGGCTGGTACGGATGTCGGTGGCGGCGTGTGGGAACTGACGGAGGCTGAACTGTCAGGCCTGACGCTCACGCCTCCAGCCAACAGCGATGCCGATATTTCAGTCTCCGTGCAGGCCACCATGCGCGAGCCCAATGGCGACACCGAAACCGCGACGCAAGCCGCGACGGTCACGGTGGCAGCGGTGGCGGATCAGGCGGCGCTGACTGTTAGCAATGCCAGCGGCAATGAGGATGCAGCCATTGCGCTGACCGGCCTGTCCGCTGCGCTTGTCGATACAGACGGATCAGAGACGTTATCGACCACGATCACCGGCGTGCCGGAAGGCTCCATCCTTTCGGCTGGCGCCAACAATGGTGACGGAAGCTGGACCATTGCGCCCGGGGACCTTGCAGGGCTCTCCATCACGCCGCCCATGAACTGGTCGGGCACGATGAACCTGCAGCTGGTTGGTTTCACCCTCGAAGACAGCGGAGCCACATCCCAGATATCCCAGGCGTTTACTGTCACCGTGGTGCCGCAGGCCGATCCTGTGGTCTTTGCCGCCTTGCCGCAAACAGCCGCTGCGGGCGCTTCGGTGAACCTTGGGCTCAACCTGCAGCCGGGTGACGCCACCGGAACGGGACCCGGCGAAAATCCGGCCGAGACCGTTACCGTCAATCTTCAGGCATCGACCGACTTCGTCGCTTCGGTGACCGGCGGCACGCTCACGCGGGTTGCCGCAGGCCATTGGCGCTTCACCGGAACCGCGGCTCAAGGCAATACGCTTGCCGTCCAGGCCTTCGGTGAAGCGCGCGACATCGACATCACAGTTGGGGTGAACGCAACCGATGGTGCTTCGGTCGGTGCCGTAACCAGTGTCACCCTGCCACTCGAAGTGACCGGGTCAGCATCGACGCTCACAGGCGACGGAACCGCCAACACGCTTTCCGGCGGGGCGGGCGCCGATCTGATCATCGGGGGTGGCGGATCCGATGCCCTCACCGGCGGCCTTGGGGCGGACCTGTTTGTCTGGAAGGCGGGCGACACCTCTGGCGGAGCTGTGGACACGATCTCAGACTTTAACGCCTCCGAGGATGTGCTGGACCTGGGTGACCTGATTCCGTCTTACGATCCGGCGACCGATGCTGTGGCGGATTACATCACGCTTGTGGAGAATGCGGGGAACACCACTATCCGGATCGACACGACCGGGAGCGGAACACACAGTACCGATGTGGTTGAATTGACGGGTGAAACCGGGCTGGACCTGGCCACCCTCATCACCAGCGGTGCCCTAGTGCCCTGACGCGTCGGCAAGCCGTTACCAATCCATCTGCCCAAAAATGTGGCGGACGAGTCACACATTGAGGGCGCCGGACTCGCTGTACCAAATTAAGATTATGGTTAACTGGCGGTTAACCTGAATTACCGATTCCTTACCGATCAACTCTTTCGAGGGGCATTGATTCGGAAGGAACCCACATGAGGCTTACGGGAGCAGCGATCGCACTGGCATTCTGCCTGTCGCCACCGGCGCACGCCGAATCCATTGCGGAAGCAGCTCGCTGGGCCGTGGAATACCATCCCGATGTGCGTGTGCTTTCCGCCAATCGTGATGCCGTGCGCGAAGAGCTGGCCGCTGCCCGGGGCCTTGGGCTCCCCGGCGTCCGCCTCGAAGGGAACTACGGAGCGCTGAACACCGCCCAAGGCGGATTTTTTGGTACAGGCGACATCGCCATCAAGCTAAAGCAGCCGATCTATAAAGGCGGTCGCATCAAAGCCGAGCGCGAGCGCCAACAGGCGCGCGTTTCGTCGGCTGGCAACCGCCTGCAAGACACCATCGACACCGTCGCGCTTCAGGCGATCCAGGCCTACTTCGAAGTCGTGCGGGCGGGCCGGGTGCTCACCAAGTCGCGGCGCAATGTCGATATGGTTCGGGGCATCGTGCAGCGCGTGCGCACACGCGTTGCAGGCGGGGCCGGCACCAATGCTGATCTGTCACAGGCTGAAGCACGTCTTCATGCGGCAAACAATTCGCTGGCGGTGGCGGAGCTGCAACATGCCGACGCCCAGGCACTCTATCTAACGGCGACCGGCCGCAACGCAGGCAGGCTGGAGCAGGCCGATCTGCCACGCCACCATTTGCCGCGCAGCATCCGCGAGGTGTTGCAGCGATCTCGAAACGCTTCGCCGAAGCTGGCCGCTGTTCGGTTTGACGCACAAGCCGCCGAAGCCGCCATCGACAGCGCCCGCGCCGTGTTTCGCCCGCAGGTCGATCTGGAGCTTTCATCAGGCCTGTATGGTCGGCAAAGCCTTGGTCAGACGCACCGGCAAGAACACAGCGCTATGGTGCAGGTGTCATGGTCGCTCTTCAACGGAGGCATTGATCGCGCGCGCCTGCGTGAAGCTCGAAAGCGTGCTGAAGAGGCCAACGCCCAGATTGAAACCGCTCAGTTGTCCATCGCCCGGGAAATTCGGCTGTCCTGGAACACTTATCGCAGCTTTCAGGAGCAGGTGTCGCATTTGCTGAAGCAGCGCGATGCCAACAACCGGCTTCGCGACACCCGCATCAACCAGTATGATTCAGGTCTGGCCTCACTGATCTCGATCCTTGATGCGCAGAACGAAGCCTACGTGTCAGACATTCAAGCGACCAATGTCTACAATAGCGGCCGATTTGCCTTCTACAAATTGCTGGCCGCCTCGGGGCTTCTCTCCGATGCGCTGGATCTGCCAAGACTCTGATGAGTTCGGAGCCTGTCGCCCACGGCTTTGAGGATGCGGTTGAACTGGCCGCACGCTATCTGGGGGCTCGGCCGTCATCCCAAGAGCTGGAATCGACGGGCAGCGAGGCTGCCTTAGCCCGAGCAGGACTGGTCGCACGAGACCTCGGTTCGCCGCGTCGGTTCGTTGCAACCGATCTGCCCGCCTTGTGCGAAGTGGATGGCGCTTGGCACCTGATCGTCGAGCCGGGCTCCGGCAAGCTGGTGGTGGCCCTGGGAGCGGATGGGGCACCGATGCCCATGCGGCTGCGGGCAAAGCCAACACGGGCCTACGCCGTGAACGCCATCACCGCGCCGGCTGCTGGCGCACTTCCGGACACGATTACCAGCGAGCCGGGTCTGCTGAAGCATGGTTTGCTCCGGCTTCTATTGCCCTCGCGCAGTGTTCTTACCGTCGTCGTGGCCGCCACATGCGCGATCAACGTGCTTGCCCTGGCGATCCCCATTGCAACCATGAACATTTTTGACAGGGTTCTAACCAACAACGCGTCCGAAACCCTGTTTGTGCTGGCGAGCGGAGTCGTGCTGGCGTTGCTGTTCGATTTTGTGCTGCGGGGTCTGCGGGCGGGACTGCTGGACCGCGCCTCTGCCGCCACTGATATCGGCGTTGTGACCGATGTCTTCGAGAGGCTGGTTGATGCAAGGGGCAGCATCGGTTCGGTTGGCAACCGCACCAACGCCCTGCGGGAGTATGAGGGCCTGCGGGAATATTTCAACGCGGCGGCCCTCGCCACCTTGGGTGACCTGCCGTTCCTCTTCATCTTCGTGGGCGTGATGTTCTGGATCGCAGGGCCATTGGCCTGGGTGCCGGTCATATCGGGGGCCGGACTTCTCGTGATCATGGCGCTTGTTCAGTTGCGCGTTCGCCATCTGGTGAAGGTTCAGTTTCAGGCCAGCGCCACCAAAAACACCGTGGCGACGGAACTGCTGGCTGCCATTCCGACGATTCAGCTTGCCGGTGCCAAGCGCTGGGCGCGCCTGCGCTGGGAGAAGGCAGCAGGCGACCAGTTGCGGCAATCGCTGAAGCTGCGGTTCTGGACGGCTTTCTCCACCCATTTGCTGGTCGTATTTCAGGGCGGCACGACCATTGCCATTCTTGTGCTCGGCGCACAGGCGGTGATGGCCGCCGAGCTGTCGCCCGGTGCCCTGTTTGCCGCCAACCTTCTCGCCGCACGGTGCCTCGCGCCCATTGCCGGGCTTGCCGGCCTCGCAGCCCGCTTTTCCCAGATGAAGCTCTCGCACGAACAGATCCGGGACATTGCGGCACTGCCCGGTGAAACACCGGCCACGCAGAAAACGGGAAGTGGGCAGCCGGCCGGAAATGCCATATCAATCGTGGCCCTCACCCACCGCTATGCGCTGGAGGGAGCCCCTGCCCTCACGGCTGTCGATCTGGCTTTCAAGCGCGGAGAATGGACCGCCATCATTGGCGCGATAGGCTCTGGTAAAACCACTCTTCTCGACAGTCTGTCAGGGCGTCTGGTTCCAGCGGAGGGCTCGGTGCGCCTCGATGGTCTCGACCTTCAATCCGTAAAACCCGGCCACTGGCGGCGTGTTGCGGGCTTCGTTCCTCAGGCGCCCTCCTTTTTCGCCGGAACAGTCCGCGAAAACATCGATCTGGGCCGGGGTTTCTCGGATGACGCCATCTGGACATCGCTCACATCATTGGGTGCAGATGCGTGGCTGGAACGCACGGGCAAGGGCCTTGATGTCGCCCTTGGGGAACGCGGACACGGCCTTTCAGGCGGGCAGTTGCAGACCCTCGCCCTCGCCCGCGCCATGATTGGCGAACCCCGCTGGCTGATCCTGGATGAACCGACCAATCATCTGGACGGGCAATCCGAGGCACTGGCTGTGCGATCGCTGGAAGCCACACGCGGTCAGTCCACCCTGATTGCGGTGACCCACCGTCCGGCGATTATCGAGGCCGCCGACAGGCTCATCGTGATGGAAGCCGGTCGAGTGAAGCTGGATGGACCGCGCGGAGAAGTGCTGGAGACCTTGCGCGGCATCACTGAACAGGCCCGCATCCAGACACGGCTGACAGGCTGACCATGGCTGCCTCCTCCCTCTCCCACGATCTGACCCGTCCCAAGCGCGCGCTGCCAATTGTCGTTTTGGCAACCCTGCTGTCGCTGCTGCTGGGGGCAGGAGCATGGGCGCACTGGGCCCAGATCGTCGAAGCGTCCAGCGCAATGGGCCAAGTGGTCCCGTCCGGACGGGTGAAAATCGTTCAGAGCGTCGATGGCGGCATCGTGCGCACCCTGTCGGTGACAGAAGGCCAGAGGATCGAACTGGGTGCCGAACTCGCCACCATCGATTCAACCGAGGCTGGTGCTCAGTTTGAAGAAAATGAAAGCGCGCGGGCGCAGCTGGCGGTGAATGCGCATTGGCTCGCCGCCCTCCTGGAAAGCTCAACCCCGAGCTTCGACGATGGGCCCTGGTCTCTCAAACAGGCCCAACGTGCCGAGACCGAATACAGCGCCACATTGGCGGCCCATGATGCCGCCCTGTCCGTGTTGGCTGACAACGCACGCACCCGCAAGCTGGAACTGGCGGAGACGCAGGGCCGCATCGGCTTGGCCAAGAAGGCACGCAATCTTGCGAAGGACCGGCTGAACATGATGACGGAGCTTCAGGCTTCTGGCGCCGCATCGCGAGAAAGCGTCATGGCGGCTCAATCGGAGGCGCTCTCCGCAGAAACCGATCTCACGGCTCTGGAACTGGCGGTGCCGCGCCTCAAAGCAGCGCTTGGCGAAATTGCAGCACAGAGGCGCGAGGCCGAAACCCAGTTCCGAGCGACGTTGGCGGCCCGTCTCAACGAAACGCAAGCCAAGCTTGAACAGATGAACGAAGCCCGGCGCGGTGAGACGGAACGTGTGGCCCGTGCGGTGTTGCGGGCTCCCACATCGGGTATCGTCAAAACCGTGCATCCGGCCGGCGCTGGTGAAGTTGTCCAGCCCGCGCAACCGGTGGTGGAGATCCTTCCCCTCGACGTTGATCTGCTGGTGCGCGCCCGCATCGACCCCAAGGACATCGCCTTCATAGCCCCCGGGCTGAACGCCACAATTCGCCTGACAGCCTATGACTATGCCGCTTTCGGCGCTCTGGACGGTGAGGTCACCCGCATCGGCGTAGACTCGGTCGAGGATGAGAATGGCAACACCTATTTCCCGGTGGATGTGACGGTTCAAGAGTCAGTTCTACCGGACGGCAGGCAGCTTCCCATTCTTCCGGGAATGATGGCAGAGGTGCACATTGTGACCGGCGAAAAGTCCGTGCTCGACTATCTCACAAAGCCGATCCATCGGACCGTAACGACCGCATTGCGGGAACGCTGAGCATGGATTTGAGCGGGATGCCCCCGCGGCACGTCAGCCCTTGAATTGGCTTTAGGATCGGGCAGCCATGATTGTGAAGAAGCCGGGATAGAAGGTCTTTTCTTCTATGTTCCTTTGAAGAGACAGGTCGGCAAACGCTTTCTCCTGCTCAAACAGATCTTCTATCGACCCTATTTCATCGAACCGGTTGATGGATGTCGACAGAACATCAAATCCGAGTTCCTTCAGCCAGTGATGCACTTCCTCAAAGCTGTGTTGCGTTTCGAAAGGATGCAGCACCTGATCTCGAAACCATGATTTGGAATGGACGGTGTCGGTCTGGTGCTGGAGCGTCTCCTGAAACCGGGCGAAGGCGTGATCCTCTCCCTGGGCCTCCACCATATCCTGATAATGCTTGAGAAACGGGCGGCGCCCATAGCTGTGATAAAGCCCCAGATACAAAAGCCCATCGCGCTTGACAAAGCGCGATGCGTGTTGCACGCCGGCCCGGCAGTCAGACGTGTGATGCAGGACGCCCATACTGAACACGAGGTCGAAATGCTCGCCAGGCTCGAAAGTGTATAGGTCCTGGCAGTGGAACTTGATGGTGTCCGAGGTGCCGAGAAGTCCTGCCACCTCTCTGGCACGGGCGACGGCTGCAGCCGTAAAATCGACAGCGGTGACCTGACACCCATAGTGCAAGGCCATTGAGTTGCTCGCCCATCCAGCACCGCAGCCCAGCTCGAGAACTGTCTCGACGCCGCCATCGGCGAGAGCCAAGTCGAGGTCCGGATAGGCCTTGAGCGGATTGTGTCCGATGTGCTCGAGCGCATTGGTCGCGCTTTCGTAATAGTTGAACGGAAGCTCCGTGTAGAACTCGCGGACTTCATCGAGAGCGGCTGTATCCAAGGGCTTTCTCACTTCAACAAGCGGTCACAACCGCGTCTGACCATAGCCGCAGACTGCGGCCGCCAGGCCCGACAAGAGGGCGAGGCTCACAAACAGACCTACCGGCCCGGCGGCGGGGATTGCCAGAATTGCAGCACTGAATGCCAAAACCGTCACAATCGCACTGATCCACAGGCCCCATTTCAACTGCATCAGCAGCTTTGAACAGGTGCCGCATATTTGCGTGTGCAAGGCACGACGGGACATATCAACCTTGCGGCTTTGCGGCTCCAAACCACTGTCTTTGGCGGAGGAGAAACCGCGGTAGAACGGCAAGCCTTCACCAAACTGATCAAGCCACTTGCGATAGGCGATGACCAGTCGGTCAGACGTTTTGATGGGAAGCCAAACGTCGCGCACGTGACGGCCATCAAGTTCGATTTCTTCATGCTGGCCGATGACGACATTCATATCCTGCTCAAGGATCAGCATCTGTGTCTGGTGCTCCAACCAGCGGGGCTTGAGGCGTTCCCAGAGCGGAGCGAAATTGCTGAACTTGCGATAGAGCAGCCGACAGCGGCCCTTGCCCATGGGGAGCGAGTAGAGCTCCAGCCCGGCCACCAGATCGCTGTCGGCATATTGGGACGTGTAGCAGACCAGGTTTGGCGCCCTGAACTCAACCAGAGCACCGCCGATTTCCGGGTCACCCTCGGCGCGCTTCAGACCAATGGTCCGAAAGGTCGCCTTGATACCCTCAATGTCGGACTTGAGAATCTTGAACTCGAGCGGTTTTGCGGCCTCTCGGACGCCGCCGCCACGCACGCCATCGTGAGCGATGTGGATATGCGCAATATCTATGACGTTTTCGATCAGATAGCTCTGGTCGTAGGGCAAATCCATCTGAAAGGTGACATCGAAGATGTCGGGCGCATCGGACCCCTCGATGAAGGGAATACGGTCTGGATCAGCGGCGGAACGCTCGCCCGGATAAACCCAGACAATCCCGTTCTTCTCCTCAAGTTCGAAGGAGTCGACACAAGAGCGTATCGGATAATCCTTGCCCTCCAACATCTGGGGAATGAACAGGCAGTCGCCAGACCCATCATATTGCCAGCCGTGGTAGAGGCACTCCAGTCGCCCGTCCCGGATTTGCCCGTCAGAGAGACGAGCGGCCCGATGCGGACAGCGGTCTCTGAGGCAGGACAACTTGCCATCGTCATCCTCAAACAGCACAAGCTTCAGGTCGTGAACCTGAAATCCGAACGGCTTGCCCTTAGGCAAATCACGCCGAAACGAAACGGGATACCAGTGCTCCTTCCAGTCGAAAGATGTCTCCAACTGGTCCTCGGGCTGCTCTAGAACTGAAGGATCTTGCACGTCCACTGCGGGTCCTTTCACCTGACAAACCAGTGTTGTCTGATGGCCTTCCAGTCTGGGTCGCTGTTGCGCCTGGCATTGGCAAATGCAACCAGCTTGGACTGCCACGGAAAGTCTGGCTGAGAACCCAGCGTCTGCGCAAGGCGGTCAATGCACGCAATGGCCAGAAGACGATGAGTTTCAGGCCCGATGTGGCGCGTGTCCGCTGCGACGTCAGGCCGGTACGACTTCACGGAAAGCTCCAAGTAGCGCTCCCGATCAATCTGGCTGAGAAAGTTCTGCACGGCCGGGCGCTGTGTTACGACCCAATCAGGGCCAGGGCTGATGGCGAGATGCTCCACCCCTCTCATGTGGCAGAACTGCTGGAAGAACAGAAGGTTTTTTGCCCAGTTCACACACCCCCAAAGCGGGTTGTACAGATCGCAAAACCCTTGTGCTGAGATGGGCGCTTCTTCGAGGCGCTCCAGGTCAAAGTTGGAAAAGGCGTAATTGACGTTGTCCTCTTCTTCGTTGAACTCCAATCGATCAGGCGCCGGAACCACATAGAGAATGAGGTGCGGCTGAACGTTGTTGAACTGTCGAGCGAGACTGCGTGTGCAGAAGTCCGACGACGCGCCACCAATGGCCAGGTTCACAATGTTGACCTTGTCGGCAGGCAAACCGGTTGCCTGGGCCAGAAGAGTTTTGAGGCGGCTTTGCAGGGCATCGGCATAATCCACACCTTCGCCAAAAGCGACGCTTTCACCGATGAGACACACCCTGATTTCGGCATCTGGATCGGGCAGTTCGCCACGATAGCCGGCGGCGTTGAGCTTGTACTCGATCAGCCCGCTCTGGTCCGACATGTAGGTATTGGAAACCAGTCCAGGCTCATGGAATGACTTGAAGCCATCGCAAACCAGAAGCCCGCCAGCCTTCACTTCGCCGGTTGACCACGCATAGCGTGCAAAGGCTCGCGTCGTTTTGTTGTTGGGCGGCTTTGCGAGAACCCCGAGTCTGCCCATCGCCAGTTTCAGCAAGCGGATCATTCTAGACAGAGCCTCCCACCGTCAGTCGCGCTGAAACAGGTTGCGGTGATCAGACTTCAGGCTGGCGTCCTGATCTTCCTTCAGGAGGATGCAGCGCCCGACGACCAGCACATCAATCTCAGTGCCCATGAAGCAACGGAAAGCGTCTTCAGGCGTGCAGACAATGGGTTCACCGCGCACGTTGAAACTCGTGTTCACCAATATCGGACAACCGGTCAGTTCCTTGAAACTTGTCAGCAGCGTGTGGAAAGCGGGGTTGGTGCGCTCGGACACGGTCTGGATCCGGGCTGAATTGTCGACATGGGTCACCGCCGGGATCGTAGACCGCACCTGATTGACATGGGCATGGATGTCATCGGGCCTTTCGCCAGGTGCCTTGAGATGCTCTTCGCGCACGTTGGCAGTCTTCAGCATGTAGGGGCTTGCAGCATCGTGATCGAACCAATCGGCCACGTCGCCTTCCAGCACCGCTGGTGCAAAGGGACGAAAACTCTCTCTGTACTTCACCTGCAGGTTCAATTTGCTCTGAACATCGGCGCGCCGTGGATCGGCGAGGATCGATCGGTTTCCCAGTGCTCTGGGTCCGAACTCCATGCGCCCCTGCATCCAGCCCACCGCCTTACCATCCGCAAGAAGTCTGGCGACCGTAGCTGACAGATCATCCCCGGAGACCGTTTCGAACGACGCGCCTACGCGTGTAAGGTACGTTTCAATTTCGTCCTGATTGTATTCGGGGCCGAGATAAGCGCCTTTCATCCGGTCGTGGCCAGTGACCTTGGCTCTTGGTCGGCCCAGATGCTGATGCCAGGTCGCAAGTGCCGCGCCCAAAGCACAGCCGGAATCATTGGCTGCTGGCTGGACCCACAGGCCATCCAGTTCCAGCTCACGCCAAACCCGTCCATTGGCGACGCAGTTGAGCGCCACACCGCCTGCAAGACACAGCTTCCGCTTTTCGAAACGCTCGATGGCTGTTCGACAGGTGCGCAGGACGATTTCCTCCGTCACGGCTTGGAGCGATGCGGCCATGTTCATGTGGAAAGACGTCAGTTCGTCTTCTTCACTGGTCCGTGCGGGACGACCGAAGAGGGACGGGAAGCGATCACTGCACATGGCCTGGCCGACCGCGTAGTCGAAGTAATCCTGGTTGAGCTCCAGGGAGCCATCGGGCTTCAGATCGACCACCTCATCGAGCAGGATGTCCCTGAACTCGGGAACGCCATAAGGCGCAAGACCCATCACCTTGTACTCACCGGACAGGACCTTGAAGCCCAGATATTGGGTCATCGCGGAATAGAAGAGGCCCGTGGAATGCGGGAACCGTTGCTCAAGCCGGGGCATCAGACGATCACCTTCGCCAACGGCAATGGTGGACGTTGCCCATTCTCCCACTCCGTCCATCGTCACAATCACCGCCTCTTCAAAGGGCGAAGGATAGAAGGCGGAAGCCGCATGGCTCTGGTGGTGCTCGGCAAACAGAATGCGTTTGCCAATGCCCGCGTCGCCGCCCAACTCGCGGAGCGCCTGGGTCAGCATGCTCTGCTGGTAGAGCTTACCTCCCAACCAGGCCGGCATTGCACGACGAAAGGACGGGAAGCCCCTGGGCGCATGATCGGCATAAGTGGATATGAGACGCTGGAATTTTCGAAGAGGCTTGTCGTGAAAAGCGACATGATCCACTTGCGCCAGGCTCAACCCGGCGGCGTCCAGGCAATATTGCACAGCGTGTTTGGGGAAGCGCGCGTCGAACTTCTGCCTTGAGAAACGTTCTTCCTGTGCGGCTGCCCTGATCTCACCATCAACCAGCAGCGCGGCCGCGCTGTCGTGATAGTAAGCGGAGATGCCCAGAACCGTTTCGGATCGCGAAACCTGCTTCATACTCGAACAAAACTCAGAACTTTGATCTCATGTCGCTGTAGTTTTCCGGTGTCTCGACCCAAAAACTGTCCGACCGATGCCTGTTCTCGTCGGCTGGACCGATGCGCTTACCGGTCTTCCAGACAATGGAGAACGGCACAAAGACCAAGAAATAGATGGGCAACCAGAAAAGCCCGGACAGAAAGCGCAGCAAGAGAAACCTACCTAAAGCGGGTCACCACATCGGATAAATGTCAGGGTTCTTCCCCTGCACGGATTTGATCTTCCGCCGAATGCGGTCAATCCGAGACAATTTCTTGTCCGACCCAGAGGATGCTTCCGGCTGCTGCTCAGTCTCTTGCAGATCGGTATCGCTCGCTTTCATGTCGTCTTTTTCGTTTTCCAAGGCAGGTTCTCCAAGATGGCACTATTCCAGCGATATACGCCACGATCAGCGAGAGTCACTGTCCTAAGGGCGCGACCAAGTGCGTGCCAGAACAAGTGCTTTGCCAACAGATACCATTTCTAGTCAGGTGCCTACGTAGCGTAAGTATGAGCTTCTATAACAATTCTTCAAGTCAGGCGAGCCCTTCAGTCTCGAGACATCGACGACAAGTCTCGAAAGAACAGAAAGACGTTTAGGCACCGTTTTCTGCATGGGCAAGATGGGCAAGTCGTCCTCCGTGCCCCCACCTTCTGTCGCAGCGGTTGACCGTCTCACAGCTTGGTCGGGAGGTTTTCATCGCCTTGCCAACTTCGATCCTATCCATCATGCAGATTGCTGAGGCCTGACTGAACATCATTTTCGGAGCCATAATCCTGGAAATGCTGCTCCTTCAGTCTTTGAGGAAGCGAGGAGGCGCAGCATGACCAAGCAAACAGAGCCTCACTATCTGATTGAGGATCCTCTCTTCGAAACCTTCATCGAAACAGACCGCCCTCCGGAAGCGATTGCCCATGGCTGCACATGGACGGAAGGTCCGGTTTGGCTGGATGACGAGCTGTTCTTCAACGACATCCCCAACCGCCGCATGCTGTGCTGGACGGAAGCGGACGGGGTAAGCACGGCGCTTCCAAACAGCGAGTTTGCCAACGGCAACACGCTGGATGGATTGGGCCATATGGTTTCGTGCGAGCATGGCGGTCGGCGCGTTGTGCGGCGTCTGGACCCATTTGATCTCAACGCCGTCGAGATCATCGCCTCTGAGTTCGAAGGCAAGCGCTTGAACTCACCCAATGACGTTGTGGTGCGATCCGACGGGACCGTGTGGTTCACCGACCCACCATACGGGATCAACTCCGATGCCGAAGGTTACCCGGCCGCAAGCGAGATCGGCGGCTGCTATGTGTTCTGCGTCCATCCGGACGGCGCGATCAAGGCGATCGCCACCGATTTCGACAAGCCCAACGGATTGGCCTTTTCGCCCGATGAGAGCAAGCTCTACATCGCCGATTCAGGCGCCATTCAAGGCGCAAGTTTCCCAGGGATAGACTACGATCTGCCCCACCATATTCGGGTCTTTGACGTGGATGGGGACACTCTCTCCAACGGTCGTGTGTTCGCCGTGATAGAGCCCGGCGTGCCAGACGGGTTCCGGGTTGATCATGAGGGTTATGTCTGGACATCGGCGCACGACGGCATTCACTGCCTGACACCTGATGGAACCCGGATCGGCAAGATCGTTCTGCCGACGCAAACGTCGAACATCTGCTTTGGCGGCAGCGATGGTCGAACGCTCTTCATAACCTCATCCGACAAAGTCTACCGGGTTTTCTCATCACGGCGCGACGCAGCCCATCTCAACAAGGCAGGCGACGCATTGCCCGGAGGCCAAGCATGAAGCTGGGTTGCATTGGTGATGACTTCACCGGATCAAGCGACCTTGCCAATACGCTTGCAAAGGGCGGCATGCGGGCTGTTCAATATGTAGGCGTCCCACCAGGCAAGGCGGCTCCGGATGTGGACGCCGGCATAGTCGCGCTGAAGTCGAGATCCATTCCAGTTGGCGAAGCTGTGCAGCAGTCACTGGAAGCGTTGGCATGGCTCAAGGACCAGGGCTGCAGCCAATTTCTCTTTAAATATTGCTCGACATTCGATTCGACTCCCGACGGCAATATTGGCCCCGTGGCCGAGGCCCTGGCGGACGCGCTTGGCGCAGGACAGGTCATCGTCTGCCCCGCATTCCCCGGAACGGGGCGCTCGGTTTATCAGGGTCATCTGTATGTGGGCGACCGGCTCCTCAACGAGTCCGGCATGGAGAACCATCCCATTACGCCAATGACGGACCCGGACATCAGACGCTGGCTTGCACGCCAGACCAAAGGGACGGTTGGGCACATCAATGCGCAAACCGTGACTGAAGGTGCCCCCGCCATTCAGGCTGCGCTTAAGGCGCGCGATGAAGAGGGCCACCGGCTCATTGTCGTCGACGCCATCAGTGATTGCGACCTCAGAACCATTGGTGCCGCAGCCAAAGAGCTTCCATTGATCACTGGAGGGTCGGGCATTGCCATTGGTCTGCCGGCCAATTTCGGCCATACGGCTGGCGCAGTGAGTTGGCTGGGGCAGACAGGCCCGGTCATTGCGCTGTCAGGTTCGTGCTCCAACGCGACGCGCGCTCAGATCGCGCACCACGCTGCAGCGCACCCCACGAGGGAACTGAACGTCGAGGCGGTGCTGAATGGCAGCATCACCCCGAAGTCGCTGATCGACTGGGCTCTGGAGCAGTCTGGAGTGCCTCTGATCTACAGCTCCGCCGAGCCCGAGAGCGTGGCGAAACTTCAATCGAAATTTGGGCAGGAGCGCACTTCGGAGGCCCTGGAAACGTTCTTTGCCGCCATGGCGCGCGAGGCCCGATCCGCCGGCTTCCAACGGATCATCACGGCGGGCGGGGAAACGTCCGGCGCTGTGGTCGAAGGCCTGGCACTGGATCAATTGACCATCGGGCCGGAGATCGACCCTGGCGTACCAGCCGTGCGGGCCGGTGAATCCCTGACGGTGGCCCTCAAGTCCGGCAATTTCGGAGCCGAAGACTTCTTCGAGAAAGCTGCCAGGATTTTGGAGACGGATGCATGAGTGAGACGAAGCTGCGCGAGCAGATGTGTGTGCTGGCCAAGTCGCTTTACGACCGTGGATTGACCCACGGCAGCACCGGAAACATATCGGCGCGGACCGAAGATGGCGGCCTTCTTGTATCACCAACAGGAACCAGTTTTGGACGGCTGGATCCGGCCCGGCTCAGCCGATTTGACGCTGGCGGCCAACTGATCGATGGCGACAAACCCACCAAGGAAATGCCGCTCCACAGCGCCTTTTACGACACACGCAGCACGGCCGGAGCAGTGGTTCATCTGCACTCGTGTCACTCCGTCGCGCTCTCCCTGCTTCCCGACCGGGACGAAGATAATTTCCTGCCTCCGCTGACGCCCTATGCCGTCATGCAATTGGGCAAGGTCAAGCTGTTGCCCTTCTTTCTGCCCGGGGATGCGGCCATGGGAGAAGCGGTGCGCGGCCTTGCGGGCAAGCACAGCGCGGTGATGCTGGCCAATCACGGACCGGTTGTGGCCGGCAAAACAGTCGAAGCAGCTTGCAACGCCATTGAGGAGTTGGAGGCGACGGCAAGGCTGGCCCTTCTAACGCACAGTCTTGATCCCATCGCTCTGTCTCATGAACAGGTGCAGGCTGTTGTGACGAAGTTTGATGTTCAGTGGGACACATGATTTCGCTTTCGGCCAATCTCGGATTTCTCTGGACGGATCTGTCGCTGCCGGACGCCATTCACGCTGCGGCAGACGTCGGCTTTGATGCCGTGGAGTGCCACTGGCCCTATGCCGTCCCATCCCGTGAAGTGGCCGCAGCGCTGTCAGAAACCGGGCTGCCCATGCTCGGGCTCAACACACCGCGCGGCAATGTGGATGCAGGTGAAAACGGCCTCTCGGCCTTGGCCGGACGCGAGGTCGAAGCCCGGGACGCAATCGACCAGGCCCTCCACTATGCGGATGCGATTGGAGCACAGGCCGTGCACGTGATGGCTGGCTTTGCCGAAGGAAACGAAGCCCAGCGCACCTTTGAGGCCAATCTTCGATATGCCTGTGACAAGGCGGAAAGTATGGGGACGACAATTCTCATTGAGCCGCTGAACCCAAATGACGCTCCAGGTTATTTCCTCAAAACGACTGAGCAGGCCCGAGACATCATCGAGACCATTGGTTCGGATGCCCTCCGGCTCATGTTTGATTGTTACCATGTCGGCCGGACAGAGGGCGATGTGACCACGCGGCTGGAGCGGCTTCTGCCGATCATCGGTCACATCCAGATTGCCTCGGTGCCAGACCGCGGCCCGCCTGATGAAGGTGAACTTTCCTACGCGAAGATTTTTGACAAATTGATAGGCCTTGGCTGGAACCGACCGGTGGGGGCTGAATACAAGCCGCAACAGCCAACCCCAGAAACCCTCGGGTGGATGTCCATGAAAGAGCTCCGCCGCCACACATGAGCCAAAACCTGGTGACCGCGTCTGAACACCGCAAACCACCTATCCATCGATAAATCCGGCGGAGTTGCGCCACACGGAAAAGAGCTGCAACTCGCAAGTTGAGGGCTGAGCAAACGAACGACGGATTTCAGAAGAAATGGTGCCCAGAAGAGGACTCGAACCTCCACGTCCATACGGACACCAGCACCTGAAGCTGGCGCGTCTACCAATTCCGCCATCTGGGCACGGGCTTGATGAAGCTGGCGGTTGATAGGACCCGGTGATGGCCAAGTCAACGCCCTGATGGGCACGATTGCGCCCTTTGTGACGCCGCCTCAACATCCAGCAGCGCAGGAACTGGCCGAGCCGTGCTATCTCACCAAACTGACGCTCTCTTTGCTGGCACCTTCGTCTGATCAGCCAAAATGAAGGGGCGAATTGCCCCTATGGAAGGCCTTGTTCAGGCGGGATCAAACGGGCTACCAGACGGGCGGATACATCCAGCACAATGGCTGGAGCATTTGGGGTTGATCGATGGCTTACAACGGCAAACTCGTCACGGTTTTTGGTGGCTCTGGATTTGTGGGGCGCTATGTGTGCGGAGAATTGGCTAAGCGCGGCTATCGCGTGCGAGCCGCCGTACGCAGACCGGACCTGGCGATGCATCTGCAGCCTTTGGGGCCGGTGGGACAGGTGCAGGCCGTGCAGGCCAATTTGCGATATCGGTGGTCCGTAGACCGGGCCGTGGAAGGGTCGGACCACGTGATCAATCTGGTCGCTATCCTTGCGGAAGGCGGCAAGCAGACCTTCAACGCCATTCAGAAGGAAGGCGCCGCTTCCATCGCACAGTCCTGCGGGCAGCATGGTGTTGGGCTGACCCATATATCGGCCATCGGCGCCGATGAGGCTTCAACCTCCGCCTATGGACGCACGAAAGCGGCTGGAGAACGCGCGGTGATCGACGCTGTTCCCGACGCAACCATTATCCGCCCTTCGATCATTTTCGGCACGGAAGACGCGTTCTTCAATCGCTTTGCAAAGATGGCCACCCTATCGCCGATCATCCCGCTGGTGGGAGCTGATACGCGCTTCCAGCCCATCTATGTCGATGATGTCGCTCAGGCCATCGTCAATGCGATGGAGGGCAAAGGCCGTGCTGGAACCACTTACGAAGTGGGTGGCCCGGAAGTAAAGAGCTTCCGTGAGTTGATCGAGCAGATGCTCGAAGTGATCGGACGCAGGCGGCGGATCGCAAATATTCCCTTCCCCATCGCCACCCTGCAGGGAAAAATCCTGGGCATGTTACCTAACCCGCCCATCACTGCCGATCAGGTGGAGTTGCTGAAGCAGGACAATATCGTCAGCGCCGAAGCGAAGGCGGACGGGCGAACCATTGAGGATCTGGGGGTCGCCCCCACGGCGCTGGCATCGGTTTTGCCAAATTATCTCTATGTCTATCGGGACAAGGGGCAGTACGCGGAAAATCTCGACTAGATTGGTGGGCCATCTTTTTCTTTCCCTAAAGGCAGCTTACGGTCCGTTCAGAAGAAACGGAGACACCGATGCCATTCCAGACCGCCCCCACATCGCCCGCACTATCGCGTAAGCCGCGCTGCCTTACGCAAAAACTGCGAAACACCGCCCTGGCTCTTGGGCTGGGCATCGGTTTGGGCTCCAGCCTGACACCCTTTGCCGGATCTTTACCCCTGATCGGCGTTCAGGTGGCCCACGCGCAGACGGCGGCGCCCACGGTTGAGAGCATTCGCAATGACATTCTCGCCGGCCTTGCTGCGCCGCTGCCCATCACGGTGCTGGGGCCTCTCATCGTGCAGGAAGTCGATGTATCGGAGCTGGATGGTGGCTTTCGTGTGGTGCTGCAAAGCCCACTGCTGATGGGCATTGTACCGCTTGACGGCATTGCGTTCACACTCACGCCAGAGGGCGATGCGCTCCGGGTGAGTGACTTTTCCCTGCCCTCATCGGTGCCGCTGTTTGGGGCAGCTGTACTGGAGATTGGGGCTTCGAGTGTGACCGGCCTGTGGTCGCCGGAGAGCCGTTCGTACTCCGATCTGGAATTTGCCCTTGAGGCCCTGCAGGTGCGGACGTTGGGCGGCCAAACGATGCAGGTTGATCTGGGGCGTTTGGCTCTCGCTGTGGACCAGCAGGGCGCTGTAGCGGCTGACGGCGCCGTGGCGGAAAACAGCGTTTTGCGAATCGAGACGCAGGACGTGCGCACCACTGGCCTGCCGGAAAATGATGTGACGCTGGACAGCCTGTTTGCTGAACTGAAAGCCAATGGTGAAGAACCGGTCGACCTTTATGCGATCGTCAGCCGGTTTGTCCTGCTGGGCGCCATGCAGGGAGACCAGAGCGCGGCCCTGCGCTTTTTCGAAAGCCTTCGAGCCGAAACCTACGCTCTGCTTTCGCTGGAACTGTCAGGAGAAGGCCTTTCGGTGACCCAGACCGGCGGCAGAAGCGGGACACTTCAGATTGGCGCTTTGGGCGCATCACTGGGTCTGCAGGACGCAACGCCACAGCAATGGCGTGAGGCCACAATCAGCGTGGAAGGCCGCAGCATCGAAGACGCTGGATTCACCGACCGCCTTAACAACAACAGTGTTGAGAGCGCGTCATCCACGCTGCGTGGTTCCGACATTCCGATTGCCGGAATCATTGAAGCCATCGGCCTGCTGACGGCCGCTGAGCAGGGTGCCGCCGTGGAAATCGACCTGGGCGGCCTGTTGGATGGTGTTCTCGGCTTTGACACGCTGACGCTGGAAACAGCAGCCCAGAAGGTTTCCGTCGTCAGCCGACGCCCCAATGCGGGTGGCGTCGACCTTGGCGCCTATAGCGGTGAAATCCGAATGGAAGGGCTCGGCGGATCGGGCGATGGCGAAGGCCTATTTGCGTTTGCTCAGGGCGCCAGCGACATCAAGCTGCGACTGCCGCCGGGAGCGGATGCCGACCAGGCCCGGATTCAGGAGATCCAGCTGCCCCGTGCCTTCAACTACGATTTCACGCTGGACGGTTTGCAACTGCCTCTCCTCAGGCGGATATCGGAGGGGACCATCGTGCCCGCCGGCGCGGAGCCCTTTGAGCTGGTGATGCCGCTGGGCCTGTGGTTCACCACCCTCAAACCCAATCTGGTTGTGTCCGACACGTTTTTTGATGGTGCAGGATTTGGCTTTCGTACGGAATCGGATTTGACGTTCTACCCGTCATGGCTGCTTGCCTTTCCTCCCTACGAGGGCACGGCTTCAACTGAATTGCGGGGTCTCGACAATCTGCGGGAGCTTATGGATATAGGGTTGGGCCAACCTGAACCCGGACCGGACGCTGAGCCCCGGGCTCGGCGGGAATGGCGAGAACGGCAACAGGTGTTACGGCTGAGCCTGTCGGCCATCAACGTCATGACGGCCATCGCCAGAAGTGAGGGCGAGGGTGCAGATCGGGTTGATGTCTGGGATATCAACATCCCAGACGCGCGGGGCGAACTGATCGAGATCAATGGGATCGAGATACGTGTGCCAAATCTGTTTGGCATGCTTCCCGTTGCGTTGGGCGCGGCCTTTCGCTGATGTGATTGGCGCCGATGTGATTGGCGCTAATTTGAATGGCGCCGATGTAAGCGGATCGGCCTTTGCGCGCGTCACGCCGCCGCGTAGAGGCCGATCAGACCAATTGTTCCAACGAAAAGACGCCAGTAGGCAAAGGGCGCGAACCCGTAGCTCGTGACGAAATCGAGGAGCTTTCGGACCACCACGAGCGCCGAGAAGAACGCGACAACAAAGCCGATGGCGATGATACCAAGGTCATCAGCACTGAGGACATCGCGGTTCTGATACATGTCATAGACCACAGCACCGAACATGGTGGGCATGGCGAGAAAGAAGGTGAACTCCGCCGCCGAGCGCTTGTCGGTTCCCATGAGCAGCGAGCCGGCAATCGTGGCCCCGCTGCGCGATGTGCCCGGAACAAGGGCAAGCACCTGGCACAGGCCGATCTTCAGGCACAGGGACAACGGGTACTCGGTGACATCGGTGTAGCGGGGTGTCAGAGGCAGGCGGTCGATCCAGAGCAGAATGAGCCCGCCCACGATCAATGATATGCAGATCAGCACGGGCGTTTCGAAGAGCACTTCCTTGATGAAACCGTGAAGCAGAACGCCAGCAAAAGCTGCTGGCAGAAAGGCCAGCACAATCCCAAAGACGAAGCGGCGGCTCTCCGGGCTGGTGGGCAGTGTGATGAGAAGGTTCCACAGGCGCGCGAAATAGACCGATATGATCGCCAGGATCGCGCCCAGCTGGATCACGATTTCAAACACCTTGCCTTCAGAACTGAAGCCCAGAAACTCGCCGGCCAACAGGATGTGGCCGGTCGATGAAACGGGGATGAACTCCGTCAGCCCTTCAATAAAGCCCAGAATGATCGCCTGAACGATGGTCTGCGTTTCCATAAATCCCCCGGCGCCGCCACAGTTTTCGTCAACTGGCAAAGCGCTATCGGACAAAGCTAAAGATTGTCTATTGCGCCGGGCCAGATAGATTGCAGCCATGTTGACGCTTCACCATCACCCCATCTCAGCGGCGGCGCGTTTCGCCCGGCTGGCCCTGTCAGAATATGACGTCGAGTTCACGCCTATTGAGCAACGATTGTGGGAGCGCGACCCAGCCTTTTTGACCATGAACCCGCTCGGCACGCTGCCCGTGCTGGTGGAAGATGCCCGCCCCGCCATATGTGGCTACGGCCCGGTGTCCGAATATCTGGACGAGACTCGAGGCACGATGGCGCGGGAGCGGCGGCTGATGCCAGAAGACCCGTTCGACCGGGCTGAAGCCAGACGATTGGTCGACTGGTATCTGGGCAAGCTCGAGACAGACGTGACCCGCTATCTGGTGCGGGAGCGGGTGGAGAAGCTGTTCATGACCCATGAACAGGGAGGCGGATCACCCGACGCCGGAACCATCCGCGCGGCCCGCGCCAACATCACCTATCACATGCAGTATTCCGAGTGGCTCGCTGGCACGCGATCCTGGATGGGCGGTGACCAGATGAGTGTGGCCGATCTCGCCGCTGCCGCCGCTCTCTCATGCCTCGATTACATCGGCGAAGTGCCATTCGACGACTATCCCAATCTGAAGGATTGGTATTCGCGCATGAAGTCTCGCCCATCCTTCCGGCCGCTCCTGGCTGACCGGCTGCGCGGCCTGCAGCCAGTGCCGCACTATGCCGACCTCGACTTCTGAACCTTCGGCCAAAGCGCTCAAAACCAAGCTCATCGCGGACGCTCAGGCGCTTGGTTTTGGCGTATGCCGGGTCACCGGAGCTCAGGGCGATCCTCAGTGGGCCGAACGGCTCAATACAGCCTTGGCCGATGGACACCATGCATCCATGGACTGGATGTCGGAAACAGCAGACCGACGGGCCGACCCACAGGCCATGTGGGGTGAAGCGCAGTCCGTCATCATGCTGGGCTTTAATTACGGGCCCGATGGCGACCCGTTGACCGCCTTGCAAGCCGATCTGAACGCACGGACCAGCGGCACCATCTCGGTCTATGCCCGCAACCGGGACTATCACGATATCATCAAGGGCAAGCTGAAGACGCTGGCTTCAAAGCTTGTTGCCAGCGCCCGACAGCGCGGCTGCGAAACCGATGTCAAAGTGTTTGTCGACACCGCGCCCCTAATGGAGAAGCCGCTGGCCGCGCGCGCTGGCATTGGCTGGCAGGGCAAGCACACCAATCTGGTAAACCGGGATCACGGATCGTTTCTATTCCTCGGCTCGATCCTGACCACCCTGGAATTGCCTCCGGACCCGCCGGAGACAGACCATTGCGGTTCCTGCTCCGCCTGTCTGGACATATGCCCGACCAACGCCTTCCCCGCGCCCTACCGGCTCGATGCAAGGCGGTGCATCTCCTATCTGACGATTGAGCATGCGGGGCCGATTGATCCACAGTTTCGGTCAGCCATGGGCAATCGCATTTATGGTTGTGACGATTGCCTGGCCGCCTGCCCTTGGAACAAGTTCGCCAGCGCGTCGAGGGAAGCCAAGCTCCATGCCAGAGCCGACCTTCTGTCGCCTCCCCTCAGCGAACTGGCCGCGCTGGACGACGCCCGCTTCAGGGCCAAGTTCTCGGGCTCGCCCATCAAGCGCATTGGCCGCAACCGCTTCGTGCGCAACGTTCTGATTGCCATCGGCAACAGCGCAGAACCCGAACTGGCAAGCTCGGCAATCCAGTTGCTGGGGGACGAAGACGCAACGGTTCGCGGGGCTGCTGTGTGGGCTCTGTCACAGCTCCTGTCGATGCAGGAGTTCGCATCCTCTCGCGCCGAGATGTCAGGCGCTGAAACCGATGAAACTGTGCTTGCGGAATGGGACGCGGCGCGCGACACACACGCATGAGCATTTTCATTTTCGGGGGCGGCTTCACATCCCGCGCTTTTCTTCGACATTTGGCTGGAGCGACTCAGGTCTTCGGAACCACCCGCTCACGAGAGAAAGCCAGCGCGCTGGAAGCCCTTGGCGCAGAGCCGGTGATCTTTGATGGCGAGAGCCTGACCGCACCGGCTGTGCACGCACTGCGGCAAACCCAATCGCTGATCGTGTCCATCGCTCCAGGAGAAGCGGATCCCGTCTTGTCGGCGATTGAAAAGACGGGCGGGCTTTCAGCAGTGTGCCCCGGGCTCGAATGGATCGGATATCTGTCCACAGTGGGAGTTTACGGGGATCATGATGGCGCATGGGTGGACGAAACCACCACCTGCAAACCGGTTTCGACCCGCTCTCATGAAAGGCTGGCGGCTGAGGCGGCCTGGCGTGAAGCGGCGGACGTGGCTCAAACCCCGCTTTCGATCTTTCGGCTGTCTGGCATTTACGGACCCGGCCGGAACACATTTGTGAATTTCGATAAGGGCCGCGCCCGGCGGCTGGTGAAACCGGGACAGGTGTTCAACCGCATCCATGCGGACGACATAGCAACAGCGCTTGAGCTGGCCCGCACACAGAAGGCCAACGGCATCTTCAACATCACTGACGATATGCCCGCGCCGCCGCAAGACGTGGTGACAGAGGCAGCGCGGATCATGGGCGTTGAACCGCCTGCTGAGATCGACTTTGAAACCGCCGACCTGACGCCCATGGCCCGCAGCTTCTATGGCGAGAACAAGCGGGTCTCCAACGCCAAGGCGAAGGCGGAGTTGGGCTGGCAGCCGCGCTTCCCGACATATGAAGTTGCTCTTGATCACTTGTGGCGCGCAGGCTGGCGAGACGAGGTGAAAACCCTGCGCACCTGAGCCAACCCAATGGCTGCCAATACAAGCTATCAATGGTAATCTGCGGGTGATTTGGGAGCTCACATGCGCAAATTTGCCGGAACCATCGCCGCCGCCATCGCAACACTATCGCTGGTCACAGCGGATACACTTGCGCAGAGCTGGCCGGAAACAGGACCACAAGGCCAAAACTGGGCGCCGGCGAAAGAGTTGTTTGGTTACACTCCTTTGCCATCCACTCAGGCGCCAGCATCCTTCGGTACCTATACGCGCGGCTGCCTCGCCGGGGGTCAGGCAATCTCCGCTGACGGTCCGACCTGGCAGGCCATGCGCCTGAGCCGCAACCGCCGTTGGGGGCATCCGGCCATGATCGCCCTGATCGAACGTCTGAGCCGGGAGGCTGCATCACAGGATGGATGGCCGGGCCTTCTCGTGGGCGATATTTCTCAGCCTCGGGGTGGGCCGATGCTTTCAGGCCATGCAAGCCACCAGATGGGCATCGATGCCGACATTTGGCTGCGGCCCATGCCGGATCGTCGGTTCAGCTTTAACGAGCGCGAAACCGAGAGTGCCATCTCCGTTCTCAAGGACAATGGGCGCAGCTGGACGGTGGATGACACCATCTGGACACCTGCCCATGGGAAGCTGCTGCGCCGCGCGGCGAAT
>JBCBXA010000031.1:0-28829 GCA_039816825.1 Pseudomonadota bacterium | reverse complement strand
GTCAAAACTCTCCAGGGCTCGTAAGTCAAATCGCGCTTTGGGCAGGTGGCCTCAAGCCGTGCTCAAAGTGGCGACTGTCTTGGGCCAGGGAGAGTTTTGACCGCGTGCTGGACCGCGTCGCGCGTCTGGGCGAGATCTTCTGCGGTGATCGCCAGCGATGGATAGAGCTTGCCTGGCGATTTGAATATGCCGTGACGCCGGAGGGAAGCGTTGTAGGCGGCGTTGCGCGACGGATCATCATGCTGCGCACTGCGATAGTCGCGGCAGTGCGCGTCGGTGAAAAAGATGTCGAACAGCGTTTCGTCGCCGCAAATCTGATGCGGGATCCCCGCTTTGGTCAGGGCCTCGGATTGCATGCTCTGAAGCTGACGGCCAATGGCGCGTAGGCGATCATACTGACCCTCGCGGCGCAGCACTTCCATAGTCTTAAGCCCGGCAACGGCTGCGATCGGGTTGCCCGACAGTGTGCCCAACTGCATCAGCCATTTCTCGGCGCCAACGATCGACTTGTCGAAATGGGCCATGATCTCGGCACTGGCGCCAAGGGCGGCAAGTGGGAAGCCGCCGCCGATGATTTTGCCCAGGGTGCAGATATCAGGCGTGACGCCATAGTACTCCTGCGCGCCGCCATAGGCGAGGCGGAAGCCGGTGACGATCTCATCGAAAATCAACAGGACATGGTGACGGTCGCACAGATCGCGCAGGCCTTGGAGGAAACCGGGCTCTGGCGGAATGATCCGCTGAAGCGGCTCGGCGATGATGGCCGCGATGTCATTGTGCTCAAGAAGCAGCGTCTCGACCGCTGCCAGATCGTTGAAGGGTGCGATCAGCATTTGCTCAGCGACGGCCTGCGGGATGCCAGCGCTGTCCGGTACGGCTTGCGGGAAGTTCACCCGCGCTTCGGGCGCCAGGCTCATCTGGGCCTCAGCGCTCATGCCGTGATAGCCGCCCTCGAATTTCAGGATCTTGTCGCGGCCGGTATAGGCCCGGGCCAAGCGGATCGCGTACATATCCGCCTCTCCGCCGGAAGCCACAAAGCGGACTTGTTCGCAGCAGGGCACGGCATCGACGATCGCTTCGGCCAATTCGACGCCTTTGGAATTGTTGGCAAAGAACGTCGTGCCTTGGGGGAGTTGTTCGAGAACGGCCTCCATCACTTCCGGATGGCCATGGCCTAGGAGCATCGGGCCCGAGCCGATCAGGTAGTCGATATATTCCTGACCATCCTCGTCCCAGACGCGGCTGCCCTCGCCGCGCGCGATCACGATGCCTGGGTCGAAATTGCCGAAACCACCTGCGGGCAGGACGGCGCGGGCGCGGGCGATCCAATCGGCTTGAGAGGTGAGTTTTTGCATGATCACTCAAGCTCCAGAACGGGGTGGCCGAGAACGTCCAAATCTGGCGTAACCCCCAATCCTGCGCCGTCGGGCGGCGCGATGCGGCCATAGTGGCGCACCGGACAATCGGGCGCCACGCGCGGGCCGACATAGTACGACAGATCGCAGGTGTTCAGAAGCGCGCCCTGGGGTGTCGAGGCGGCGAAATGCAGCGACGCGGCGGTCACGATGTCCGAGCCCCAGGTGCATTCAGCGCAGATCTCCGCGCCCAGATGCACGGTCAGATCGCGGGCACGGCGCATGGCCGACAGACCGCCAAACTTGGAGAGCTTAAGCGCGACGGCGTCCAGCACGCCAAGCTCGGCTGCCCGCATGAGGGAGGCCAGGTCATGCGCGCCCTCGTCGATCTTCATCGGCAGGCCAGTGGCTTGCCGGACGGCGGCGCAATCCTCAAGCCGTTTGCAAGGCTGCTCTAGCATGATGTCGAGATGCGCCACCGCGCGGCCCGTGCGGGTCGCGTGAAGCTTGCTGGCGCCGCAATTCCAATCGCCATAGACCAGCGGCCCGGGCCCGACGGCCTCCCGCACTTTGATCAGCCGTTCGGCATCGGCGGATGGGTCGGCGTCGGTGCCAAGCTTGGCCTGGAACTGACGGATGCCCGTGGCATATGCCTCGCGCGCGATGCGGGCCATCTCGTCCGGAGCGATACAGGTGATCGAGTGATAAAGCGGCATATCGGCCCGCATTCGCCCGCCCAAAAGCGCATAGAGCGGCATATTGGCGGCCTGGCCGAAGAGATCCCAGATCGCCATATCGACGATGGATTTGGCGTGCAGATGCCCCGGGAGCACCGTGTCGAGCTTGCGCATCAGACCATCGGCGCCGATGGGCGACGCGCCAAGGATATGCGGCGCCAATTCCGTCACCGCACTTGGCACGCCATCGGCAAAGGCCGGGAGGTAATGCGGGATCGGACAGACCTCACCCCAGCCTTTGAGCCCGCTATCGGTATCCAGGCAGAGCACATGGGATTTGACCGTGTCGCAGGTCTTTCCCTCCGCCATATAGTAGGTCTCGTGGCTGGTCAGGTCGACGGACCAAAGGGTAATGCGGGTGATCTTCATGCGTAGACCGCAACAGGGTCGCCCAGTATGTTTTCGTCAGGGTGAACGCCCAGTCCCGGCCCCTCTGGCAAGTGCAGATGGCCGTCTTGATTTCGCGGCCCGCGCCCGCCGGCCACATCCACCGTGATCATGTCTTGGCAGGCCCAAACGGCGTGACAGTGAGCGTCTGGTATCGTTGCGGCGAGATGCAGGGCCTCAGTATCGGCAAGCACCGTGCCGCCCGTCGCCATCACGAACATATCGATCCCATGGGCCAGCGCCACGTCGCGCATGCGGGCTGCCTTGGTCAGTCCGCCGACCCGGTTGAGCTTGATCCCAAAGATCTCGGCGATGCCATCACGCGCGATGCGGGCGGCATCTTGCAGCGTGACCAGAGTTTCATCGACCGAGACGGGGCTCGCATGTTTGCCCGCAATGGCGGCGATGTCGTCGAGGGTTTCGCAGGGCTGTTCGAACATCACATGGAGGTCTTCGCAGGCGGACATGACCCTAAGCGCCTGTTGCCGGGTCCAGCCGCGATTGACGTCATAAAGGACGATCTCACCGCGCTTGCGATAGGCTTCGACATCGCGGATGCGGGCAATATCTCGCGCCACGTTGCCGCCGATCTTCACAGAATGGGCGATGTAGCCGCGCGCCCGGTAGCGGTCGATGACGGCGCGGGTGTCTTCCAACGTCTTGGCCCCGACCGAGGACGCGATGGGTTTGGGCGTCCGTGACCCGCCGCCCATAAGATCGGCGATGGGCAGTCCAGCCGCCTGGCCCGCGATGTCCCAGCAGGCCATATCGATCGGGCTTTTGGCATAAAGATGCCCCGGTAGGGCCGTGTCCATCGCCCGTTCCACATCAAGCAAGCGCCGCGGATCCAGGCCGATCACAAAGGGGGCTATCGTCTCAAGCCCCGCCCGAATGCCTGGGCCATGGGCGGGCACATAGGTATGGCCCCAAGGTGTTCCTTCGCCCCAACCCGTGAGGCCCGCATCAGTCTCAAGCTTCACGAAGGTCGCATCGAGCGTTTCGAATTTGAGCCGCCCGCCGGAGAGCCAATAGGGATGCTCGAGCGGTAGATCGACTTGGTAAACGGAGATGCGCTGGATCTTCACGGGATGACCACGATGTTGCCGGTATGGACCTTGTCGATGAAGGCCTGCTGGCCCGTATGGAAGTCTTCCAGCGGGTAGGTCGCGGCGAGCATCGGGTTGACCTCACCGGCCTCGATGTAGCGGACGAGGTTTTTGAAGGTGTGCGGTGGGTTCACGGTTGAGCCGAAAAAGCTCAGGTCCATCAGGTAGAGGGTCCGCATGTCGAGCGTCACCATCGGCCCCGCGATCGCGCCCGAGGTGACGTAGCGCCCGCCGCGCTCTAGCACGTCGAGGAGCGTTCCGAAATAATCCCCCGCGACGATGTCAGCCACGACCGTCACCCTGTCGCGCCCGATGACCGATTGCAGCGCGGCTTTGAGGTCTTCCGGCGCGCGGGGCAGGATCGCGTCGGGGCCGCATTTCGCGACGTCTTCGTGCTTGGCGGAAGAGGCAAGTGCGACCACGTGCGCGCCACGGCGTTTGGCCAGTTGGATCAGTGCGCCGCCGACGCCGCCCGAGGCGCCGGTAACGAGGACCACGTCGTCCGCCCCAACGCCCGCCTTGTCCAGCATGCCCTCGGCGGTGGCGTAGGAGCATGAGAACGTGGCCAGTTCCGCATCGCTCAGATCGCTGTCTACAGCGGCGACATTGCGGTGGTCGATCACGGTGTATTCAGCATAGCCGCCATCGGCCTCGGACCCGAAATAGCCGGTTTTGTGCATGTTGAGTGGGTCGTCCCAGTCGCGCAGCCAATTATCGGTGATCACGCGTTTGCCGATCAGGCCCTGGTCCGCCTGAGGTCCGGCCGCCACGACAACGCCGCAGACATCCGCGCCCTGAATGCGCGGAAAGCTGATGCCCGCCCCGCCCCAAGTGTTGTCGGCCTTGCCGTCTAACTGCGCATAGGCTCCGCCGGTCGTGGCCTCGGTCACGGATTTCGAGTACCAGCCCGCGCGCGTGTTCACATCCGTATTGTTCATGCCAGTAGCGAGAACTTTTATAAGAACTTCGCACGGCCTAGGCTCCGGTACGGGCCAGGCGGCCTCAAATTCCAGCGCATCGAGGCCGCCATGCCGCTTCAAGACAACGGCGCGCATCGTTTTGGGGATCTTGCTCATTGCGCGGGTTCGAGTACGGCGTCTGTGCGGGGCAAGAGGCTTTCAGGGTCATAGGCCGGCGCGCCCAGAACCCGCGCGGCGCGGGGTTGCCCGTGAATGAGGACCTCCAAGGCCGTGCCCGGCTTGGCTGCGTGGGGTTTGAGATAGGCGAAGGCCAGGATCTTGCCCAGAGTTGGCCCGTAGGCGACCGAAGCCGTGGAGCCGACGACCTGGCCATCAAGGATCACGGCCTCGCCGCCATGGCCGTCAGCCACCCCGTCGGGTTCAATCTCCAGATAGGCGCAGAGCCAAGGCAGATCGGTGTTCAGTGTTGCGTCCCGGCCCAGATAGGCCTTGTCTGTGCGCGCAAAACGCAGAACATCCGCCTCGGCGAGCGTGACCTCGTTCGTCAATTCACCGGCCCCTTTGAAGCCTTTCTCCATCCGCATCACGTTCATCGCGAAGGAGCCGTAATCGGCAATGCCATAGGCCTCTCCAGCGGACCAAAGCGCTTGATAGACATCGACGAGGGCGGCGTTCGGCATATGGAACTCCCACCCCAGCTCCCCGGCATAGGACATGCGGAATGCCCAGATCTTGTGGCCCGCCAAGGTGATCTCCTGGGCGGAGAGCCAGCGGAAGCTCTGATTGTCGAGAGGCGCATCTGTGCACGCGGCCAACACGTCGCGGGACCGCGGACCATTAAGCGAGAGCGCCGACCACTCGGCGGATAGCGCTGTGACGGTGGCCCTGTCCGCGCCCTTGTGCTGGGCCAGGTGATCCAGCAGGCGTTGCTCGAAGAAGGCCGCGCATACGAGGTAGAAGCGATCACCTTTTTGATCGCCGATCGCTCCGCTGCTTGAGGCGGAAGCCGTGCGCACGATCGTCGTCTCAAGCTCGATCCGACCGCGCCGGTTGAGCATATGGTTCAGAGCGATCGAGCCCGTTTTCTGCGGCATGCGGTTGGCCGTGAGGCGATCGAGCAGCGCGTAGGCGTCGGGGCCCTCAACCAGGACCTTGGTGAAGGCGGTGACATCCATGATACCCACGCGCTCCCGCACGGCCCTGACCTCGGCCGCGACCATGTCGTCAACCGGCGTGCGGTTGAAGCTGTAGTGGTCTTTCTGCGCGATGCCCCGCGCGAAAAAGCGCGGGCGTTCGAAGCCGTAGACCTCTTCGTGGACGGCACCTTTGGCCTTCAGCATATCATGGATACCCGAGGGTTTGATCGGGCGGCCCGCCAGGCGGTTGAAATGCGGGAAGGGGATTTCGTGGCGCAGGCAATAATCCTCGCGCGCTTTGACCACTTGCCAATCCTTAGTGGCGTAGCTGCCGAAGCGTCTGGGGTCATAGTCGCGCATGGAGATGTCGGCGGCGCCGTGCACCATCCAGCGGGCGAGCTCACGGCTGAGGCCCGGCCCCCAGCCGATGCCGATTTGCGTGCCGCAGCAACACCAGTAATTGCGTACACCCGGCGCGGGGCCAATGAGCGGGTTGCCATCGGGCGGGTGGGAAATGGCTCCGTGCACCTCACGTTGAATGCCGAGCTCAGCAAAGATCGGCATGCGGTTCAGGCTTTCCTCCAGGTAAGGCATCACCCGGTCGTAGTCGGCATCAAAGAGCCAATTCTCATACTCCCAAGGGCAATGGTCATGCCAGACGGAGTTGGGGTTTTCCTTCTCGTAGATCCCGATCAGGCCACGCTTTTGCTCCATCCGGATATAGCCCGAGACCTTTTTGTCATCGCGGATCACCGGCAATTCGGTCTCGAGATCGGCGAATTCTGGCACGGGCTCGGTCACGAAGTAATGGTGCGTCATCGATGTCATCGGGAGCTGCAGCCCCGACCATTCGCCCATCTGGCGGGCATAGGTGCCGCCCGCATTGACGACATGTTCGCAGCGGATCGTGCCTTGCGCGGTTTCGACGAGCCATTCGCCGCTTTCGGCCTGCATGATGTTAGTGGCCTGGCAGTGGCGGATGATCTGCACGCCCTTTTGCCGGGCGCCTGCGGCCATCGCCATGGTCACATTGGTGGGATCGGCATGGCCATCGTTGGGCGTGTGGAGCGCGCCGAGGACGCCCTCGAGATTATAGAATGGATGCAGCTTGGCCACGTCCTCGGGTCCCACAAGCTCGATGTTGAAACCAAGCGAGCGCCCCACGGACAGAGTATGGCGCAGCCAGTCCATCTCATCTTGCGTATAGGCAAGCCGGAACGAGCCGCAGCCATGCCAGGTGACAGGCTGACCCGTCTCAGCCTCCAGCGCACCGGAATAAAGACCGATATTGTAATCGACGCATTTGCCTAGGCTAAAACTGCTGGTGGAATGGGTGATCTGACCGGCGGCATGCCAAGTGCTCCCGCTGGTGAGTTCGGCCTTTTCCAGCAAGACGGTCTCGGCACCCCATCCCTCATGGGCAAGGTGATAGGCGAGGCCCACTCCCATGATCCCGCCGCCGACAATGACGACACGGGCCTGACGGGGAAGCTCTGCGGGCATGGCCGATTCCTTTTGGGCGGATTTCTTCTCGACAGGCTAGGGGAACGTTCGTACCATCGTCAATCATGAATGACACAAATGTATCATATACGATTCTCGAGCGCTTGGCGGACGAACTGACCGACCTGACGCCCGAGGCGCGCAAGGCCGCGACCTATGTGCTGGAGAACCCGAACGAAGTGGGCGTCTCAACAGTGCGAGAGATTGCCGAGGCCGCGAATGTGAAGCCCAACACCTTCGTGCGCATGGCGCGCCAGGTGGGCTTTGAGGGCTACGAAGATTTCCGGGTGCCGTTTCGCGACGCGATCCGCAACGGCGGGGCCGATTTCCCCGACCGCGCGCGCTGGCTCCAAGACATGCGAAAGTCCGGCGAAATGGGCGGGCTCTATGCCGATATGGTGCAAGAAGTTTTGCGCAATATCGAAGAGACCTTTGCCGGGATTTCCGCCGAAGACCTCAAAGCAGCCGCTTTGACAATTTGGAATTGCCGCTCTGTCTTTGTGCTGGGCGTGGGCGTGAACAATGCCAATGCGCGCAATTTCACCTATCTTGCTTCAACCGGCATGACGCAGTTTCACGCAATCCCAGGCACAGGCTCCACCGCCATTGATGATCTAGCCTGGGCCGATGAGCGCGACGTGCTGATCGCGATGACCTGCAAACCTTATCGCTGCGAAGTTGTTGAAGCTGTCGAACATGCGCAATCCCAAGGCCTCAAGACGGTCTGCATCTCAGACAGCCGCGCAAGTCCGATCCTTCGCGGCGCGGATCATGCCTTTCAGGTCACCTGCGACACGCCGCAGTTTTTCCCTTCTTCGGTGAGCACAATCGCCCTTTTGGAAACGCTGCTGTCATTTGTGATCGCGGTCTCGAGTGACGAGATCGTCGAACGCGTCACCACATTCCACAAACGCCGTCACGCGCTTGGCATTTATCATTCGGAGGAGACATGAAGACCCCGATCCGCTCCCTTGATGCTCGGTATTACATCGACCCGGAGGTATTCGGGGTCGAGAACGCGGGACTGCTGGCCAAGACTTGGCAATTTGGCTGCCATATATCCGACCTGGCCGAGGTTGGTGGTTATGTGACGTTTGAGGTCGCGGGCGAAAACCTCTTCGCCGTTCGAGGGCGCGATGAGAAAATTCGTGTCTTTTTCAATGTGTGCCAACACCGGGCCCATCAATTGGTAGAAGGCACCGGCACGACTCGCGCGGTGGTCTGCCCTTATCACGCCTGGACCTATGAGCTGACCGGAGAATTGCGCGCAGGGCCAAATATCCGGGCGGTTGAGGGATTCGACAAATCCAGTGTTTTTCTGACTGAGGTGCGATCCGAAGAGTTCCTGGGGTTTCTCTTTGTAAATCTCGACCCCGATGCCAAACCGATGGAGGATTGGTTCCCAGGCGCGCGGGCCGAACTTGAGGAATGGGTGCCAAATTGGGCAGAGCTTAAGCCGCTCGAATGGGTAGAAATTCCAGAAAATTGCAATTGGAAAGTTTCGGTCGAGAATTATTCTGAGTGCTATCACTGCACGCTCAATCACCCGACTTTTGCCAATGGCGTAGTCAAACCAAAAACCTACGATATTCAGCCCCAGGGGATGTGCCTGCGACATACGACGGAATGTCAGTCACTCGAAAAGATGACCTATGATATCCATTCGGGCTTTCAGCATTACGATGAATATTCGAGCTGGTTTCTTTGGCCGATGTTCTCGGCGCAGGTTTATCCAGGCAATGTACTGAACACCTATCATTGGCGAGCGATCGATGCCGATCATGTGGTGGTCTGGCGTGGCTGGTATACGCCCGGTGGCGTGGATGACGAAAAGGTCCGGCTGCTGGCGAAGCAAGACCGCGCCACCACGGTCGAAGAGGACATCCATCTGGTGGAATCCGTGCAACGGGGTTTGAAATCGCGCGGCTATCGGCCTGGACCGCTCGTGGTGGATCCCAAGGGCGGGGTGAACTCAGAACATCCGGTCATGCACCTGCAACGCTGGATGCGCGAGGCGATTGATGGCTGAGACCGAAATGCCCGCAAAATGGAGCGCGGAGCAAAAGCTGTTCCCGCACCAAGTGGGCTTTACTTGCTCGCCCTTTGACTATGATGCCGCTCCGTCAGCTTTCCTAAGCATGTGCAATTTTCGCTCCGGACGAGGCGGCTTGCCGCGGCGGCCGATACATCTGGCTCGCGCGATGGAGGAAATTCTTGGAAAGCCCATCATCGGGCATGATACGGCGCTTTACTGGCGGATCATGAAGGATCTTGGGATCGCGCCCACATCGCTGCCAAGCCTGCTGTTAGAGAGGCTTCATGCATAAGATCATCGCGCTTCGGGCTGATCCGCGATCGACCTCAACCGCGTTCGAGCGGATGATGCGTCAGCGCGGCGATCTTGATTGTCTGCATGAGCCATTCGGAGAGGCCTGGTATCAGGGTGAAAATCCTTTGTGGCCGCGCTTTACCGCGGGGGAGAAGACAACGCCGGGGCTGACGCTCGAGAGAGTGTGGGAGGATATCCAGGCACGGGCGGTGGATGGCCCTGTCTTTCTCAAGGACTTCCCCCATTATATCAATCACATGTGGACGCCCGAATTTCTGTCCCATTTCACCCATGCCTTCCTGATCCGCGACCCGGCCAAGACCATTTCCTCGATCTATAATAAATGGCCAGATTTGGATGAGCTCGAGGTGGGCTTCCCCGAACAACGCGCGCTCTTCGACCTGTTGACGGCGCTGAACGGCACGCCGCCGCCGGTCATAGACAGCGACGATCTTCTGGAAGATCCGGACGGCATGGTTGCCGCCTTCTGCGCTGCGGTCGATATCCCATTCTTGGCCGATGCCATGAGGTGGGAGCCTGTTGGCGATCCGTCGGCCCATAGCTGGTGGGATGGCGGATCCTTTAACGCCAATCTCGCGCAATCGACCGGACTGCGCCCGCAGGTTCGTCGCTATACGGAGGTTGCAGATGCGCCTGAGCGGGTTCAGCGTGTGCATCGACGCATGAAGCCGCATTACGATCACCTGTATCAGCACCGGATCACAGCCCATGAAAGACTATTGGCAGAACTACATTGACGGGGCTTGGGTCGATGGTGGAGCGGGGCGGCTCGACGTTTTCGACCCCGGATCCCAGTCAAAGATCGCCCAACATGCTTTGGCCGATGCCTCGGATGTAGACCGGGCGGTGCAGGCCGCGCGGCGGGTGCATTTCTCGGGCGCCTTATCTGACCTGAGGCCTGTGGAACGGGGCCGGATGGTGCAGGGAATGGGGCGCTACCTGCTAGAGCATATTGACGAGATCGCTCAGGTCCTAACACTCGAACAAGGCAAACCGCTTTGGGAGGCTCGGATCGAGATTGAGGGGGCGGCGCGCTATTTCGAGTATTACGGCAATCAGGCCGAGACCGTCGAAGGCCGCTCGATCCCACTAGGCAAGCACTATTTCGATTTCACGACCTATGAGCCGTACGGTGTCTCGGCGCAAATCATCCCCTGGAATTACCCGGTGGAAATGACGGCCCGGTCGCTTTCGGCGGCTCTAGCGACGGGGAATGCCTGTGTGATTAAAACGCCGGAACTGACCCCGCTTAGCAATGCTTGGCTTGCCCATGCGGCCGAAGCCGTGGGCTTGCCAAAGGGGGCGGTCAATATTCTGTGCGGCTTGGGGCATGAGGCGGGCGCTGCGCTCGCGGCGCACTCGGACGTGAACCAGATCGTCTTCACCGGCTCTATCGAAACCGGCATTTCCATCGCGACGGCCGCGGCGCGCAATATCGTGCCTTGTGTGTTGGAGCTTGGTGGAAAATCGGCCGCGATTGTGCATGATGACGCCGATTTAGCCGCGTTTGAAAATGACGTGCGCTGGGGGATTTACTTCAATGCCGGTCAGGTCTGTTCGGCGATGAGCCGGGTGATCGTTCATTCTTCCGTCCATGATGAATTGGTGGAGCGGATGGTCGGTATGGCGCAATCGCTTGATGTGAAACCCGGGATCGAACAGCCAGAGTTTGGTCTGAGCATGGGTGCCATGGTGTCCAATGCCCAAAGGGACCGCGCTGCCGATATGATCACCCAGGCGCAAGCCCAGGGCGCGAAGGTCGCCACGGGCGGGCGCAAGATGAATATCCCCGGCGCGTTTCTCGAACCAACAATCCTGACAGACGTGACACCAGACATGGATGTCGCGCATGAAGAGGTCTTCGGGCCGGTTCTTTCAGTGCTAAAGTTCTCTGCCGATGACGACGCCATCAAGATCGCAAATGGCACGCCCTATGGCCTTGTCGGCGGCGTCTTTACGCGCAGCTTGGACCGAGCGACCAATGCGGCTCGCGGCCTGCGTGCCGGCCAAGTCTTCGTAAATGAATGGTTTGCTGGTGGTGTAGAAACCCCATTTGGCGGCTATGGTAATTCCGGCTACGGCCGCGAAAAAGGGCGCGAAGCACTTTGGAATTATGTCCAAACAAAAAATATCGCAATAAAGCTGGAAGGATAGAACATGGCTGCATTCGACGAAGATTTATTCCTCAAAGGCCTGGAACGGCGCAAGTCGACGCTAGGCGCAGAATATGTCGAAAGGAACCTTGAGGCCGCGGACGATTTCACTCGCCCCTTTCAAGAAGCGATGACGGCGTGGTGCTGGGGTTTTGGCTGGGGAGATGAGATAATCGACGCCAAAACACGGTCCATGATGAATTTGTCGATGATCGGCGCGCTGGGCAAAATGCACGAATGGGAAATCCATTGCCGCGGGGCCATAAACAACGGCGTTTCATCGGAAGAGATCCGAGCCATCATCCACGTTGTTGGCATCTATTGCGGCGTCCCCCAGGCGCTCGAGTGCTTTCGCGTCGCTAGGAAAGTCATCGAGGAAACGGCCGACTGATTTGCCTGATTGCCGTATGCTTGTGAAATCTGGAGCGTTTTCCCCAGGTTCCTTTAAGAAAACTAGGTTCTTAACGCTTGCAGTATTTTACCCGCGCTGGCCGTCAGAGTTGAAGGCCGATAAGGTGCTAGACTGATTAGCTTGCCGCCTTCTAAATCCGCCTTACCCGCAGTTTGGTTTTTAGATCGGTTCGACAAAACGCATGCAGGAAACAGGTCTGCTCTGAGATATCGAGCATTTCCTGGGCGGTCTCATCGCTTTCGCCCGTCTCAAGATAAACATGCGTTTCGATCGGATCGGCTTCACCTGCTTTGCCTGTTCCGCCAGATGAGCCGCCTAGGCTGAAATGTGTATCCTGAACAATGCGGTAGTCGGGCAAATCCAGATTGAGCATCGAAACGAAGCGGCCAAACTGCGTCATGAAACAAAAGCCAATACCCGCCGAAATCAAGGTATTGGCATCCGGTGCCCGCCCATCTTCGGAACTGAGAAACCGAAATGACGTCCCGTATGGCGAATACTGCATTTGCTGGATCTCTTTGATCCCGTCCTCTCGCATAACCGCGACGGCACCGATGTTGAGCCGACGGTCCTGCTCATCAGACAGGCTAGAGCCACCCGCCGATGTCCCCAGCACAACGTCTTTTTTGGGAGTGGGGCCAATGGGTTCCATTAATGTCAATGCGCCGGCCTCGACCACCGACTTTGCAAAGTGGTTACCGGGGTCGGGAAAGAGCGGTTCTTTGAGTTCAGCCACTTTGGCAGTTGGTAATTCGACGCCATTTTTCCCAAGTTTAAAAAGGCTTTCCAGTTTGCCACGCATCAAACCATTGAGCGGGGAGGCGAAAGTCGCATTGATCAGAAATTCGTTGAGCGCGCCGTCGTCTAGGTCGCAATCAATCTCGACTTGCAGGTCGATGTTTTCAGCGCCTCCGACCATGGTGCGTTTGGGCATGGAGCCCTTCATCGTGTAATAATTGTCTTGAATGAGCTTTAGCTGACGAATTTTGACATCCTGACTTTTTGCCAAAGCCGTGATCTCATTCATGAAACTTGCAGCCATTCCGGTCGATAAGAACGCCAAAGGGCAAGGGGCTGCGTCATGCCCATTCAGATAAGGCCCTTCGTCAGAGACAAGTCGCCACGTGCCACCAGTTTTTGCAGATCGGATTAACGCCTCTTTCTGAAACCCTGACAATGATCGCACCCAAGTCCTCAGGGCATCCCCTTTGCGATTGTCTGGTGCGTCAATCCCAACCTCATCGGGGTTGCCGACTTTGAAGAACGGTGCCAGTCCGCTCGTCCCGATAATATCTTCACCGAGTTTGGCCATGTCGCCGTCTCCTATCCCATGATTTGTCTATGCCCAAATGGGCATTTGCCCGGTGCCTACAAGCTGGGCACCGGGCGTGCGATCACTCCATCACACCGACTTCGCGGTAGTAGCGTGCCGCGCCAGGATGGATGGTCATGGCGCCGAGGTTTGAGACTGCAAATTCGATATCAATGGCCTCCACCCAAGGAGCCTCGGATGAAATCTGCTCCAGGTTCTCCCAGAAAGCACGGGTAATTTGATAGACAGTCTCTTCATCCAAATCGGCGCGAACCCCGATGCCGACCGAGGTGTTGAACGACATCACCGGTTCGTCGTTCAATTGACCTTCGTAAAAGCCAGTTCCGATTTCCTCGCGATAGCGGAACGGGCCCAAGTACTCATCCACCTCGGCACCGTCATGGCTCTCGGGACCAATGAAGCGAACAGTTTCAGTTTCGGTGAATTGGATGAATTGCCCGCATGGATCGAGGCAGCCGTTCACATAAACATCAATTGTGCCGTCCAGAAAAGCTTGATAGCCCGTCTGCCAATTGGCGGTGATCGCTTCGTAGTCTTCTCCTGCAACAAGTCCCGTGGTGCTTTCGATCCAACCGCGCGCCGCGTTGAACGCCCCGCCGCCTTGGGGCCCGAGGAAGGCCGACGCACCTTCCAGATCGTCCAATACCTCAATGTCGCTGTCGCCGCGGACTGCGAAATGGTATTGTCCATACGGGTAGAGCATCAACAGCTGCACGTTTTCGGACAGGGCCGGGGCCTCTGGCTCATTGGCGTACATCGCGCGGCCATTGGACATCAGGTTGTAGATCACGGGGTTGGTCATCACCAGGTCAAGGTTTCCGCGCGCCATTTCCATCACATGCAACGTAGCGGCACCGCCGCCAGAGACCTCGATGGCAATCCGATCGATATTGTCGGTCACGATATTGGCGAAGGTCGACATTGTGATCGCGGCGCTAAGGCTCGGGGCGATGGTGGCCATGCGCAGGGTTTGGTCCTGGGCTGTGGCCATCCCGCCTATGACAAGTGCCGAGCAGATAGTGGTGGTGAAAAGACGCATTTTATCCTCCCTGATAATTATTGCGTTGTTGCCGGTTGGGGGGCGTCGATCGGCGATGGCTCCCCTTTGAGAAAGCGGTGCAAGATGATGAGGAGCGCGCCGCCGGCAAATGCCGGGACGGCCAGGGTCATGTTAGGCAATAGCACTAGGATGCCTACGACTGGGCGCGTCAGGCGTTCCCAAAGATTCAGCCGGTTGCGCTCAAAGCCTGTCACGGCCGAGGCCAGGAGCCAGACAGCCATTCCGAAAGCCGCGACGACCCAGACAAAATTGAACCAACTGACGCTGGTAATATCGATCATCGCACGCGATGTCGGCAACTCTCCGTCGAACCAAACGAACAGGACTTGCAGTTTATAAAGCACCGCGGGGTGGTAGACGAAAACGAACGGGATCAAAAAGCCTGCGAGCGCAAGGCGTGCGGCCTGAAAGCCGGTTATCATTGGGCTTGCCCCCGCAATGGGGGCTGCGGCAAAGGCTGCAAGCGCAACAGGGGGCGTGACTGTCGACAGGACAGCGAAGAAGACAACGAAAAGGTGAAGCGTGAGCGGCGGAATACCAACTGCGTCGATGCCAGAGCTCAATGCGATAACAATGATGAAGTACGTGGCCCCAGGCGGCAGGCCCATACCTAGGACAATTGCGCCCAACGCGACAACAATAAGCGTTGTGAAAAGTGGCCCGTCGGCCAATTGTGCCAATAGCAGCGCAAGACGCCCGGAAAAGCCCGACACTTGGATCAGCCCGACGATCAAACCGATGGCCGCCACGATCACGACGATGGCGGCAGACATCCGCCCGGCATCCACGAAAGCGCGGTAGATTTTCTTCCAGTTTCGAAATCCTGGAAACAGGATCAAAGCGCTCGTTACGGCGGCAAGAAACCCGTAGAACCCCGCCTTTTGCACCGAAGGTTGTGTGAAGAGAAAAAAGCTCAGGACACCGAGCGGCACGATGAATACCAAGCACTGGACCTTTTCGCGACTTAATAGGTTGGGGCGTGCCTCTGCGGAAAGGGGGCCGACACCCTGGCGCCGCGCCTCGAAATAGACGGTCAGAAATGTGCCGAAATAGAAGAAGATGGCCGGTACGATCGCGGCAACTATGATATACCGATACTCCAGTCCGATCTGCCCAGCGACGAAAAAGGCGACCACTCCCATCACTGGCGGCATGATTTGTCCGCCCGTTGAGGCGGCGGCCTCAACTGCGGCTGCGAAGGACGGTTTAAACCCTGCGCGCTTGATCACAGGGATCGTCATCACGCCGGTCGAGACGACGTTCGAGATCGCCGCACCACTTAGGGTGCCGAAAAGTGCTGACGATGCCACCGAGGCATGGGCGGCTCCGCCGGTGAATCGGCCGGTGAGCCGATTGGCCAGTTTCATTAAAAGATCGCCCGCCCCAGACGCCATCAAAACCGCGCCAAAGACGATGAAGATCAGCACGTTGCCCGATACGACTTGCAGCGGTTGTCCGAACATGCCGCCAGTTTGCGACCAGAAATTCAAGACCATCGTGCGCATCGACTGCGCCGCCGTCGCCTCCGATCCAGCTAAGATGCCCATCCATTCGGGAAGAGCGCCGCGGACGAAAAAATAGAAGATCCAAAAGATGCAAAATCCGACGATGAAAGTGCCGAATTGGCGCCAAGTCAGGTAGAGAACCAACACTGTTGCGATAGGAAATAGGACGAAATCCAACGGGCGCGCCGAGGGCAATGCACCGCCGTCGACCTGCATGAGTTTGTAGATCCATAGCGAAAAGACGACCGTCGACAGCGCAGTGGCCGCCCAATTTAACCACTCCATTCGTTCCGGAAGCGTAAGAAATGAAATCGCGAATGCCAACAATATCGGCAACCCGAGGATGAGGCCTGTCGGCAACAAAAAGGCGCGCTCAAAACCGCGAAACGCGGCGCCAAGCCAGTGCTCGCGGAGCAAGAGGCGCTGATCGCGGCGGCTGAGCTCGTCGAAACCATCGGTGGTGCTTACAATGATCCACCGCACCAATTCAGAGAATGGCCCTGCGGACGCATAAATGAGAATGATAATCGCAAAACTGAATGCGATCACGTCCGCCAGCTGCTTTCGCGCGGGCACTGGCTTGGCAGGTGCATCGGTCATATTCCCCTCCCGATCGACATCACGTCTGGAGCGCCCTTATCATGATGCTGCGCCGTCTTGCGGTTTCGGATCGTTATTCGGATCGATCAGATCGCTTTCGTCCCAATAGCCAATAAGAACGCCCGCCTTTTCCTCAAAGGCCGTGAAGCGGGCTGCCATTTCGTCGCTGTAGGTTTCGCGTTGGCGGTATTGCAGAGCCCAATTTGCGAGGCGCGCATGCATATCTCGCCGGACCTCCTCATGCTCGGGCGAATGGCCTAAATCGACGAATTCATTCGGGTCGGATTTGCGGTCGAAAAGCACTGGCGCAAAGCCGGGCGCATGAATGTATTTCCAAGCCTCCGTCAAAGCCATATAAATCCGACAATCGCGTGGCCCGCGCCCGGTTTCAGGGGCAAAGACCTGTTGGTGATAGTCATACTCACTGACCACGAGGTCGTTCACCTGAGAGACCTCGCCGGTTAGCAGGGGACGCAGCGACCTCCCGTCGATCTGATGGGCGGGCGGTGTGCCGCCGAAATTTTCAATGAAAGTCGGCAGAAGATCTATGGCTTGCACCAAGGCGTCGCAGGTGGTGCCGCGCGTGCCGTCCATCGCGGGGTCTGGATCGGCGATGATCAGCGGAACCTTGACCGATGGATCGTGGAAATAGTCTTTGTCGCCCATCCAGTGATCGCCCAGATAGTCGCCGTGATCCGACGTTAGAACAATGGTCGTATTGTCCATCAATCCGCGTTCCTCCATGAACGCGAAAAGCACTCCTAATTGATCGTCGATCTGCTTGATGAGACCCATATAGGTGGGCACGACCTTTTCAATCGCCTCGTCGCGGCCGAAGGTTTGGCCGGCAATGCGCTCCATAAAGTGCCGCATCAACGGGTTGGGTTCTTCACGCTCGACGTCCGAGCGAATTGGCGCTTGGATGTCTGCTGGACCATACATCTCGTTATAGGGGGCGGGCGCAATATAGGGCCAATGGGGTTTGATATAGGAAAGATGCAAAAGCCACGGCGTTTCCCCGTCATCTTCTGCCAGAAAGTCCATGGCCCGGCGCGTCATGTAGGGGGTTTCGCTGTCTTCTTCTGCGACATTGGCGGGCCGATCCGCGATGTCGTTGTAAAATCCGGAGCGCACGCCTTCGGCGGTTTGCACGGAATTCGCGGACCAGTGCCAAGGATTTGACCCCGTATGTCCTTTGTCACGCAGGTAGTCGTTGTAGCGCGGTTGCGCTTTCATCATCTTATCGGGAAAGACGCCATCGTCGCGTTCAAAGGGCTCAAACCCAGCCTCCCGATGGTGCAGCCCAACCTCGCTGTCAGGATCGATGCCCAGACGTGCCATACCCTCCCGGTCAGGCATCATATGCGTCTTGCCCACGAGAATGGGCCGAACCCCGAGGGGTTTGAGATAATCACCGATGTTTTTTTCGCCGACGCGCAGCGGGACGAAGTTTGCCGTCGCCCCGTGTGACGAGACGTAGCGGCCGGTATAGCAACTCATACGGCTGGGCCCGCAAATCGGCGATTGCACATAGGCATTGGTAAAGCGCACGCCCCGCGCCGCGATCTTATCGATATTTGGCGTCTGCAATGTCTTGTGACCTGCGCAGGACAGATAGTCGAAGCGCAGTTGGTCACACATGACGAACAGGATATTGCGGGGCGCGCTCATGGTTCAGACGTTCACCTTGCCGCCATCGACGTTGAGCGTTTGGCCGGTCACGAAGTTGCTGTCCGACGAGGCAAGGTAAATGAGCGTGCCGAGCAGATCCTCGGGCAGCATCTCGCGCTTGATAGAGCGCGACGCCACAGTCGGGCCGCGCGCCATGTCAAAGCCGGAATTTGCCGCAAGCCCCTCACTTTCGGTCAGGCCGGGCGCGATCGCATTCACTTGGATGTTCTTTTCACCCAATTCGCGCCCGTGACAGCGGGTCAGCGCGATCACGGCCCCTTTAGACGCGGTGTAATGCGACAGTCCCGGTGGCCCATAGTAAAATGTGCCCGAGGCGATATTGATAACCTTGCCGCCGCCCGCCTGGATCATAGTGGGCACGATCGAGCGCATCACTTGGTGCACCCCGCGCGCATTCACCCGCATGATCAGATCAAACTCATCTTCGTCGATCTCAAAGAACGGCTTGGGCGTAAGCGTTGCGAAGATCGACGCATTGTTGACCATGATATCGAGGCCGCCCATGCCTTTGGCGGTCTCAACCATGGCGCCGAGATCGCTGTTGTTGGTGACGTCGACTTTCATCCCCTGCGCTTTGCCGCCCGCATCCGTGATCGCGGCCACAGCTTTGCCTGTGTCTTGGACATCCGTGACCAAGACCTGCGCGCCTTCATCGGCCATGGCTTTGGCCATCAATGCTCCGATGCCTTGCGCGGCCCCGGTGATGACGGCGGTTTTTCCCTCTAAGCGGCCCATTGGCGTCTCCCTTCGTCAGATGTCGATTTCCAGTATTCTTGCGACCTCGGGCCAGCTTTTTGCGCCATTTTCCCGCAAGTCATTGGTCAGGTCTTCAGGGACCCATTCGATCAGGCATTTCTTGAAATTTGGCCGTGCCTCGATGCGAGCGAACCATCGCTCGACATTGGGCAGGCGCCCGTTTTCCCACATGCCGCGCATCGACATCATCGCAAGCCGGTTGACATAGGGTGTCATCGCGATGTCGGCGATCGAAAACTTGTTCCCCACCAGCCAATCGTCGCCGCTGGCCAGGGCGTCTTCCATTTTATGCAAATAGCTGTCGTAGAGCTTGACCTTATCCGCGGCTCCGGGCGCCTCGAAGCCATAGCGCGTATAACTGTCCTTAAGGTCTTTCCAATTGGAAGTGACCGACATTTTCGGAGTCGATGCCAAGAACTTGTCGCGACCCTCGGGGCCAAGGTTCTTGAGAACCGTATGGCGGTGTGAGCAAACGAACGTGACCGCGCCGCAGGCCGGGTGCAGGTCCTCATCCACCGCTTTGGTCCAATACCGCGCTTGGGCCCGTTCCCAGGCATCGGTCGGATGGACACTGGTGCCCGGCTCAAGCTGATCGAGATATTCTATAATAACGGTGCTGTCGGGGATTACCGTCTCATCGTGGACAAGTGTCGGCACCACGCCTTTGGGATTGAGCTTCAGATAATCGGGGTCGAACTGCTCACCTTTCAGAATGTCGATATAGACACCATCCCAGGCCAAGCCCTTCTCCTCCATGGCGAAGCGGACTTTTGCGGCGCAAACCGAGGAGCCGTGGTGATAAAGCGTGAATGTCATAGCTGCACCGTCACCCATTTAAGCTCTGTCATCGCTTCCATGTCGGCATCGGTCCCTTCGCGGCCGACACCGCTTTCGCCATTGCCGCCGAAGGGCACATGCGCCTCGTCATGGATGGTGGGACCGTTGATGTGGCACATGCCGGCGCCGATATGCTTGGCAAAGTGAAAAGCCTTATCGATGTCCTTGGTGAAGATCGCCGAGGATAGTCCGTATTCGGTGTCGTTGGCGCGCTCCAAACCTTCCTCATAGCTGTCGATCGGGTAGATCGCTGTTACAGGGCCGAAGGTCTCAGTCCTGCAGACGGTCATCTCCTCAGTGACCCCGGTCAAGAGCGTCGGTTGGCATCGGTTGCCGTCCCATTCACCGCCATGGACCGTAGCACCCTTGGCGCGGGCATCCTCGATATGGCTTTTGATCCTCTCGCGCTGTCTCGTGCTAATCACGGGTGCAATCACTGTGCCGGGGTCGCGAAGGTCGCCCATGCCGATCTTGCCCAGCATGCCAGAGAACCGCGCCACAAACTCATCGTAAAGCGGACGCTCTACATAAAAACGGCTCGACCCGATGCAGGCTTGGCCTGCGAACATAAAGATTGATCGCGCGGCCAGGGGCATAACCTTGTCGAGATCCGCATCCGCCAAAATGACCGTCGGGCTTTTGCCTCCAAGCTCGAGCGTGTTTGGCGTTTTCTTTCGCGCACAGATCTCATTGATGTGCTGACCGACCACGGTCGAGCCAGTGAAAGTCACGAAATCCACGTCCTCATGGCCGGTCAGGTCGTCGCCAATCTCATGACCCATACCGGTGACCACATTGTAACTGCCCGCTGGAAATCCGGCTTCGGCGATAATCTCGGCAAAAATCACGGTGAGGTGCGGCGCCATTTCGGAGGGCAAGTGAACTACGGTGTTTCCAACGGCGAGGGCATTGGCCACAAGGCGCGTCGTTTTGATCAGCGGCACATTGAAAGGCGTGATCACCGCCACAACTCCGAGCGGCTCACGGATCGACATCGAAAACGTTCCCGGCCGGTCGGAGGGGATGGTTTCCCCACGGACATTCCGGCAAAGCCCGGCCGCCGCACGTACCATGGTCAGGCCCTTTGAAAACTCGAACATCGCCTTTTGCACCGGTGAGCCGATCTCATCGATTAGGCAGTCGACCAGATCTTTCTGGCGTTCCTCCATCAACTCGGCCACGCGCAACAGCATCCGCTCACGCTCGGTGGGGGTTGTTTCACGGTAGCTTGAAAAAGCGGCTTTGGCAGCGGCCACAGCGGCGCGGATATCTGCGCCTGTCCCTTTGGCGGCGTGCGCATAAAGGCTGTCGTCGAGCGGGTTGAGCACGTCCATCAAGCCGCCATCCTCGGCGTCTCTCCATGTGCCGCCGATGAAATGTTGCAGCGTTTTGGTTTCGGTATTCGCGTCCATGGAGCAGCTCCTTTCGTTGCTATCCGCCAACGACTGTTTCGGGCAGAAACAGCGCGATTTGTGGGAAAAGGATGAGAAGGGCGATCATTAGGGCCATGGCGAACCAGAACGGCCAAATGCCGCTGAAAATCCGGCCCATCGGCACGTCGGGCGCAATAGATTTCACGATGAACACATTGATCCCGACAGGCGGAGAAATCATCCCCATCTCAAGCACGATCACCACGATGATCCCGAACCAGATGAGGTCCCAGTTCAAGCCCATGGCGATTGGGATGACGACAGGAATGGTCAACACGAGCATCGCCATCGACTCTAAAAACATTCCCAGGATGATGTAGATCCCGATGATCACCAAAAGGACACCCAGATCGCCAATCGGCAGCGATGTCAGGAAGGTCACGGCCTGCGCGGGTACTTCGGTGAGCGACATGAACGGAATGAAAACGAAGGCACCGATAATGATCAGGAAAACTGTCGCCGTCGCGTTCAATGTTTGCGACACGACCGTCTTAAGCGTCTCAAAGCTCAGTGACCGACGGAAGAAAGCCACCACAAAGGTGAAAAAGGCGCCGACGCCGCTGGCCTCAACGGGTGTGAAAAAGCCAGTATACATGCCGCCAATCGTCAGAAGTACAACGCCCAGGATTGGGGCCGCGTTCCAAAGCGATGCGCGCCGGTCTTCGGAGGAGGCGCGTTCTCCGCGCGGACCGGCTGCGGGATTTCGGGCAACCGTGAAATTGATAGCGGCAATAAACAGCAGTGTTAGGATGATGCCCGGGATAATTCCAGCCATAAACAGCCGCCCGATCGATTGCTCAGTTAGGACGGCGTAAATGATCATTCCGCCCGATGGCGGGATTAAGAAACCAAGTGTGCCGCCCGCAGCGACCGAACCCGTCGCTAAGCTGTCCGAGTATTGATAGCGCTTCATCTCGGGAAGAGCGACGCGGCCCATGGTGACGGCACTAGCCAACGATGAGCCTGACAGGGCTGCAAAACCTGCGCAGGCCGCGATCGTAGCCGAGGCAAGCCCACCCCGCAAATGGCCCATCCAGCGATATGCCGCAACAAACAGGTCGTTTGACATCCCCGAAACGCCGGCAAGGCTGCCCATGAGGACGAACATGGGAATTACCAGCAGGTTGTAATTCGACGCCGCCTCGAACGTCTCACCCGAGAGGTTTGAGAATGCCACCCGCCATCCTCGAGCCCAGGCTTGATCCGACGCCATACCCAGCAGCAAGAACTGGTTCGCATTGGCCAAAATGGTGCCAACGAACCCGACGGTCAGCATCGAAATCGCCACTGGCATGCGGAGCAAGAGCAAGACCAGTAGCGTCAACAGACCGAGTACGCCGAGGAGCGTCATGCTCATCATAGCCCGTCACCCTCGGGGCCTTCGACGTCGTTATGTTTGGGGAGATCTCCGCCGCGCAAAAGAACGATCAGTTCGGCCACCAGTAAAAGCGCGTAGACAGCTATGGCCGCTGAGAGGATGTAGTAGAAAGGCTCGAAGGAGATCAAAAGCTGCTGTGTTGTTTCGCCGAACTGGGTGGCCGCGTGGCCGGATTCCCAGAGCCTCCATGACATCACAGCCAACACCAGGGTGCCGATGACCTTGACGAAGATGAGTGAGATCCGGGACACAGCGGGAGACATGTAAGGCTCCATCATCTCAATCTCGATATGAGCACCGTTGCGCGCGCCGAAGGGCACAGACACAGCAACCACAAACACCAGGGCCAGGATAAGAATGTCCTCTGCGCCTTGGATCGGACTGTTGAGTGCTTTGCGCATGATCAGCACGTTGAACACGCTGAGCCCTGTCATGCCGGCCAAGGCGATGCCGCCGAGGCACAAAGAGACTGCCCGCAGGATCGCATCGGCGCGCCGTCCGATCGGAGATGGATTTGACATAGCCGCGTCCTCGAAATGGCTCAGCCTTTGCGCCAGGGCGATTTCGCCCCGACGCAAAGATCGGTCACATCACTGGTTCAGGGCTTCGTAGATTTCGCGTGCATTTTCGATGCCGCGACTCTCGTAGTCGGCGAAGACGGCTTCGAACCCGTCCATCAAGGCCGCGTCGACCAGAGCGCGCTCATCATCCGACATCCGCACACGCTCAAAGGTGGCGGGGTCCTGCGCTTCCATCATCTCAAGGGAGCGTTGATCCGCACCGTCGAAACTTGCGGCGATTTGCATGGAAATGGCTTCGCCACGCAGCTCGTCGATGATGGCGCGATGTTCGGGACTGAGGCCTTCATAGCGTTCGCGGTTCATCAAAACGAAGACGACTGCGTGCTGAACCGGAACGTTTTCCACGAAGTAATCGGCCACATCCCAAAAATTCCAGGGCGGCGTCATGTTGTTGTAGGTCGCATAAGTGGCGTCGATCGTGCCGGTCGACAGCCCGGTATACATCTCGGTCACCGGCATTTGCACCGGGACCGCGCCCATCGCTTCGATCAACGGTGTGGTCAGCGCCGCATATGGGACGACCTTGGCCCCCTGGAAGGCTTCCATCGTCGAGAGATCTACGGTGGATGCAATGCCAATGCCAGGCGCTGTTGCAAGGCCGAGCATAACGACATCCTCGTATTCCTCGGCAAGGTAGTCATCATAAATCGCGAGAATGCGCTGGGTCGCCTCGGCAGAGGTTTCCGCTTCGCCTGGAAGGATCGCCAGCATGGTCCTCGGGAACACGGTGGGTGTGTAAGCGGAGACGCCAAAGGTGATATCGGCCACGCCTTCTACGACGCGTCGGTATTGTTGCACGGGTCCTGCGCCCAGCTGGCCAGCTGGGAAGACTTGCAGTGTCAGATCGCCGCCCGAACGCGCGTCAAGCTCTTCGGCGAGCCATGCAAACATCACTGAATTTGTATGGTGCTGCGGTGGTACAAAGCTTGCGACGGTGAGTTGGTCGGCCAAAGCTGCAGGGGCAGACAGGCAAACGCCTAATGCTAAAGTGCTCGCCAGTGTGAAGCGCGAAAATGCCATGGTTTCCTCCCGAGATCCATGCTGACCGGACTGCTGATTTGGGATCCCAAGGTTCCCTGATCTGGCGACAAGCACCCGGTCGAATCTGCGCCAGTTCCTCAAAGAACGCAATTTTGGGATCCTGAATCAAGATATTTATCTCTCGAAATGCAAGATTGTCGCAGTATGGTTGACTTTGGGATCCCAAAATGGGTGACTGCCTGAATGGACTCGATCGACATTCGCCTCGCGGCGCAGATCCGCAGTGACATCATTCACGGCGTATATACTGAGGGAGAGCGGCTTTCCGAGGCTCAGCTGTGCGACACACACAGCGTTTCGCGGACGCCTGTTCGTTTGGCACTCCGCCTGCTTGAGCGTGAAGGCATCGTTCGGCGGGGCGCGGGTCGCGGGTACACAATTCAAAGCCCTAGCATAGCGGACATTATGCAGGCGGTTCAGGTGCGCGGGCATCTCGAAAGCCTGGCGGCGCGGCTCATGGCGCAATCGAAAGCGAGACATACCTCGCTGCTGGCCATGGCACAGGCTATCGAAACGATTGAGAAGTTGGTCGATTTAGGCCGTCTGGACGCTCAGACATCCCGGCAATTACAATCAGCCAACGAGGTTTTTCATCGCACAATCCTCGATGCGTGCGGCAATGATTATGTTGGGTTCACCTGCAAACAAATCAGCCATCTGCCGATGCTTGCGGCGGGCTCGATGGTTTTTGATCGAGCCGTCTCTGAAACGCCTGACATGTGGGAGAAAGGCGTTTTTCGCCTAAAAATTGGCAATGCTCAGCATCAGGTGATTTACGAGGCGATCGAACAGGGCGACGCTGTGCGTGCGGAAGGCATGATGCGCGAGCACTCGCACACAATGATAAAATACATCGAGACTTTCGAGAAGCGAGATGGATCTCTCACCGTCTCGGATCTTGTCGCATATTCCGCCGCTGACTCCGTTCAGACCCCATCCTGAGGTAGCCATGCCAGCGCACCCCGACTTAATCCGCCAAAATGCCCAATTTGAGAAGCAAATCCACAGCCTAGGACACGGCGTATATTCGGCGATCGGGTATGCCGCCTCGAACGTCCATTTCCTTTTAGGAGAAGCGGGTGTCGTCGTGATTGACACGACAGAAACAACTCAGGCGGCGCAGAATATTCTCGAGGATTTTCGCGCAATTTCCAAGCTTCCAATTACGACAATCCTTTACACCCATTCCCACCGCGATCACATTTCTGGTGCTACGGTGTTCTCCGAAGGACGTGAGATTGAGATTATCGCCGCCGACAACTTCGCCTCAGACTTGGTCTCAACCGGAAACGAACGACCCGCGCCGAACGCGGCATTGATGGCGCGAACGAAGCGGCAATTTGGTATTAGTCTGGCGCCGAACGAAAGGGTAAGCCTGGGTGTTGGGCCAGGGGATCGGCCCATGCAAGGAATGGGCGCGGGCTATGTGGAGCCGACCTTGCGCGTCGGGAAGACCACACAGCTTGACCGCGAAGGTTTTCATTTAGAGATCGCCAAAGCCCCGGGTGAGACACCCGATCATCTCGTCGTATGGTTGGCTGCAGGAAAGATCTTGTTTAGCGGTGATAATTATTACCATGCCTTCCCAAATCTATATGCGATCCGCGGAACGGCCTATCGCGATTTTGATGCCTGGGCCGATGCGATGGATCAACTCATGGCGTATGGAGCGGAGATACTGGCCCCGGGCCACACACTTCCCGTACTGGGTGCGGACGCGATCCGGAACGTTCTGACCGACTACCGAGACGCGATCCGGCATGTCGTGGCGGAAACAATTTCAGGTATGAATGCCGGGCTCGATCCCATTTCAATTGCTGATGCGCTGAAACTACCGGCAGATCTTGCAGCAAAACCGCACTTGCAAGAATTCTATGGCTCAGTCGCCTATGCCTCGCGCGCCTATTTCGCCGGAACGCTTGGTTGGTTCGATGGCAATCCGACGAGTTTGGGCCGACTGCCGCCCGCCGAAGAAGCCAAGCGCATGGTCGCTTTGGCCGGGGGCGCCCCGTCCTTGCGTGCCGCGGCCGAGGCGGCTTTGGCCGCCGGAGAGTGGCAGTGGGCGATGGAATTGGCGGACAGATTGCTCACCATCGAAAGCGAGGTCGATGCGGCGCGCGTTGTGAAAGTCTCTGCGATGCGCAAGTTGGCAGATCTTACGATCAACGCACCGACGCGGAATTACTACTTGTTGTCGGCGAGAGAATTAGAAGACGGATAGCGCTGGCTCACCAAGGGTATCGGCATAGGTGGTTGGCAGCCAGCGCTACGCAAAGCGCGCCGTTTCAAATTTCGCGCAAGTAGGGAGCGCAGAAATAGTAATTAAATCAATTTTTTTCGCCTATAGCGGTGACGCTGCGAAAGGGAGTGGGTTGCGGCACGCGATCAAGATGGCCCAGCACCACAATGCCCGCGTGACGGGTGTCCTCAGGCACGGGCCCTCGGCACTCGAACAACGCTTTGGTCTGAATATTCCTGCGGACCTGATCGAAAAGCTGCGCCAGCACGACCGTGACCGCACGGTCGAGATTGCCCAGCGTTTTGCGAAAATTATGGCAGCGGGTGGTTTGGCGGATCGCTCAGAATTTGTGGATATCGACCTGCATTCCGACGGCTCGTTATCAGAGTTTGCCCATGCCTTCGACTTGATCGTGACGGGTGTCCATTCCGATGCCGCGCACGAGGCGCATATGTCCGCACATCCGGACTTTTTGGCCCTGCGCAGCGGCCGCCCGGTCCTGGTGGTGCCGGATGGGTGCGAAGCCGACGGGCTTGCAGACCGGGTCATTGTGGCCTGGGATGGGAAATGCGCTGCAACTCGGGCAATTGCCGATGCGATGCCGATCCTGGCAGACAAGTCCTCCGGCACGCTTTTGAGTATCCGACATACCCCGCGTGGCACAGATCGGATGGTCGCCAATCTCGCCGGGCACGGGGTCACAGTCACTGCCAGAACCGTCAATGCTAAAGGATCCATTGCAAAAGCGATCTTGGCTGAGGCGAAGGCGATTGATGCAAAACTGGTCGTGATGGGCGCTTTCGAGCATAGTAAGCTCAGCCATGACCCTTTTTGGTGGCGTCACCACCGAGCTAATCGTCAAAGCATCTGTGCCGGTCTTCATGGCGCACTGAGCCGGTGCATCTCCAAGGACCGTTCGCGCCAGTGTCGCGCAGCGTCTTGGAGCAGTTAGAAGGTAAGAAAGATGGACACGATCACCCTCTCAACCGAGATGATTGTGGTGCTTGGCATACTTGGAACAACGGTTTTTCTTTTCGTGACCGAGCTTTTCCGTATCGATTTCACGGCGATTTTGGTGATGGTGTCGCTTGGCATCCTATCGGCGTTTCCCGGCTTGGAGACGCTGGCGGATCCCGCGCGCTTGTTTGAAGGGTTTGCATCCAACGCGGTCATTTCAATCATCGCGGTTATGATCATCGGGGCCGGGCTCGATAAAACAGGCGTGATGAGCCGGGTCGCGAGCCTAATCCTTCGGCTGGGAGGGAAAACGGAAACGCGCATTATCCCGATCGTGTCAGGAACCGTTGGCGTTATTTCTTCATTTATGCAGAACGTCGGCGCGGCGGCGCTATTCCTGCCAGTCGTCAGCCGCATCTCCTTGCGAACTGAGCTACCGTTGAGCCGTCTACTCATGCCTATGGGCTTTTGCGCAATTTTGGGAGGGACGATGACGATGGTCGGCTCTTCGCCTTTGATCTTGTTGAATGACCTGATCTTGGCGGCAAATGAAAGCCTGCCGCCCGATGCGCAGATGGCACCCTTTGACCTGTTCGATGTCACGCCCATCGGCGTCGCACTTTTGGTCAGCGGCATCGCCTATTTCGTAATCTTCGGTCGCTTCATCCTTCCAAGCCGAAGCAAAGTCGACGCAGTTAGCGGACAATCAATCCGAAATTACATGCAAGGGTTATATGGGGTCGATACTGAAATATTTGAAGTGGTCATCCCGGAAGGCTCGCCTTTGGCTGGCCAGAACATGGCCGAAGTCATGCGGCGCTACCACCTGCATGTTTTGGGCACCCAATATAATGATCGGAAGTATTTTCTTCCTCCGCCATTTCACACCGAAATTACGGTCCCTTGTCGTCTTGCGCTTTTAGGTGAACGGGACGAAGCCGCTCGATTGGCCCAGGAAAACGGTGGGAGGATTTGCCGGCAACTAGAACTATTCGAAGACGACTACGCCGCGACCGTTTGTGGCATAGCTGAGGTGGTCATTCCGCCGGGATCCGCAGCGATCGGGAAATGCGCGGTCGATATGGAGCTCCGCAAAACCGGTGGGCTCAGCATTGTCGCCATTCACCGAAGCGGCGATACCATGAGCCTGGTGGAAACCGAGGACCATAAGCCGACCTCGATGTCTGCAGTCAGCGCTTATGGGACCAAATAGGGTTATTTGCTAAGGGAGTGTTTGTCGCTCATCGTCACCACCAAGGAGTGGACGATGAGAAAGACAACTGTCTGCAGTCAGCGCTTATGGGACCAAATAGGGTTATTTGCTAAGGGAGTGTTTGTCGCTCATCGTCACCACCAAG
>JBCBXA010000030.1:0-28840 GCA_039816825.1 Pseudomonadota bacterium | reverse complement strand
TTCGGCCAGAAGCGCGACACGTGTCATGAAACCGAAGGCCTCATTGAAGGTGCGGAACTTGAAGGCACGGGCCAGCCGCCCCTGGTCGTCAATCTGCCAGTCAGACAGTCCGGCCAGCGCAGCCTTCACAGAGGTTTCATCGAGCAACATGATTGGGGCCAAGATCGGCTTCTGCACGCCACCATGCGTCAAGGTCATCATCATCAACGAACCGATAGGTTTCCTCAAGGCGATACGGTCCGCCGCCGCGAGAGGCCTTTGACGAGAACAGACCAAACCTGTCGACGTCGAAAAAGCGAGTGGTCACCTGACCACTTTGGCCCAGCCAGCGGGCCACCGCAGCCGATGGCGTATTGCTCAGCCGGGCCAATGTAATGTGCGGAACGAAGGCCCGCTTGTCCGACACGACACCCAGGCGGCGCAACGCTCTGTCGATGCTCGCCTGCAACTGCCTGAGTTCAGGCGTCATCTCGACAAGGGCGTACACCGCGCGGGGTTTCGACGATCCGAAACATCCCAGAGCGTCCACCCTGAGTTGAAACGCATCTCCGCCGATTTGAGCGAGCATGTCGTCGACATCGTCTGCCATACGGCCATCAACACAACCCAGAAAGTTGAGGGTCAGGTGAAAGTCGGCCGGATCAATCCAGCGGGCGTTGGCCAGTCCGCCCTGCAGAAGAGACAGACGCGTACGGACATCATCGGGAATGGAGAGAGCTGTAAACAGACGCGGCATGGAAGCCTCCTGTTTGGCGGGCGAAGCCCAGATGGCATCGCATCCTGAACAGAGCGAATCATGGTTCGGCACGGAGCGCAATGGGCAGCACGCCCGAATCACAGCCGTTGAATCGTGACGCACAACTCCCCACCTCTTCACCAGCGGCTGCCTCAACGGGGGCCGCGTCACCCGGGCCGAATTCGGACGGATGGAGACAAGATGAACAGAATTACGAGTTTCCCCAGCACTCTTTTCGTGGGGTTTGAGGATCTTGAGCGGGCCCTGGAGCAAGCCTCCGCTCGGGCATCAGGAGACGGATTTCCGCCCTATAACATTGAGCGTATTGCGCCAGCCGATGGCGAAGACAGCACCGCGGCCCGTATCCGGATCACGCTTGCGGTTGCGGGTTTCAGCGACAGTGAAATCGAAATCACCGAGGCGGAGCGCAAGCTGACGGTTCGCGGGCGACGCATGGAAGATGACGCAGGTCGCGATTATCTTCACCGCGGTATTGCCGGACGTCAGTTCCTTCGCAGTTTTGTCCTAGCCGACGGTATTGAAGTCGCCGAAGCCAGTCTGCGCAACGGATTGCTGATGATTGACCTTCGGCAGCGTCATCCCCAGCGCCCCGAACGCACCATCCCGATATCTCGCGACTAGCTTCCGCCTGCTGCGCTTCGTCGCGGCTGGTAGGACCGGCCACGCCTTGTCGCAACCCCCGGTAAGCTCCACTTCCAAGGAAGGTAGAAATATGAGTCACGCACTGAATATGAGCATCGCGAATCAAACCAGCGTCTTGAGTGTAGATGAAGCCACGCTCCGTCAGATCGGAGTGGATGAGGTCGCCTATGTGCGGTCCATGCGCGGGGGCGATCTTCGCCGGGCCTTCCCCAAGCTGGCCCAGCTGGACGAAGATGCTCATCTCTGGGCGCTGTTCTCCGCCGAAGGTCTTCCCTTGGCACTCGCCGAAAGCCGCGCGCGACTGAAAGAGATGGCAGAGCAGTCTGATCTGGACTTCGTCCAGATCCACTAATGTCTAGGCGGCCTGGCTCTGCTGCTCGGCCACAACCAAAGCCTCAAAAATCTCATCGGACGATGAAGCGCTGCGGATGGTATCGGTGACTTCGCCCTGACGCAGCGCACGTGCGATCCGCGACAAGGCCTTGAGGTGTTCAGACCCCGCAGTGTCCGGAGCGAACAGCGCGCACACCAGGTCAACCGGACGGTCGTCAACAGCATCATAGTCGACCGGTGTCGACAGGCGCACGAACAGGCCTGTGACCGTTGTGACGTTGGCCAACTTTGCGTGGGGAATGGCGATGCCATTTCCAAGCCCTGTAGATCCCAGACGCTCGCGATCCATCAGCGCTTCAAGCACCTCACGGGGATCCAAACCGAGAAAGCGGTCAGCCTTGCTCGAGATGATCTCCAGCAGTTGTTTCTTGGAATCAACGGCACAATGGGCAAACACCCGCTCACGAACCAGAATAGAATCCATAAGATCAATCCGTTTTGGCGCTCAACCCGCAGGGTTGGCGTTTAGCTGTCAGGAAAATCGAGGCTGTCCCGCAGGTTTGTTTCGACTGTTGTCCCGTCCGCCATTGGGCGAGATGTCGTTGTCGTTCGGCATGAAACCCTCATCGTCCAAAGCGCTTTAGGCTTTAACTCTATTAGGCGGTTGAGGCAGCCGGATCGACCCAACCGATATGTCCGTCTTTGCGCCGAAACACAACATTTATCTCGCCTGATGCGGCATTCTTGAACACGATGCAGGGCTGGTCGGTCATGTCCAACTGCATGACAGCCATGGCTACGGTCTGGGTCCGGACAGGCGTGGATGATTCGGCAACAACCACGGGCTGGAAATCCTCCGCGATCTCCTCCTCAGGCTCGGGCGCCTCAATGACGGTGTAAGATGCTTCAACGGAACCGCCGTTGGCGTTGGCATGATGGTCCTTCAGCCGACGCTTGTAGCGGCGAAGACGCTTCTCCAGACGTTCGGCGGCGCCGTCAAAGGCGGCATGCGCATCACCTGCGCTACCAGTCGCTTCCAGGGTAACGCCAGAATCCAAATGGACCATGCAATCAGCGGAAAATGAGCCTCCAGACTTCTCCATTGTGACGTGGCTTGAGAAGCCATGTCCGAAATATTTGTCGACCGCTCCGGCAATTCGCTCCTCGATCCTTTGAGAAAGCGCGTCACCGACATCCATATGCTTGCCGTTGATCCTGATCATTTTGGACCGCTTCTCCTCTGCTGAAATCGAGTTCTTGAGCGTCCAGTGTCGAAGCTGATGCTGAGTCTTGTCAATCTTGACATACCGGCGCGACGGTGTACTGGCGCGCGCCACACCTGCCATCACGCTCCAAAATGCGTGTCAGGCGTTTACCGTCATGCCGCGCTTCTCCCGCCGGCGCTGCACCGATGACGGGATGGAGAGCGCATCGCGGTATTTGGCAACCGTACGCCGTGCGATCTCAATTCCTTGTTGGCCAAGGGCGTCTACAATTGCGTCATCCGAGAGCACTGCTTTGGGGCTTTCGGCATCCACCATCTGTTGAATGCGGTGCTTCACTGCCACCGCAGAATGGGCTTCGCCGGCCCCTGATTCTCCGACACCCGACGAGAAGAAATATTTCAGCTCGAAGATACCCCTTGGCGTCTGCATATATTTGTTTGTCGTCACGCGGCTCACGGTCGAGTCGTGCATTTCGATCGCATCCGCCACCTGTTTGAGATTGAGCGGGCGGAGCAGCTCGACGCCGTGCACCAGAAAGCCATCCTGCTGAGCCACAATCTCAGCGGCGACCTTCAATACGGTCTTGGCTCGCTGATCCAGACTCTTTGTAAGCCAGTTGGCGGTCTGCAGGCAGTTGGTCAGGAACTCCTTGTCCGCGTCCTGGGTGGCAGAAGCGGCGACTGTGGCGTGGTAGTCGCGATCCACCAGCACCCTTGGCAGGCTGTCCTGATTGAGGTGAATGGACCAAGAGCCATCAGGAGCCTGGCGGACTATGACGTCCGGCACAACGGTTTGCATCGGCACGTTCGTGAATGCCGTTCCGGGCTTCGGGTCCAGCGCACGGACCTCGCGCACCATATCGATAATGTCTTCGCGGTCGACGTCACACGCCTTTTCCAGCGCGGCGAACTCCCGTTTTGCCAGCAGGTCCAGGTGATCCAGCAATGCGGCCATGGCCGGGTCGAGGCGATCTCGGGCTGCCAGTTGCAACGCCAGACACTGCCGAAGGTCAACTGCAAAGACACCAGCGGGCTCAAGAGTCTGCAGGACTTCGAGCACGGCATCGACATCGGCTGGCTCGGTGCCAAGCCGGTCCGCGATCTCTGGCAGCTCCGCTCTGAGGTAACCCGCTTCATCGATGCTCTCGAGAAGGGCGGCAGCGATCACGCGATCCGCAGGACAAAGGCCCAGAAGGGCAATCTGTTGCTCCAGAACATCCTGCAGGCTTTGCTCATCAGCCGCCATCGCTTCAAGGTCGAACGCCTCGCCGGGCTCGCCGGCCCCAATGGGCGCGGCCGAAGGACCATCAGATGCCAGTTGCCGCTGGGCCAAAGGGTCCGGGGCAGCCGACGCGTCAGGGGCCTCTGGAGTGAAGACATTGTCGACGTCTGTGTCGAACTGATCCGCCACCAGCGGTGCCGGCGCATCGCCTGACCAGTCGGTCTGTGGGTCGGCGGAACCGTCGGCGTTCGAAACGAGGTCAATATTGGCCGGAGCATCGGCTGATCTTAGATCGGGAGCGCCGTCCTCAAGGACCAGCAGCGGATTCCGCTCCACCTCCGATTCGATGAAGCTGCTCAGCTCAATATTGGACAACGTTAGCAGCTTGATGGATTGCATCAGCTGTGGCGTCATTACCAATTGCTGCGACTGCCGTATATTCAGCCGTTGCGCGAGCGTCATAAACCCCTGTTCCCCCGTTGCGGCCCATCGATTGAGACGGTCTGCACCCGCGCGCAGACCGTTTCCCTGCCATGCGTTATAGGGTAGCGGTCGGGAGTTACCAAATTGGTATGAAAATTGCTAGAAGCAGGCGTCCATTCTAAAGTCTAAACTGGTCGCCCAGATAGAATTGGCGGGCAGCCGGATTGTCGACAATGTCCTGCGGAGTGCCATGGGCGATCACCTTCCCCGCATGGATAATATAGGCGCGATCAATCAAACCCAAGGTCTCCCGGACATTGTGATCGGTGATGAGAACACCGATGCCACGACCCGTGAGATGACGTACAAGTCCCTGAATATCACCCACAGCAATCGGGTCCACGCCGGCAAACGGTTCGTCCAGCAAAACGAAATCAGGATCAGAAGCCAGGGCCCGTGCGATCTCAAGGCGGCGCCGTTCACCGCCGGACAAGGAAATCGCTTTGGAGTGCCGAAGGCCGGAAATACCGAACTCGGCCAACAGGGCATCCAGCCTCTCGCGCCGCGCCGCGCCGTCAGGCTCGGCGGTTTCCAGAATAGCCATGATGTTCTGTTCGACCGTCAAACCCCGGAAGATTGAGGCTTCCTGGGGCAGATAGCCAATTCCCAGTCGCGCCCGGGCGTACATGGGAAGAGCCGTCACATCCTGCCCATTGAGCAGGATTTGACCCTTGCCGGGCTGGATGAGCCCGGTGATCATGTAGAAGCACGTGGTTTTGCCCGCACCGTTGGGGCCCAACAATCCAACAGCCTCGCCCCGCCGCACATAGAGCGACACCGCTTCCACGACTTTGCGCTTGCGGTAGGCTTTGGCCAGCGAGTTTACGACCAGCGTATCGGCGAAACGCGGATCGTTTTCCGGCCTGAGCTGAACGGGTTCTGTCGTCGACTGAGGCGGACTGCGCTTCAACAAAGCGGCGCCTATTGCGATTGCGGTGTTATGCGCAACTGAACCCGACCGCCGCCCGATGCGCCACCGCAATTGCGGCTTTCCAGATTGGCGTTGCCGCTGTTCAGATCGACGACCAGCCGGCATCCCCGGGCCACATTGTCTCCCTCACGCACTTCCACATCGCCGGACAGGATCACGGAATTGCTGGCCAGATCGAACGTGCCGCGATTGGCCTTGGCCGACCGCGATCCGGTGGTCACGTTCAGCCCGCCGGTGGCGCTGAGCTTGCGGATGGCAGACGCTTCGGTGACGGAGGCACCGGTATATTCCACAACCAGTTTGCCAGTGGTCAGAACGGTCGGGCCCTGAACAACGCGCACGCCACCCTGAAAGGTCGCCTGACCAGTCTGGGAAAGGATGTCGAGACTGTTAGCATCGATGGAAATCGGTGCGTTCTCCTGCTGCCTGAAGCCACCAAAGGCATCGGCAAAACTCTGAGCGTATGCAGAGACAGCACCACCCATGGAAAGAGCGGCGCACAAGGCCATCACTGTCAGCTGTCTGGTCATGGTTTTTCCTTGCCAGCGGACACCGGCAAATTCAATGCATGATGACAGCTCATTCGGTCTGCACCTGGTCGGAAGCTGGGTCCTCGGCCAGAAGGGCCGGCGGCACTGTGACCGAAACGCCGCCCGTGAGCAGAATGCGGTTGCCGTGATCAAATACCGATATGCGGCCTGCATTGATGCTGCCGCCATCATAGGCCGCAGCCACATCGCCGTTGCTTTCCAGGCTTCCGGCTGAAAGGTCCATCCGAGCACCGAGCATCTCCAAAGATGAACCGTCATCGGCGGAGAAGCGGATTTCGTCATCGAGGCGAACGGTCTGGCCGTTCGCATCATAGCGGCCACCGGGTGCCGTCAGCACACCGCTCTGACCCTTCCGAACAGGGAGTTCCGCAGTGACGTTTTCCATATCAACGATCTGCGGCGACAGGGGATCCTGGCTCGCGCGCTCGGCGCGCACAACAAAGGGTTCTCCCTCTGGCGACGTGCCGCGAACCTGCGGGTTGCGCATCACCACCCGACCATTCTCAAGACCGGTGGACTCGACCTTCAGGTCAAGATCAACGGTCTTTTGAACCAGGATCAGGATGATGCATGCCAGAACCAGAACGCCCGCCAGTACAGGCAGCGCCCGTCGCCAGAAACGGACCATCCGGGAGTGACGGTGCACCCGGTCCGTCTTGCGGCTGAACCGTGATGGGTCGCCATGTTGATGAAGGTCTGCGGTGGCCAGGGTGTGTCTTTCTGTGCGCGGGTTGTCGGCGGCAGCGGATCGTCCGAAGCGTTTAGCGCGCTCACGCTAAATCGCAAAACGGGCCGCAATGCAGCAGGCGCTCAGCTTTCACGACACCTTAACGGCCACGGCCTAAAGTGATCCCATGCAAGACCGAGTTCAGCCCACCATTCGCTACGAGCGTATCACCGACGACACACCCAAGGCAGAACTGCCCAAGACAGCCATGATGTTTGCGGGCGTCATGGCCTTGATGGCCGTTGCTGCCTTCGTGGCGCTGCAAATCGCCTTTCCCGGTGGCCTGCAGTCCTCCGGCAACGTCGCGTCCCCTATCGAAGTCGCCGCGCAGCCAAGCGTCGCCAGCCAGCCTTCCGGCGCGGGCAGTCCCGCGATCGAAGGCACCATCCAAACTGACGTGGACTGGAGCGCACAGATCAGTGCGCTCTCCAATGTTTCCACTGAAGGGTTGGCGGTCTCCCGCCTTTCTGAGCGATGGGGGCTTGGCCCGCTTCAGGGTATGGGTCTGTTTCACAGAGAGCGCCGCGTGGACGTGACGATGGGTTTGGACCCGGCGAAGTTTCGAACTGCACCGAACCAGGAGAGCCAGCGTGCCATCGTGGCTGATATGGCTCGTGTCGAGTGTGAGGCGATCACCCGCACTTTGGCGGACGCCTGCACACTGTTCGAAGCCAAATGGAGCTTGGAGCAGGATGCCGACCGGATGGACTTGCATCTCTCTCTTCTGTTCACGCAAAAGCAGGAGTTCGGTTCCCAACCCGCTGGCGCTGGTGGCGGCGTCTATACCGAAAAACGCATGACGCTCGCCTCGCAGGGCAAAACAGGGCTTAAGTCAAGAACTATGGACGGGAGCGCAAAGCGCGCCGCGCTGTACGCTGATGCCGCCAGGAAGTGTGACGCCATGCGCCGCCGCCAGGACAATTGTGCCATCCAGCTGATCCTGGTTCGAACCACGCCGGAGGTCCAAAGCAGGTCTATCACAGAAGGATGGGTTTCGCTTGGGCGAGTGGCGGCCAGGGGTGCTTAAGCCGCACCCGCGGGCACCGGGCGTCTAGCGCCGACGGACGATCACACTCCCCACGGAGTAACCTGCACCAAACGAACAGATGATGCCCGTATCGCCCGACTGCAAATCGTCCGAATATTTGGAGAACGCGATCATCGAGCCAGCAGACGAAGTGTTGGCATAGTCCTGCAGAATGTTGGGTTGTTGGCCATCTGCGGGATCTCCACCCAACACCTTCTTGGCGATCAGATCGTTCATCGACTTGTTGGCCTGATGCAACCACAGGCGCTTCAGATCGCCAGGTGCCACGCCATTGTCAGCCAGATGCTCCAGCATCAATTGGCTGACCATGGGCACGACTTCGCGGAACACTTTGCGCCCTTCCTGCTGAAACAGCATGTCCCGGCGGTCTTCCATGTGGCCGTCGCGGGTGCGGCGCAGAAAGCCAGCATCGTTGCGAATGTTGTTTGAAAAAGCGGTCTTCAGGCGCGTTGAGATGATCTCAAAACCACCTGCCGCATCGTCCGACGCTTCGAGAAGCACCGCTGTGCACACATCGCCGAAGATGAAGTGACAGTCGCGGTCGCGCCACTCGAGATGGGCGGAACAGATCTCCGGATTGACCATGAGTATTCGCCGCGCCGAACCAGACCGGATCATGTCCGCCGCCGCCTGAATTCCGAACGTGGCAGAGGAGCAGGCCACATTCATGTCGAAAGCAAAGCCTTCAATCCCGAGGAGCTGCTGCACTTCCACCGCGATGGCTGGATAAGCTCGCTCGTGATTGGAGGCGGCGCAGATGACGCCATCAATCTCATCCGTTGTGCGCCCTGCCTGGGCCAGCGCATCGCGGGCGGCGGGGAGCGCCATCTCGGCCATTTGCCCCGGCTCATCCCAGGACCGTTCGCGTAGATGGGGCGCCATGCGGGCAGGGTCGAGAATGCCGGACTTGTTGAGCACATAGCGGTTCTCAATGCCCGAAGCCTTGAGGATGAACTCGGCAGATGAATGGGGTTTGGCCTCGACCTCGCCCGCCTCAATCTCAGCCGCATGATCGGCATTCCATTGATCCGCATAGGCGTTGAACGCCACCACGAGCTCATCATTGGTGATGATCTCGGACGGCGTGAAAACGCCAGTGCCAGTAATGGATACGGAGGGTGAAACGGACATGATGCGGCCTCAAATGCGGGTCGCAGCGGTTTAGGACGGAAAAGCAAGCGGGGGAAGGGGAAAGCAGTCAGATCAGACGCTCGCCATGGAGGGCTTTAATACAGTAAAATTTGCTTATCCGCGCAATAGCCCAACCTACAGCACCACGAAAATGGAGCGCGCTATGAACAACTTTCAGATGAAGCCATTGAGTTTTGCTCCCATCGGCATTGTCGCGCTGGCGGCGCTTTCCATGGCAGCCGCTGCGCAGAGCACTCACCAGAGCGCAGACAGGGGTGCTTGCGGCGTTTCCCTGTCGGCCCGCTTCATTGAAGGCGCGCCCACGGACAGGTTTGAAATCAGCAATAATTCGGCTGATGGCTGGTCGGTTACATCAGCCACATTTGACCTCGCCCCCGCGCCCGCAGGCTTGATATTTGATACCGAAAACGGCGGCGGCGGCTTGCAGGTGTTTCAGCCGTTCGAGGCGTCAGACAGCACCGCTAAGTTGGCGGGCACGTCGGGCCTGTCCGATGGCGGCACTTCCCTCACCATCGACTTCGCATCCTTCGCCCCCGGCGAAACCTTCGCCTTCACCATCGACATTGACGACAGCCTGGAAAACTCGGCACGTAGCCAAACGCAAGTGGTGGGCAACGAGATTGAAGGGGCCGTGCTCACGGCAGCGATCACTGGCTCCGGCGGACGATCAATCACCATAGAAGGTACATTCGGTGCGTATGCCTTCGCCGATGTCCAACCTGTGGACTGCGGATAATTATCCGAGTTGTTCTTGACCCGCGATTCGGCGTGGATTCTAATCTGGCTGGTGGTTGCGGCCGCCTCTGGCTAGCTCACATTCAACTTAGAACGGGAAAGTGAGCTGGTTTGGATAGGAACGGGTATGGGCACACACGTGCTCATACCTCCCTAGCCGAAAACGCACGTAAGCACGCACGTTTACCAGGCGTCTGCGCATGGCAAACCTCCATCAGCAAGAGAACCGAGTCTCCGACAAGCACTTTGCAAGTCGCTGGTAAAACCTGCCAAGTTTGACGGGCCAATGTTGGCAGCCGCAACCAAGCCGAGCATACAAAATTTGTGTCTAGCCGTGAAGTTTATCGAGGGGGGTAACGCTAGTTACGCACGCTATACACAGTGGATAACAGCGGGGAAAACTAATGCGCTTCGTCCCAGTTCGTCGCGGCCTGCGCTTCGGCTACCAGCGGGACTTTCAGCTGCAGCACGGGGTCCGTCGCTTTCTCCATCACATTCCGCACGAGCTCGATCGTGGCGTCGACTTCACTGTCCGGCACTTCGAATATGAGCTCATCGTGCACTTGCAGGAGCATCTGCGCTGACAGATTGGCCTGCTCCAACGCTGCATCCATGCGGATCATGGCGCGGCGGATGATGTCTGCGGCGCTGCCCTGAATGGGTGCGTTGATAGCGGCGCGCTCGTTGAAGGCGCGCATGGCACCATTGGCCGAGCGAATCTCGGGGTAATGCGCCCGGCGACCGAAGATCGTTTCCACATAGCCGTGCTCGCGGGCAAAGGCTTTGGTCTCTTCCATATAGTCGCGAATGCCCGGGAAGCGCTCGAAATACATCTTGATGTAGTCGCCCGCCTCCTGCCGACCGATGCCCAGATTGTTGGCAAGGCCAAAGGCCGAGATGCCGTAGATAATGCCGAAATTGATGGCCTTGGCCTGACGGCGGATCATCGGATCCATCCCCTTCACCGGCACGCCAAACATCTCGGACGCGGTCATGGCGTGAATGTCGACACCGTCTGCAAAGGCCTGGGTGAGCTGGGGAATGTCGGCAATGTGGGCCAGAAGCCGCAGCTCGATCTGGCTGTAATCGGCAGAGACCAGCTTGCTGCCCTCCGGCGCGATGAAGGCCGTGCGAATTTTACGGCCCGCCTCTGTCCGCACCGGGATGTTCTGAAGGTTCGGTTCAGAAGATGACAAACGGCCAGTGGTGGTGGAGGCCAGCGAGTAGGATGTGTGCACGCGGCCCGTCTGGGCGTTGATGTAGGTGGGCAGAGCGTCGGTATAGGTGCTCTTGAGCTTGGTGAGCTGCCGCCAATCAACAATTCTGCGCGGCAGCTCGTGGCCCTCAGCTGCGAGATCTTCCAGCACCTGCGCACCCGTTTGCCATGCACCGGTCTTGGTCTTCTTGCCACCGGGCAGGCCCATCTCGTCGAAGAGAATTTCGCCCAGCTGTTTCGGCGAACCGGCGTTGAATTTGCGGCCGGCTAGCTCATAGATCTCGTCCTCGATGGCGGCGGCCTTTTGCGCCATATCGCCGGACAGGCGGCTGAGGATCTGGCGATCCACCTCAATGCCGCGCTGCTCCATCTTCACGATCACGTCTACCAGCGGTCGCTCCAGCCGCTCATAGACGGTGGCCATGGTTTCGGCTGCCAGCCGCGGCTTCAGCACTTTCCACAAGCGCAGAGTGATGTCGGCGTCCTCGGCTGCATAGGCCGCGGCCTTGCCGATCTCGACGAAATCAAAGGTGATGGCTTTCTTCCCCGTCCCAATCAGGTCTTTGATGGCGAGGGGTTGATGGCCCAAATGGCGGTCCGACAGTGCGTCCATGCCGTGATTGTTGCGCCCGGCGTCCAGGGCGTAGCTCATGAGCATCACATCGTCTGGCGCAGCGATCGCGATGTCGTTCTGCGCCAGCACCAGCATGTCATATTTGAGGTTCAGACCGATGGTCAGAAGAGCCGGGTTCTCCAGCGCGACCTTTAGGATCGCCAGCGCCTCGCCCGGCTCAATCTGGTCTGCCACGCGCTCTTCACCGGACAAGAGATCGCCCTCACCCGCCTTGTGGGCGATGGGCACGTAAAAGGCTTCATTGTCGCTCAACGCGATGGCGATGCCGCAGATCTCGGCCACCATCGCGTCCAGCGAATTTGTCTCCAGATCAAAGGCACAATGGCCCTGGTCCACAGCACGGTCGACAATGGCTTGTAGCCGAGCCGCATCGCGGATGATTTCGTATCTCTCATGGTCAAACTTGGAAGCTGCGTGAGCTTCGGCGCGGGATGCCGCCAGATTGCCGGGCGTCCAGTCGGATGTCTCACTATCAGCTTCGCCATCACTGTCCGGGCCGCGCAGGTCCGCGCCCTCTGGCGCAGCGACTTCATCGGCCTCCACAGCCTCGACGTCCGTGCCGGTCGCCTCGGCGACGCGCTTGGTGAGCGTGTTGAAGGTCATCGCCTTGAGGAACGAGATCAGCGGCGGGCCTTCCACCGGCGCCAGGGCCATATCATCCAGCGGCACATCGATGGGTGTGTTCTGATCAAGGGTGACAAGCTGTTTTGAGATGCGGGCTTGATCGGCAAACTCGATCAGATTTTCGCGGCGCTTGTTCTGCTTGATCTCGCCAGCACGCTCGAGGAGCTCTTCGAGTGTTCCGAAATCGTCCAGCAGCTGAGCCGCCGTCTTGGGTCCGATGCCAGGCACGCCGGGCACATTGTCCGACGTGTCGCCATTGAGCGCCTGCAGGTCGATCATCTTGTCCGGCGTCACGCCGAACTTGTCGAACACGCCATTGGCGTCGATGACCAGATCTTTCATCTGGTCGTACATCACCACCTGATCGTTGATCAGCTGCATAAGGTCCTTGTCGGAGGAGACGATCGTGACGTCCGCGCCATCTTCGGCGGCCATGCGCGCATAGGTGGCGATGATGTCGTCGGCCTCATAACCCTCAGTTTCGATGCATGGCACGCCAAAGGCCCGGGTCGCGTCGCGGATCAGGCCGAATTGCGGGCGCAGATCTTCTGGCGGCGCATCCCGGTTGGCCTTGTAGTCTGGGTAAAGCTCGTTGCGGAACGTCTTGGACGAATGGTCGAAGATCACTGCGAAGTGCGTCGGCGTAACTCCGCGCTCCGTGTCGCGCGCATCCTGCAGCAGCTTCCACAGCATGTTGCAGAAACCGGCCACTGCGCCGACGGGCATACCGTCCGTTTTGCGCGTGAGCGGAGGCAGCGCGTGGTAAGCGCGGAAGATGTAGGCGGACCCGTCCACCAGAAACAGATGATCGCCTTTTTTCATATCCGCATCGCCTCTTGAAGTGCCCACTCACAAGGAGTGGTTGGCCCGTGAGTAAAGGTTGGAAGGGGTCAAAGGCAAATCGGAAAAAGTGCAAATCAACGCTTGACCTGGAGTTACTCCAGGCTGGTAGCGCTGGCGGTGAACGTTGAGGAGATCACCATGCGCATTGCTGAAGCATCTGCCCAAAGCGGGCTGAGCATCGACACCATTCGCTACTATGAAAAGATCGGCATGTTGCAGCCCATCGGGCGCGGAGCCGACGGTCAGCGGCGGTTCACTGCCGAAGACATCCAATGGATGACACAGCTGAACTGGCTGCGGCAGACTGGCATGCCCCAAGCCGACATGCGGGCATTTGCAGTGTCCGTCCATTCTGGAACCACCGACACCTCAGAGCGCTACGCCATCCTGTTGCGCCATCGCACCGTGCTGGCCCAGCGCCGCCGGGAGCTCGAGGCCTGCGAGCGCTACCTCGACCACAAACTGTCCGTTTACGCCCCCCAACAGGAGAAAACCCATGGCTGAGACCATCACACTCTGGAACGGCAAAACCATCCCCCGCATCGGCATCGGGACGTGGGTCATGGGCGGCGAAATGTATTGGGATGGCGCGCCCATCGGCTGGTCCAATGTCGACGATGGCAAGAGCCTTACCGCACTCCACGCCGCTTTTGAAATGGGCGTGCGCTTCATCGATACGGCAGCCATTTATGGCGGCGGTCATTCTGAAGAGATCGTGGGACGCGCCCTCAAAGACAGTGCCATTGATCGGTCAGAGTTCGTCGTTGCCACTAAATTCGGCCATCCGTTTGAGGGCAGGCATGCCAAGGGTGAACGCGCCGACCCGGACTATGTGCGTCAGGCGGTTGAGGAAAGCCGCATACGGCTGGGCGTCGATCAGATTGACCTGATGCAGTTTCACCTGGACGGGTTCGACAAGGAAGAGGCAAAGGCGACATTCGACACGCTGGACGAGTTGCGTGACGCCGGTGTGATCGGCGCCTTTGGCTGGAGCACGAACGATCTTGGCAATGCCGTCGCTTATGCAAATCGCCCAGGCTTTGTCGGCGCGCAGCACGATATGAACATTTTCCGCCGGGCGGATGATGTTCTGGCTGCCACGGCACAGGCCGACATCCTGTCGATCATTCGCCAGCCCCTCGCCATGGGGCTGCTGAGTGGAAAATATACCGGCTCGCAAGTGACATTCGGTGCCGGAGATATTCGGGCCGCCGGTGCGGACTGGATGATCTACTTTGATGAAGACGGTCAGCCGCTGCCAGCCATGCTGGAGATGCTTGAAAAGCTGCGTGCCATAGTCACCGAGGGCGGACGCAGCCCGGCCCAGGGCGCCCTTGGTTGGGTGCTGGCCACCGCTCCCCACGCGCTGCCCATCCCCGGATGCCGGAACGTGAAACAGGTGCATGACAATATGAGCGTCATCGAGCAGGGAGCGCTGTCGGAAGATCAGATTAAGCGTATCGACAGCGTAATGAAGGATATGCCACCCATGGAGGCATGATTTCGCGCCCTGACAGGCCAAAGCAAACGAGCCGCCGCCGCTGGAACAGCATCTTGATCCTGGTGGCGGCGCTGGCTGTGGCAATCCTCATGCTCGTGCCCAGCATGTTGAACGCCTCAGAGAACCGTCCGGCCTACGCAAATCAGGCCATCCTGCAGGACCCATTTGGAGAGCCGACCTTCGGCCAGCCCATGACGCCCTATGCGCTGATCCTGCGGGATGACGGCACGGTTCGCCGCGCGTCCGTCTCAAGCTTCGCGGTGGACGCGCTGGCCAAGGGCGGTGAAGTGCCGGTTGGCACCATGTTCGCCATTGAAGTGATGAGCGGTTTTTTGAACTTCGGCTTCGTCGACACGCGGCAAAAGCTCTCCGCTGCCGACGATCAAGGCTGGAGTTACGGTCGTTTCAAGCCCGTGCAGGCGGGTGGCACAGTGGATTTCTCAACCCGAAAGGCACCGGATGCCTGCCACATGTGCCACACCAATTCAGGGCAGGGGGCACCGCCTTTCACGCTGAGCCTTCTCAGGCGTTTTGCCGACACCGGACGTGTTCAGAAGGTCAGTTGTGCGCTGGAGGGTCGGGCGCCCTGTGATGACGCCCACCTCAGATAGCTCTACTCTGCTGGAGCGATCTGCGCTTTGGGCCCACGGCCGTTCTGCCGGTTTTCTCGTTCTCCGGGTTTCCACGCAGTCACGGCCCACGCCGGACGGCGGAACAGGAAATGACCCAGGTTGAAACGGTTGATCAACCAGAGCAGCGCAAGCGGGCTGAGCACGGCGACGGTGGTCGTGACCAGTGCAATCGTTCCCGATCCAAGCTCCGGCACGAATTTGATCAGCACGGACCGCGTGACGCCCATGGGAAAGAAGAAGGCAAGGTAGATCGCAATCGAATTGGCTCCCGCATGCTGCAGCAAGCGTGTGATGGGACGGGGTGGCACATGGCGTGGCCAGTCCCGCCCGGTGGGCATGGTGAGCAGTGATGAGAACATGACGATGGCCATGGCACCCGCAAAGCCGAGCGCAACAGCCATAAGCGGCAGGTCGGCCAACACATCAGAAAACCCATCCAGCGCAGCCGGCGCTGGCGTGAAGGCCAGAAACGTGTTGACCAGGAACCACGCACCCAGCAGCGCAGCAGCCATGAGCGCCTGGGAGCGCGCCCACTCGGCCAGTCGGAAAATCCACGGCGCAAAAGCATAGCCCGCAAAGAAGTAGACATATTGCGTGGCAAACTGATCGATCAGCACAGCACCCGTACTGATCGGCGCAGCGTTGAGCGCAACGGCAATAAGGAAGACGGCAGCAACCGGAACGGCTCGCAAAAGGCGTGTGGCAATGAAGAAGAACGGTAGAATGTAGATGAACCAGAGCGTGGAGTGCGGGTTCACAAAGTCGGTGAAGGCGGCCAACAAGGCGCCGCCAACGCCAAGTTCACCTATTGCGATGGGCAGCTTGAGGCCAAACTGTATGACAAACCACAGCACGTAAAAATAGGCGAAGTGCACCACCTTGCGGTCGGTATAGAGAGCCCAGGGGCGATTGATGGTGGCCGCCAAAAACAGTCCCGAAAGAAGAAAGAAGTCTGGCATGCGGAACGGCTTGGCAAACGCGACCGGCCAATCCATGTAGCCAACGCCTAGCCTGTCCTGAACACCCAGTGTCGAGTGCATCATCACAACGAGAATGATGCAGATACCCTTGGCAGCATCGACCCAATCGACGCGGCTGGCGACGCGACCGGCAGAGGCTTGAACGTTGGAACCGGACATGGACATGGCACACCTGTTTTAGCTGACGCGGCCTTTTAGCATTGCAAGTGCTTCGATTCCCTTCACGGCCCCGCGATGCGGCCATTAGGGTTACCAGCCGGTTGTCGGATTTGGTCGAAATCGGGCTTTTGGGGCATCCGGTAAGACATTTCTTCATGCCGATTTAAGCGGCGCCACTCACACTGCATCAAAGCCCGAAATGTATGGGCGGCAGAGAAGAGTGTTGCGTTGGCGTCTTCCAGAAACAGATCTTCCCGAAATGGCTCGGGCCGAAACAGCTCTGCCAAAGGTCGGATTGAACCCCGTTTCAGCGCGGGCGGCGGATCGAACACCAAAAAAGGCGGTATGCGCCTGAGCGCTGCGGATCGCACTTCCACAGCGACAAAGCGCAAGCCAGTCGCCAAATCCAAACGCTCGGGATCAGCGCGACGGAAGTCGCGCTCACGGCGAAATCAGTCTCCGTTCACGGTGCGGGTGGCGCGCTTCGTCACCTATTGGGGGTTCACCTTCGGCCTTTGGGGCGGCATCGCGGTGCTGGCCATTGTCGGCTGGTATGCGGCGCAGATGCCCCACTCCTCCGGATGGGCCGTGCCGGAGCGGGCGCCAAACGTGCGCATTCTAGACGTGGACGGCAAGCTGCTTGCCAACCGGGGTGTGACCGGCGGGCGGGCGATCTCCCTGAGTGAAATGTCGCCTCATATTCCTGCGGCTGTCATTGCGATTGAGGACCGTCGCTTCGAACACCATTTTGGCGTCGATCCGATCGGGCTTAGCCGGGCCATGATGCGCAACGCCATGGCGGGCCGCGTTGTGCAGGGCGGCTCGACCCTGACCCAACAGTTGGCCAAAAACCTGTTTCTGACACCGGAGCGCTCAATCGGGCGCAAAGTGCAGGAGGCCGTGCTCGCGATCTGGCTCGAACAAAAATACGACAAAGACCAGATTCTCGAAATGTACCTCAACCGGGTCTATTTCGGCTCCGGCGCGACCGGCGTTGAGGCTGCGAGCCTGCGCTACTTCAACAAATCGGCCAAAGATGTGACCCTGTCCGAGGCCGCTCTTCTTGCAGGCCTTCTAAAGGCCCCCTCGCGTCTTTCTCCGGCCCGCGACCCGGAGGCGGCAGATGCTCGAGCAGAACTGGTGCTGGCGGCGATGTTGCGGGATGGCTCCATCACGCGCCAGCAACATGCCCAGGCTGCCCATGTCGGGCCCCAGCGCGCGGAACGCTACTGGTCCGGCGCAGAACATTATGTGGCCGATTGGGTGATGAACCGCTTGCCCAAACTGGTCGGCGATGTCGAAGGGGATCTGGTGGTGCGCACCTCCATCGATGGCGAGCTGCAAGCCTATGCCGATCAGGTGATCACCGACGCCCTGGACAGCGACGGATCCACACTGAATGTTGGGCAAGGCGCTCTTGTCTCCATTGACGGTACAGGCGCGGTTCGCGCTTTGGTGGGCGGCAAGGACTATAAGGATAGCCAGTTCAACCGGGCTGTCGAAGCCAAACGGCAGCCGGGCTCGGCCTTCAAGCCGTTCGTCTGGCTGGCGGCTTTGGAACGCGGCGCCACACCGCGCACCGTGCGGCAGGACGCACCAATTACGGTGGGCTCGTGGGCACCCAAGAATTATGATGGTCAATATCGCGGGCCGATCACACTGGATTATGCCCTCGCCAAATCCTCCAACACGGTGGCGGCACGACTGACCGTGGAAATGGGCCCCAAGGCAGTGGCGGACACCGCGCAACGCCTCGGCATCACCTCCAAGCTCAGCAAGAATGCCTCTCTGGCCCTGGGCACTTCGGAAGTGTCACTTCTCGAACTGACGGCTGCTTATGCGCCGTTCGCCAATGGCGGCTTTGACATCAGACCCACAGTCATCGACCGCATCGAGACGCGCGGCGGCAAGGTGCTCTATCAGCGGCCCAAGCATGATGGGTCCCGCGTCATGGGCCAGCGAGAAGTCTCCATGATGAACACCATGCTGCGCGGCGTGGTGAACGGCGGCACTGGGCGGTCCGCCCGGTTGGACAATTGGCAAGTTGCGGGCAAGACGGGGACCAGCCAGAACTTCCGGGACGCACTTTTCGTGGGCTACACCTCCAACCTCACAACCGGCATCTGGTTTGGCAATGATGACGGAAAGCCCACCAAAAAGGTGACGGGCGGCTCCATGCCAACCCGGGCATGGCACCGCTTCATGCTCGCGGCTCACGAGGGCGTTCCAGCGAAACGCCTGCCAGGCTTTGTGGATCTTCCAGACCTAATTGCGATCACGCCAAGGTGGGACCCAAGGCTGGTCGCTCCCAATGTCCCTGGCTTGGGCCCTGGTGTGAAGCCGGCGGGCCTTGTCCCCGGCAATCAGGCCGTGGCGCAACAAGACACTCCATCTGCCGCACCACTTCGACCCATTGCACAACAGGGCAATGGTCCAAGGCCAGGCGCAAACATAGGGGGTGGTGTCGCTTCCAATCAGCGCCAGCCGCGCTCGATTACAGGGATCCTCTTTGGAGAGTAAACGGTGCGACGGCCGTCAGGAACCGCAGAGGTTAAGGATTTGTTAACCTTTGGAGCAGACCATCTCAGTGTCATTCGTCACCGCCCTGTCACAGATGGCTGTCATAGGAAGGCGACTACGAGGTAGCTGTGGGTGCAAGACGCACCTGCGCTCTGATCAGCCCGGCGCAGAGTTCCGCTCCGCCGGGCTTTGCTTTTTCTCTAGTGATTTCTGATAGCTGCGCCAAAAAAGACCAGTGTGCAGTCCGGATCAGCCGCATGAAATTCTCGCTGCCCGTAATCCTGGTCGAAGGGTGCACGCACACGAGCGTCCGGCAATCGAGACAGAGCTGGCTGCAACTCGCCAAAGAGCTCGTCCACATGGTCCGTATCGATGTAGAAGCTGTTCTGACGCTCTTCCGACGTCAAATCGACGTCCGGCGACACTTGCAACAAGCGCACGGCCACCTGGTCGCGACGCACGAAGGCGTAAACACCTTCGGTCAGGAACCCGACTTCGAAACCCAGAATATCGCGGTAGAACGCCAGCGAAACGTCCAGGTCCCGACAAGGGACAAAGGGTGTTATCTGGGTCATGTGTGCCATGAGCTCAGCTCGATTCCGTCAAAGTGCGAGCCACGGCGTCTTTCCAGCCCGCATATTTGGCTGCGCGCGTCTGATCGTCCATGTCAGCTTCGAAACGGCGCTCGAGCTTCCAGCGGTCGGCAAAGGCTGCCCTGTCGGGCCAGACACCCGCTTTCGACCCGGCGAGCCACGCGGCACCCAGCGCGGTTGTTTCCAGGATTTCCGGTCGATCCACCGGAGCGTCGAGAATGTCGGACAGGAATTGCATGGTGAAATCACTGGCCACCATACCGCCATCGACCCGGAGCACCGTGTCGCTGGCCGTCTGACCACCGGCACCCCAGTCTTTCTGCATGGCTTCCAGCAAGTCACGCGTCTGGTAACAGACAGCCTCAAGCGCCGCCCGCGCCACTTCGTTGGGGCCGGTGTTGCGAGTGAGGCCAAACATGGCGCCCCGCGCTTCGGCATCCCAATAGGGCGCGCCCATGCCGGTGAAGGCCGGCACGAGATAGACCTGCTGGCTGTCATCGGCTCCGGCGGCCATGCCTCCCGACTTGGATGCATCATCCAGAATCTTCAGGCCGTCCCGCAACCACTGAACGGCGGCCCCCGCAATGAAGATGGAACCTTCGAGGGCATAGGTGACCTTGCCGTCCAGACGGTAAGCCAGCGTCGTCAGCAACCGATTTTCGGACGGCACCTGCTTATCGCCCGTATTGAGCAGTGCAAAACAGCCCGTGCCGTAGGTGGATTTGAACATGCCCGGCTCAAAACAGGCCTGACCGATGGTGGCGGCGTGCTGATCGCCGGCGACGCCCAGAATGGGCACCTCTGCGCCCAAGAGGTCGGCAGTGGCTGTCCCGAAGTCGGCTGCGCAATCCAACACATCGGGCAACAGGTTTGCCGGAACACCCATAATGTCGAGCAACTCCGTGTCCCAAGCCTGGGTCTCAATGTTGAAAAGAAGCGTGCGACAAGCATTGGTAGCGTCAGTGACATGACGTTGGCCACCTGTCAGCTTCCAGATCAACCAGCTGTCGGCGGTTCCAAAGGCCAGTTCGCCCGCCTCCGCACGGCGTCGCAGACCATCCACATTGTCGAGTAGCCAGCGCACTTTCGTGCCGGAAAAATAAGGGTCCAGCAGCAGACCCGTCTTCTGGGTGAACAGAGCCTCGTGCCCAGCGGCTTTCAACTCGGCGCAGAAATCAGACGTGCGTCGGTCCTGCCAGACAATGGCCTTGTGCACCGGCTCGCCAGTGGCCCGGTCCCACAGGAAAACGGTTTCACGCTGGTTGGTGATTCCAATGGCGGCCAGATCGGCGGCGGTGATTCCCGCGTCGGCAAGCGCCGCCTTGCAGACGCCCAGCACGCCATCCCAGATCTCGTTGGCATCGTGCTCCACCCAGCCCGATTGTGGGAAGTGCTGGGTGAACTCTCTTTGGCCGACGCCGCAGATGGTCTGCTTGTCGTCAAACACGATGGCGCGAGATGAAGTCGTGCCCTGATCGATGGCGAGAATGTAGCCGCTCATAAAGTCCTCCCAAACAGACCCCTAGTGGTGGGGCGATGCTTGGCCTGACACTAGGCGCGGGCGGCTGCGGCTTCAATCATTCTCGTCGGTCAATGCCCGGTCGGAATCATCACCCGTCGACGCCACATCGCGCTTGACCTCCGGTGATCGGAGAAGGTCGTCGATGCGGGAGTAGTTGTCGAAGCTCTCATCCGGCAGAAAGCGAAAGGAGGGCATGTATTTCATACCACGCAGAGCGGGCGTCACCGCATGACGAATCGCCTTTGCGTTTGCGGCAAGCGCCTTGGAAACGGCTTTGGCGTCTTGCGGGCCGAGGGGCGACACAAAGCAAGTGGCGATCTTGAGATCCGGCGACATACGGACTTCCGAAATCGAGACCACGGCTTTCTCGAGCACGGGATCCGAAACATCTCCACGCTGCAAAACCTCAATGACGGCATGGCGCACATTCTCACCAACGCGGAGTTGACGCTGTGAAGGAGCTTTGGATGGATTGCGTTGGGCCACTGTCTGTTCCGTTTATTGCGCGTCTGGCGCGATCTCGAGATCGACTGGCTTGTAGTCTTCGAACTCGAAACCCTCGCGTTTCATCAAATCGACCTCCGCACCGGCTTCATCAAGCGCTGTTGCAGACACCAAAGCAAATTTCTCGACCGAGCAATCCGTTTCGACGGTCGCGCTTGCGCTCCAGAAAAAGCGCCCACCACCAAGCGCTTCAAGGGCGATCACCGCGTCATCGAGCTCGGTCCGACCGGACGCAGTTTGCTCGGGATCAAACCTTGGGCGCAGGGTGATCTCGACATTCGTATAGCCGTCGCCGCTGTGAAGCACTGCAAAGTCGTAGGCGCAATAACCCTGGCCGCCAGACCAGAAATAGGTGTTGGCCAGAATGATGGCCGAGAAAACCGATACAATGGATATCATCTGCTTACGCTCCAGGTTGGGCCTGGTCGCGCAGGCCAATCGCTGCGCTCAAGAATGACCTTTGCGAAGCCTCGCCGTCAAACGCCCGGGGCGGGACGAAGAAGTTCACCCGCGGGCCAAAGAATCCAATCATTCTGCCATGGCCTGGAACGGGAACTTCAACGATCCGGTTCACGCGGCGCCACGCGGCAAAGAGCGACATGCCATCGCCTTCGAACCGGACACCTGCCTCGTCTATTTCGATGAAAACTGGTGTGCCGTCCGGCAGGTCTCGCTCCATGTGTGTGAGGAGTTGCCGTTGGTAGCGCTGGCCGACGACGCGGGCGAGGCCGACGGCACAGGCCAGCAGCACGGCCAGAGCCGGAATCAGGATCATCCAATCCCGGCTCGACGCAATGCCAAGTGCTTTCGCCACTGGCTGAGCGCCATAGAAGACGAAGACAATCCATAGACCGATGAGAAACGCAGCACCCACCAGAAGGGTTAGGCGCGCCTTTCGGGTTGAGTTGCCGAACTGAACAGCCTGCCCCGCCCGCGAGATGGCAATGGCCTCAGCATTGCGGGTATCAAAATCGACGCGCATGAGCCTTTGTCTCTGATGTGCCGTCAAACGAAAAGGGCGGCCTAAGCCGCCCCTTCAACCCTTAGAGCGAACGCTCGATTTCCTCGACGCGGTAGCATTCGATGACATCGCCTGGGCGCATATCCTGATAGTTCTCGAACGCCATGCCGCACTCTTGACCAGCCGGCACCTCGGCCACCTCGTCCTTGAAGCGCTTGAGCGTGGACAGTTTGCCCTCATGGATCACGACATTGTCGCGGATCAGGCGCACGCCAGCACCACGCTCCACTTTGCCATCGGTGATCCGGCAACCGGCCACCTTGCCGACCTTGGACACGTTGAAGACCTCAAGGATTTCGGCATTGCCGAGGAAGGTCTCACGCAGCTCGGGTGCAAGCGTTCCGCTCATCACCGCTTTCACATCATCCACCAAATCGTAGATGATGTTGTAGTAGCGGATCTCGATACCAGATGCGGCAGCCACATCACGGGCCTGCTTGTTCGCACGCACGTTGAAACCGATGATGGGCGCGTTGGACGCAGCCGCGAGAGCAACATCGCTCTCGGTGATCCCGCCAACAGCGCCGTGGATCACATTGGCTTTCACCTCATCGGTGGACAGCTTGTTGAGCGCCTGGGTGATGGCCTCAACAGACCCTTGCACATCGCCTTTGAGGACGACCGGCACTTCAGCGACATTGTTGTCCTGAAGCTGGGTCATCATCTGCTCGAGCGAACTGCGGGCGCCGGACTGGCTGGCAATCGCCAGTTCGCGCTCCTTGCGCTGACGATATTCCGTGATCTCACGGGCCTGCGCTTCCGATTGGACCACAGCCATCTGATCACCAGCGCCCGGAGCGCCGGAGAGACCGAGGATCTCAACCGGCATGGAGGGACCAGCCTCTTTGATCTGCTTGCCCTGATCGTTGACGATGGCGCGAACCTTACCCCACTCGGAACCGGCCACGACGATATCGCCGACCTTCAACGTACCGGTCTGCACCAGAATGGTCGCAACGGCACCACGACCCTTGTCCAGCTGGGCTTCCACCACGATGCCTTCAGCCGTCCGGTCCGGATTGGCTTTCAGCTCGAGCAGTTCGGCCTGAAGCGTGATCTGGTCGAGAAGCTCTTCGAGGTTGGTGCCCTTGAGCGCGGAGACTTCCACGTCGAGCGTCTCACCACCCATGCTCTCCACAAACACTTCATGCTGCAGAAGCTCGGTACGCACCTTGTTGGCGTCGGCTGCCGGCTTGTCCATCTTGTTGATGGCCACGATGATCGGCACTTCCGCCGCCTTGGCGTGATTGATGCTCTCAATGGTCTGGGGCATCACGGAGTCATCCGCTGCCACAACAAGGATTGCGACGTCGGTCGCCTGCGCGCCGCGGGCACGCATGGAGGTAAAGGCCTCGTGGCCCGGCGTGTCGAGGAAGGTGATCTTCTTGCCGTCACGGTCCACCTGATAGGCGCCGATGTGCTGGGTAATGCCACCGGCTTCACCGGACACCACATTGGTTTTGCGATAGGCGTCGAGCAGCGATGTCTTGCCGTGATCGACGTGACCCATGATGGTTACGACCGGCGGACGAGGCTGCAGATCGCCTTCATTGTCCTCGATGTTGAAGATGCCCTCTTCAACGTCGGACTCCGAAACGCGTTTGACGTTGTGGCCGAACTCTTCAGCGATCAGCTCGGCGGTGTCGGCGTCAATGATGTCGCCGGGGGTCATCATCTGACCCTGCTTCATCATGAACTTGATCACATCCACCGCGCGCTCAGACATGCGCTGTGACAGTTCCTGCACCGTGATCGTCTCGGGCAGCGTGACCTCTCGGGACACCTTCTCACGAGGCGCACTCGACTGAGAGGCCCGGCGCTGCTTCTGCTGGCGACGACGCATCGCGGCCAGAGACCGGCCACGCTGGTCGTTCTCGTCCAGTGCGTTGGTGAGGGTGAGTTTTGTCTTGCGACGATCATCACCGCCCTTGGGCCGCGATGGCGTTGAAGGCTCTTCCTTCTTCCGATTGACCGGCGTCAGTGTCTTGTTGGCCGGTGCAGCATCGGCACCACGGTTGCTGACAGCCTTGCCGGCCTCAGCACGCGCCGCGCGAGCCTCAGCTTCGGCAGCCTCAGCCTCGGCTGCCGCTTTCTGCTCGGCCAGACGCTTCTCTTCTTCGAGGCGCTCCTGCTCGGCGGCCTGCTTTTCAGCCAGAATTCGGGCTTCACGCTCGGCGCGGCGCTTGGCTTCTTCCTGGGCGCGGCGCTCATCCTCGCTCTCGCGGGATTTGGCAAGCTCCAGCGCGCGACGACGGGCGTCAATCTCGCCATCCGAAAGGCGATTGAGCACCATCGGCTTGCTGGGCTTGGCCTTGGGCGTCACGACATCAGCTGGCTTGGCTCGCTGTGTTTCTGGCTTGGGCGCAGGTGCGGGTGCAGACGGCGCAGGCGTGTCGCCCGGCTTGTTGAAGCGGCGTTTCTTGGTTTCCACCACAACCGTATTGCTGCGTCCGCGCGAGAAATTCTGGCGCACTTGACCCGAACCACCCTTGAGACCGAGCGGTTTGCGGGAGCCCAGGCTAAGGGGCTTGTCGTCGCCGGAGTTGTTATCGCTCATACTTGCTTTGTTCCTTGCTGGCCTCTTCAGCCATTCATCTCGTCGAGCCCGCTCTTCGGGATCATACAATTTCGTTGAAACAGTCCGTGCAGACTGCCGTGCTCACACCACAAACAAGTGCGGTGCTTGGCTCGTTTGGGTCAGAGCGGGTCGGAAGCGCATGGCTTCACGCCAAATGCTTATCGGGGAGCGCTTCCGGTGCGCTGCCTGTTACGGCCGGATATCATGATGTTTTCATGGGCCAGACTCCGTTCGGGCTGTGTTTGCCCCTTTTCCGGGTGTTACGTCAATGGCGGCAGTGCCACGGTATCGCGCCAGCCGCTCGAGCTTGCGAACTATGTTGCGGGCATTTTGTGCGCGATTGAGCGCGACATGCATCACGGTCGCACCCTCGTCGCGCCGCGCAAGGGCACCGGTCAGGGCCGCCGCATCAAACACTTCATAGATGCTTGGTGACTCACCACCCAACGCACTCACCGCCCGGCTGGCCTGGGCGATCTTGCGTTTGCCATCCGCTGCCACGTCAGAGGCGGTGAGGACCATCCAGGCATCCCCCATGCGGATCATCTGATCGACCTTGGAAAAACCTGTGGTGACCGCACCCGCCGCGCGGCCCATGCCGAGAGCGCCCAGCGCAAAAGTCTCAAGGATGCCATCCAACTGGGCAGGCAGATCCTCCGGCGCCTTGCAATCAGTCCGGAAGCCTCGAGCAAACGCCTTCCGGCGCACAGCTTCGCCGACAGTGCCCTGTGTGGCGGTCAACCAGACCCCGCGGCCCGGCAGTTTGCCGTTCACATCCGGCGTCACCACGCCGTCGGGCGACAGCACAAAGCGGATCATCTCAGATGGCGGGCGCTTTTCGCGCGTCACAAGGCATGTGCGCTCCAGCGACCGTTTTGACCGGCTGCCATCCTTGCGGCGTTTCCCACCCTCACGGGCGTCTTCAGGGCCCTTGTCCCGAAGATCATCGCCAAGCGGGTCTTTTCTGTTCTTGGTTGTGACACCCGAATCCGGACGCGGGCTCCCCTGAGCCGGTGACTGCCCTTCGCTTTCGCGGGGCTGATCACCTGCTGTGCTCACATCATCTGGCTGGTCGCCGGACGGGTCTGTGGGGACGGGGAAAACCATATGTTGGCTGCGAACCTCACCGTTCCTGAACCAGCACGTTGCCGGAGAACACCCGTTCGGCTTCAGAGGTTTCAACTTCCTCCTCTTCCGGCTCGGCGTTCATGGCTTCCAATTCTTCCTGCGTGACCCAGCACACCGCGAGGCGGGCCTGCATGATCATAGCTTCGGCATCGGTGCGGCTGATATTATGGCTCTGCAGCACGCCTTCGAAGCGTTGGACTTCGCCATCCTTGCGTTCAGTCCAGCCGACGAGATCGTCGGGCACGTAACCGGCAAAGTCTTCCACAGTCTTGGTGCCATCCTTGCCCAGGTCGACAAGGATCGCATTTGTCAGGCCGTCAATCTCGAGCAATCCGTCCTCAACACCCAGCGCGCGGCGCTCTTCGGCCAAAGCCGCTTCCTGCTTGTCGAGGAACTCCTTGGCGCGGGCCTGAATTTCTTCGGCGGTCTCTTCGTCAAAGCCTTCGATGGAGGCGACTTCTTCGCTCTCGACATAGGCCACTTCCTCAACAGTGGAGAAGCCTTCGGACGCCAGAAGCTGGCCGACCATCTCATCCACATTGAGCGCTTCCATGAAGGCTTCGGTGGAGGCGTTGAACTCTTTCTGGCGCCGCTCGGATTCTTCTTCCTCAGTGAGGATGTCGATGTCCCAACCGGTCAGCTGGCTGGCAAGGCGCACATTCTGGCCGCGGCGGCCAATGGCGAGCGACAGTTGCTCATCTGGCACCACCACTTCGATGCGCTGGCTGTCTTCATCGAGAACCACTTTGGCCACTTCTGCAGGCTGCAGCGCATTGACGAGGAAACCTGCCGCGTCCGGCGACCATGGAATGATGTCGATCTTCTCGCCCTGCAGTTCGCCGACGACAGCCTGCACGCGGCTGCCGCGCATACCCACGCAAGCACCCACCGGATCGATGGAGCTGTCGTTGGAGATAACGGCAATTTTCGCGCGGGACCCGGGATCACGGGCAACGGCACGGATCTCGATGATGCCGTCATAGATTTCTGGCACTTCCTGGGCGAAGAGCTTGGCCATGAATTGCGGATGCGTGCGGCTGAGGAAAATCTGCGGACCTCGCGTCTCCCGGCGCACATCGTAAATGTAGGCGCGGACGCGGTCGCCCGGGCGGAACGGCTCGCGCATAATGGTCTCATCACGGCGGATGATGCCTTCGCCCCGACCCAGATCGACAATCACGTTGCCATACTCGACCCGCTTCACGAGGCCGTTGATGACCTCACCGACGCGGTCCTTGTACTCATCGAACTGCTGATCGCGTTCGGCTTCACGTACCTTCTGAACAATGACCTGCTTGGCGGATTGAGCGGCGATGCGGCCAAAATCCATCGGCGGGAGAGGCTCGGCGATGTAGTCACCGATCTGTGCGGCTGGGTTGCGGTCGACGGCCGTTTTGAGATCAACTTGTGTGTCCGGCTCTTCTACAGTTTCGACGACTTCCAGCAGGCGTTGCAGCTTGATGTCACCGGTCTTGCCGTCAATGTCGGCGCGGATGTGGGTCTCGAGACCATAGCGCTGCTTGGCGGCTTTCTCGATGGCATCCGCCATGGCATCGATGACGATCTGGCGGTCGATGAGCTTTTCCCGAGCGACAGCATCGGCGATCTGAAGAAGTTCAAGCCTGTTTGCACTTACGGCCATGGTGTCAGTTCCCCAAAAATCGGCTCCCCGCGGATGGCGAGCGAGCCTGTTCGTCAATCTTCTGTTTCGATGTCGCCGTCTGGTTCAATTTCGACAATATCGTCGAACGTGCCATCAGGCGCCTCATTGGCTTCGCGCAACGCCTTGTCCCGGCGCAACGCATCGCGGATCAGTTCGTCTGTCAGCACCAGCTTGGCGTCGGACAGCTCTGTGATGTTCAACTTGGCTTCGCCGCCATCTTCATGGCTCAACACCATCTCGTCGCCATCAAGGGTGGAAATCTTGCCTTTGAAACGCTTGCGCCCATCGATTAGGCGCGATGCTTCCACCTTTGCGATGTGTCCCTGCCACCGGTCAAAATCGCTCCGGCGCACGAGAGGCCGATCAATGCCCGGCGAGGACATTTCGAGGCTGTATGCGCCTGAGATGGGATCATCCACATCCAAGGCTGGCGACACTTCAAGGCTCGCTGCTTCGCAATCATTGACAGTCACCGTACCGTCGGGCCGCTCGATCATGATCTGCAAGGTCGGACCATGCTGGTTGAGCATCTTCACGCGAACCAGGCGGTAGCCCAGATCGTTGAGCACGGGCTCCGCAATGTTCGCCACGCGCGCCTCTACACCATCCTCGGTGATGAGCCGTGGCTCAGCCATCAGGGCCTCGACGTCGAAAGCCGTGTCGGGCTGATCATATGCGGGCTGATTGTCGTTCAAGCTGTCATCCAAGCCGTTCTGTCATGCGCCCCAAACAAAAAGAGCGGAGCTTTTGGGCCCCACTCTCGAAAAGTCTGAGATCGTGGTTTGTAGATAGGCGAAACCGCCACTCTTTGCAAGGCCGACTGATAAACCCCGCTAGGTGGTCTTTTCAAAGATGAAGTAACCTGGGCGACGACCTTCACGAATAGCCTTGGCCTCATATCGGGTACGCACCCAGT
>JBCBXA010000002.1:0-95169 GCA_039816825.1 Pseudomonadota bacterium | reverse complement strand
CGCTTAAACGCTCTTGAAGAGCCGGCGCTTAAAAGCGCACGAAAAAGGCCGACCCGTCGGGTCGGCCTAAGGTGTTCGGTTCCGGGGAAAGAACCTGCGTGGCGGCACCGTTGAGTAAGGGGTTGGGGGGCATTCTCAAGGGTGCCCAGTGGCCGCGCTCCTATTTTGTTCCATAGATTTGTGGCTCGTGCATGACGCAATTCAGGCGCAAATACGGCAGCTTGATGAAATTTATTGGAACATTGATATCCGCCTTCACGATATCGCGAGTCTTATTCATCCACCGACCGCTTGTGACGCGTGTTCCACGCGTTATGCTCTCGTCAGCGGTGGAGGCGTGATGGCTGACAATTATGATGGCGGAGAGGACTTGCGGGCGGAGGAGACGAGTGTCGTCCCCTTTCCTCAGCAGCGCTCAGCACCCAATGGCGAAGATCGGATCACCATTGTCTCCTCAACCGCCATGGCTTCCCAGAATGCCGGGTCTAAATTCGACATCGTGAAATTTGATCGCGCAGAACTTGATCTGATGCTCGGCGTCTATGGTCGACGCGTCGCCAAAGGTGACTGGCGGGACTATGCGATCGATATGCTCAAGGACCGCGCAGTCTTCTCGATCTTTCGTCGCAGTGCAGAGATGCCGATTTATCGGATCGAGAAGAACCCGAGATTGGCTCGGCGTCAGGGGGCGTACAGCGTCATTTCAGCGACGGGCACCGTGCTCAAACGAGGACACGATCTACGGCAGGTACTCCGCGTGCTGGAGCGCAAGAGCAAAGTGGTTTCGCTTTAGCTTCGTTCCGCCGGTGGCGTTGCGCCACCATCGCCCAGTGACCGCTGCATGAAAACGACGTCCAACCATCGGTCAAACTTGCGACCGACATTCTTGAACACCCCCACTTCTTCAAAGCCGCACTTGGCATGGAGAAGAATGGAGCCAGCATTGGCGCTGTCTCCGATCACCGCCACCATCTGCCTGAAGCCCGCGCGTTCACTGGCTGCAATGATGCCTTTCAGAAGGGCTGTGCCGACACCCCGGCGGCGTGCCCTCGACGCAAGATAGATCGAGCTTTCCACGGTGAAGCGATATCCGGATCGTGGTTTGTGAGGGCCGGCATAGGCGAAACCGATGATCGGTCCATCTTCATCCTGTTCTGTCAAACCATCCTCAATAGCGACAATGACGGGATAGCCTTCGGCCTGCAGTGTGCTGATCCGCTCTGACATCGTGGCCAGATCCGGTCCTTCCACATCAAACGAGCCCGTTCCGTGCCTGACTGAGTCGTCGTAAATGGCGTGAATGAAAGGTGCGTCGGAAAGCTTGGCGGGGCGTAGATGAAAGTCCATGCGAGCCTTGTGCCGATGAAGGGATCGCGGTGCAAGCGGACACAAAAAAGGCGGCCGAAGCCGCCTCTTTCAATCCATTTTCTGCAAACTATTCGCGGTTGCCCATGAACTGCAGCAGGAACATGAACAGGTTGATGAAGTTCAGATAGAGGCTCAGCGCGCCCATGATGGCGGTGCGACCCATCAGTGTTTCATCATGTGCAACCTGGTCATAGATCGCCTTGATGCGCTGCGTGTCCCATGCGGTCAGGCCTGCAAAGATCAGCACGCCGGCAACCGAGATCACGAACTGCAGGCCGCTGGACTGCAGGAAGATGTTCACCAGCGATGCGATGATCAGGCCGATCAAGCCCATCACCAGAAATGTGCCGAATGCCGACAGGTCACGTTTGGTGGTGTAACCGTACAGGCTCAGGCCAGCGAAAGCTGCGGCGGTGACAAAGAAGGTCTGTGTGATCGACTCACCGGTGAACACCAGGAAGATCGATGACAGCGACAGACCCATCAGCGCGCCAAACGCGTAGAGCATGAACTGGCCCGCGGAGACCGACACGCGGTTGACCATGGATCCAAACAGAAACACGAAGGCCAGCGGTGCGAGCATGACCACCCATTGCAGGGGCGACGTGTAGATCGCCGCACCAAACGATGTCAGCTGTCCGTTCTGAACCGCCATGTTAGCAGTTGCGAGCGCCGCGATGCCGGTGACGGCAACGGCGATCGCCATGTAGTTGTAGACGCGCAGCATATAGCTGCGGAGGCCCTGGTCGATGGCCGCTTGATCGCGGACCCGACCCTGATAGGCCGTTTGATTTCTGAGTTCTGCCATTTTCAACTCCGGTAGAAGTGTCCCGAACAAGATGGCCGCGCGGATCGGGGGCCCAGCGCGATTGCCTCTAATATGAATTTGCTGAGTGTCGGAAACAAGACCCTAACGGCGTTCATCGCAGGTTCGACCGCCGAGACCGCCGATATCACCTGCGACAAACTGACTTGGAGTAAACGAATTCCTGCGCTCCGCCCGGTTCTCAGAGCTCCCGAAGCACCGGCGCCACCTTCTGCCCCAGAATACGCCAAGTGGATATCAGGCCCAGGCCAATGGTGAGGATCAGCGCCGAAACAATGGTCGCCAAAGCAAGGAAAGGTGAGATCACAAAGTCAAATGTCATGATCTGAACCACCACAAACCAAGCGGCGACGATGCCGCTCATGAGCGCGAAGCCTGCAGTTGCAAGTCCCAGCAGTCCGTACTCTGTAGCGAAGGCTGCAATGAGCGTTCTGCGCGTGGCTCCCAGCGTTTTGAGAACGACAGAATCATGCACGCGCATCTGACTGCCGCTCGATAGAGCACCTGCCAGCACCAACACTGAGGCCACCAGCGTCAAAGCTGCCGCCGCCCTGATGGCAATCGCAATCTGTCCAATGAGATCGTTGACCGCATCGATGGCATCCTTGACCCGCACGGTTGTGACGGCTGGAAAGGCCGCAGTGACCGTGCGCAGAATCTCACCATCGCGCGCCACCGCATCGTCAGCGTTCAAGCCGCCGGGAAGGGTCAGCGTTGCCAAATGGGAGTGCGGTGCTCCTGCGAACGTGTTGGGCGAGAACACCATCACGAAGTTGATGCCAAAGGATTCCCACTCGACGTCTCTCAAGTTGGCAATGGTGGCTGTCACGGGGCGACCAAGAACCGACACGGAGACAGTGTCTCCGATAGCCAGCCGCAATTCGTCAGCCTCCTCTTTGGCGAATGAGACCAGGGGTGGTCCGCTGTAGTTCTCGTCCCACCATTCGCCCGCCGCCAACGTTGAATTCACGGGAGTGTCGCTTGAGTAAGTCAGCCCGCGATCTCCGCGCAGCACCCATTCGCCCTGACCGTCCACAATCGGATAGTCTTCGGCTTCGATGCCTTTGAGCGACAGAACGTGGCCCCTGAGCATGGGCACTGTGGTCACAACACTGTCTTCGGGGGTCGCATCGGTGACGGTCTGTTCGAAGCTCGCCAATTCGGTGTTCTGAATGTCGGTGAAGAAGAAGCTGGGGGCCTCAACCGACAGTCCGGTCGTCAACTGGCGGCGCATATTGTTCTCGATCAGCGTCAGCGCCACGAGCAGGGTGAGACCCAGACCCAGTGAAAGAGCAATGGAACTGGTCAAAGCACCGGGTCGGTGAATGTTGCCAATCGCCAAGCGCAAGGGCGTTGATCGCACTGTGGGTGCGCGCCTGGCCAGGGCCGCAACCAGCTTGGCGACAAGCCACAGGATCGCAAATGTCGCCACCAACCCGCCCACGAAAACCGTGGCTATGAACTGGTTGAGGGCGGTCAATATGGCGACGCCCGCAACAAAGGCTGCAATGCAGAATGCTGCGACGGTAAAGGGCAAAGGCGCTTGTCCCGTCCTGTTGCCGGATGCCTCGCGGAAGAGCGCGGTCGCCGGTACTGCCTGGGCGCGACCAAGGGGCAAGAGAGCAGCCACCAGCGCGACCAGCAGACCAAACGCTGCTGCCAGACCCAGCGCGCCGGGAAAGATGTAGCCGCCTGCCGCCACCGGCAGTGTGCCCTCGAGTGCCCAGCCCGCAATGACGGGCATCGCAATACCAATGGCAAGGCCTACCAAAGTTCCAACGCCCGCCAAAAGTCCGATCTGAAACAGGTACACCCGAGTGATGAAGGAAGCTGGCGCGCCGAGGCATTTTAGTGTTGCGATTACGGACCGCTGTCCATCGAGATAGGCGCGCACCGCGTTGGACACGCCCACCCCACCCACGACCAGAACCGTGAGCCCGACAAGGGTCAGAAAGTCGGAGAAGCGTTGCACGGCCCGGGCCAGTTGTGGCGAGGCGGTGTCGGTGGTCTGGACCCGCCAGCCAGCATCTGGGAACCGCCCTTCGATCTGCGTCTGTGACTGTTCAACCGTGGCTGGATCGTCCAGAGCCAGGGCGTAACTCCAGGTGACGAGTGAGCCCACGCGCACCAGACCGGCTGCATCTAGGGCAGCCGTTGAGATCAAAACGCGCGGCGCAAACCGCAGACCCGTGGACAATGTGTCCGGCTCGACAGTCAGCTCATCCTGAAGGACGACCTCAATATTGCCTATCGACACGGTGTCGCCGGGCGCGATGCCCAAGCGTTCGAACAAAATGGGCTGGGCGACCGCTATCCAGCTGCCGTCGGAGGTCGGTGCGTTCAGTGCGCCCACCTCTGTGTTGGCCTCGGTTTCCATGGCGCCCACCAGTGGCCAAGCCTCGTCCACCGCGCGAAGTTCAATAAGCGTCTGCTCTACGGTGTCGGCGGGCGCGCTGCCACCGGTTCGCGTCACAACCCGAGCCATTGTGCGCATGGTGGCGGTTTCCGAAACGTCGCCCAACCCTTCCATAGCGCTGCGCTGTTCATCCGTCGCCTGAAGGTGGGTGAGGGAAAACTTGAGATCGCCGCCCAGAATGGCCCGACCTTCGGTGGCCAGGCCCGTTGTGATGGCGTTGGAAACTGAGTTGACTCCCGCAACAGCACCAACGCCGAGCGCGATACAGGCCAGGAAAATGATAAAGCCCCTCAGGCCTGCCCGCATCTCACGAACAGCGATGCGCAACGCATAGGCTGTCGAACCGGCCTCAAATACGTTTCTGGATGGCGCGATTTCTGTGTCTGCAACGGGTGCATGAAGCTCTGCGGTGGTCACGATGCAGCTGCCAGTTCGGTCTCTTCAGCAAAGATTTCGCCACCGCGCACCCGCACCTGGCGGTCGCACTGCTCTGCAAGCCGGCGGTCATGGGTCACGAGAACAAGCGTCGTGCCCCGCTCGCGCTGTTTTTCAAACAGCAGCTCGGAGATTTGCTTTCCTGTCTGTTCGTCCAGATTGCCGGTCGGCTCATCTGCAATGACAATTGCGGGGTCCGGCGCCAGGGCCCGCGCGATCGCCACCCGCTGCTGCTCTCCACCCGACATCATGGACGGATAATGGGTCAGGCGTTCCGCCAGGCCTACAGCTTCGAGCTCGCGCTCGGCGCGCTCAAACGCGTCTGTCCGCCCGGCCATTTCGAGCGGCACCGCCACATTCTCCAGCGCCGTCATGTTGGGAATCAGGTGGAAGGACTGGAACACAATGCCGACTGTCCTGCCGCGAAAGGCCGCCAGTTCATCTTCGCTCATGCCGTGATAGCGGGTTCCCGCAACTTGAATTTCACCCTGGTCGATCCGCTCAAGCCCGGCCAGCACCATAAGAAGCGTTGACTTACCGGAACCAGACGGGCCCACAATGCCCAGCGACTGTCCGCGGTCGACCTGCAGATCAATGCCCTTGAGAACCTGAACGGCTGATGCGCCTGTTCCCAGTTTGAGGCGGACATCATGAAGCGAGATCACGCTGTCGGTGATGTGGCTGTTGGGGTTGGTCATCAGATGGCCTTTGTTGACTGCTGGTCGGCTGGCGCTTGTCCCGCGCCTTCGTGCGACCCATTTCCGGGGTGTTGGCGTTGGTTACGCGCCACACACCGTTTTGGTTGTTCCGCCATGGCGACGCTGACCGACATATGGAGACTAAAAATGCGAATTGAAGCGACCGGTACGATGATTTGGCTTTGTGCTTCCTTGATCCTGGCCGCTGCTTCCGTTCTGGCCGTTCCGACAACGGCTTTCGGTCAGGAGGCCAAGCCCATTCGTGTTGTGGCTCTCGGTGACTCGCTCACGGCCGGGTACGGCCTTGCCACCAATGAAGCCTTTCCTGTGCAGCTGGAAGCGGCACTGGAGGGGGTCGGTGTCCCGGCAAGGGTGGAGAATGCCGGCGTTTCCGGTGATACGACGACCGGTGGTTTGGCCCGCCTCGATTGGTCTTTGGGTTCCGAGAATCCGGATCTGGTGATCGTGGCTTTGGGGGGCAACGACTTTCTGCGCGGCATACCGGTCGAGCGGACACGTGGGAACATGGAAGAGATTGGAGCATCTCTTCAGGCAAAGCAGGTCCCCACGCTGATTGCGGGCATGTTGGCTCCGCCCTCCATGGGCGCGGAATATGAGCAGGCTTTCAACGCAATTTATCCGGCTGTCGCTGAACAGGCCGACGCGTTTCTCTATCCGTTTTTCCTTGAGGGCGTGGCCTTCGAGCGCGATCTCAATCAGCCTGACGGGATCCACCCGACCGCCGAGGGCATCGGCGTGATGGTGGAAAACATGCTGCCCACCATTGTGCAGTCCCTTATCGAAACCGGCGCGTGCGGGTCTCCAGCCGACTCCATATGCGGAGAGGCTGCCTTCAATATCGCCAGCTAGGCGTGGCCGATTGTCGATGTCCGCAGGCTGATGGCCTCGGCCAGATGCAGACGACCCACGTTCTCGCTTCCATCGAGATCGGCAATTGTCCGGGCAACTTCTAGGATGCGATGATAGGCCCTGGCCGAGAACGCCATCGTGTCAGCGGCCCGCTTCAGAAGGTCTTTTGCTGGATCATCCAGACCCAGATACTCCTCTATCAGGGTCGAACTGACGGCTGCGTTCGTCTGCCTCAAAGCCGCTCCAGACGTTCCGTTGTTGCCATCGGCATATCTTGCCAACTGAACATCCCGCGCCTTGGCCACTCGAGCCGCCACAACCGAACTCGGTTCGGCATCTGCAGGCGCAATCAGGTCCGATGCAGTGACCGCGGGGACATCGACGCGCAGATCGATGCGATCCAGCAGCGGTCCCGACAGGCGCCCCTGATAGTCCGACGCGCAGCGATCACCCCTTTTGCACGTATGTCCGGGCGTCCCATACTGGCCGCATTTGCAGGGGTTCATGGCAGCCACTAGCTGAAACTGTGCGGGGTAGCTGACGCGGTGATTGGCCCTCGCGATCACGCTCTCGCCGTTCTCAATGGGCTGCCTCAGACTGTCGAGAACGTTGGGCGGAAACTCCGGCAGCTCATCCAGAAACAGAACACCGTGGTGAGCGAGGGAAACCTCTCCCGGTCTGGCCCTCAATCCTCCCCCAACCAATGCTGCCATGGATGCTGAATGATGCGGTGATCTGAAGGGCCTCTGGCTTGTCAGTTCGCCATTGCTGAGTTCACCAGCCACCGAATTGATCATTGAAACTTCGAGCAGCTCTCGGGCCTCAAGGGGTGGAAGAATCGATGGCAGCCGCGCGGCCAGCATGCTTTTGCCGGAGCCCGGCGGGCCGACCATCAGCAAATTGTGGCCGCCGGCCGCCGCGATCTCCAGTGCCCGCTTGGCCACCTCCTGACCACGAATATCAGCCAGATCCGGCAGGCTTTCCCCATTGCCCGGTCGCATGGGCACTGGCCGGGTCAAAACCTGGCTGCCCTTGAAGTGATTGGCCAGGGCGAGCAGGGAGGAAGGGGCCAGGATCTCCATGTCGGCCCCGGCCCACGCCGCTTCGCTGCCTGTGCTCTCTGGGCATATCAGCCCCCGATCCGTGGCGTTGGCCGCCATCGCTGCGGGCAATGTCCCCGCCACATGGGCGATCGCGCCATCGAGCGACAATTCTCCGATCGCAATGAAGTCGGCCAGAGCGTCAGCGGGAAGCGCGCCAAGCGCCACCATGAGCCCGAGTGCAATGGGCAGGTCGTAATGGCTGCCCTCCTTGGGAAGGTCTGCCGGGCTCAAATTGACGGTGACCTTCTTGGCGGGCATGGCCAAACCTGATGAATGCAGGGCAGCCTGCACCCGATCCCGGCTCTCGGCCACCGCCTTGTCAGGAAGGCCCACGATGGACATGCCCACTTTGCCAGGTGCGACCATCACCTGCACGTCAACAGGAAGGGCCTCCACGCCACTGAACGCAACTGTCGTAACCCGCGACACCATCTTGGATACTCCTGATCCTGCCTGAGGCTAGCCCAGGAACACACCAGGAACAAGAACAAAAATAGAACGATACTATGCGAGGTTTTCAACAGGCAGAAAGCTAAGCCTCAACAATTGGTTAGGCTGCTGCGTTTACTGTCTGTCCACAGAGTTTCCACTAGGCGCGCACAGGCAACCCACAATGTTGAGCACACTTGAAACTGCCGCAAGGATGGCGATCTTCTGGCTCCTGATGCTTGCACTGTCAGGCTGCGGTGTGCCGCTCATTCCGCTAAACTGAATTTTGCTGCGCCTACTGGCGGACCAGGCGGCGCTCTACGGCATCCCAGAACAGCGAGGCAATGTCCTCAACGCCCCAGGCTTTTACCTCCCGCAGCCCTGAGGGGGAGCTCACGTTAATCTCGGTCATCTTGTCTCCGATCACGTCAATGCCCACCAGAATGAATCCCCGCTCCACGAGGGCTGGTTTGATGGCGTCACAGATGGCGCGGTCGCTGTCCGTGAGGTCCACCGGCTCTGCCACGCCGCCAATATGCATGTTGGACCGAGCGTCGCCCTCCGGCGGCACGCGGTTGATGGCACCCACAGGCTCGCCGTCGATCAGAAGAATGCGCTTGTCCCCCGCGCGGACCGCCGGGAGATAGGCCTGCGCAATCAGCGGTTCGCGATTGGCCGCGCCGAACATCTCCATAAGCGATGAAAGGTTCTGGTCATCGTGGCGGAGCAGAAAAACGCCCGCCCCGCCATTCCCGTACAGCGGCTTTATGATGATATCGCCATGCTCTGCTCGAAAACTATCGATGGCACTGCGGTCGCGCGTGATCAGCGTCGCTGGCATCAGATCCGGATATTCCATCACCAGCAGCTTCTCTGGTGCGTTGCGGACCGACGCTGGATCGTTGACGACCAGCGTGCCGCTACCATCCGCTTTGTGAATGCGCTCCAGCATATGTGTGTTGGTGATGTAGGACATGTCGAAGGGCGGGTCCTGCCGCAGCAGGATCACGTCCATCTCCGCAAGATCAACAGTCTGTGGCGCTTCCAGCGTGAAGTGGTCGCCTTTCACATCCCGCACCTGCATGGGCTGCAGCCTGGCCGACACGCTCTGTGCGGTCATACGCAGGTCAAATGGCGTGAAGTGGAAGAGCTCGTGACCGCGCGCCTGCGCCTCCAGACACATGGCAAACGTGCTGTCGCCGAGGATGTCTATGCCCGACACATGGTCCATCTGGACGCCGATCTTGAGGGGGTTGGCCATGATGATCTCCGCTGAAGCTGAGGGGCTGTATGAACCGGTGTGCCGACTGTGAAAAGTGGCTTGGCGGCGATGAGTCTAAGGTGGCGGGTCTAAGCGGTGGGTCTAAAATGCGTTGGCCAGGTGCCGCGGCCAGCGCCATGGCACAATGGCAATAAGGTCCTTGCGCACGGACAGTCGATGAGCGTCCGGCTGGCGCGAGAGCCAAAGGTCTCCGGCGGACTCGATGCGTTGAGCTGCGGTGGCCGTGATGGCCTCGTGGCACGCCATCAGACTGCGCCTCGCTTTCACTTCAACCAGCACCACCAGGTCTCCACGCCGCGCAATCAGGTCGATCTCGCCAAGCGGTGTCTTGAAGCGTTGCGCCAAAATGCGAAAGCCCTTGAGGCGCAGTGCCATCGCTGCAAGCCATTCCGCCCGCCGACCACGCCGTTCTGCCGTCTGGCGTTTGAGGGTCATGGGTGGTTTTTAAGGGCGGTTGCCCTGTCGAACAGCTCGCGCCTTGCCCGCCCGGTGCGTTGCGCCGCTTCGCTGGCGGCTCTGCCGGCCGGCAAATCCGCCATCAGGTCGACCAGAAGCGCATCCACACGTTCGTCGCTCCAGTCCTCCTTCAGGAGTTCTGGAACAGCGACCGCAAGAACAATCTCCCCCTTAAGAGGGGCTGCATCACGGACTTCCGTGACGATGTCGCCCAACGAGCCGCGAATGAAGGTTTCGTGCAGTTTGGTCAGTTCCCGGGCCAGACAGGCCAAGGACTCGGCCCCAAAGGTGTCGGCCATCGCGGCCAGCGTATCCAGCGCGCGCTTGGGGCTCTCATAATAGACGAGGGTTTGGCCGGCATATTGCCGGCGGTGCGCTGCCAACTGCCCTAGCAGCGCCTGCTTCTTGCGTTCGGGAAAGCCGACGAAAGCAAACGTCTCGGTTGGAAGCCCGCTGGCGACCAGCGCGCTCAGCACCGCAGACGCGCCGGGGATCGGGATGACCGGCATGCCGGCCGCGATCACGGCACTGACTATGCGCTCACCCGGATCCGATATGGCAGGCGTTCCGGCATCGGAGATGAGCGCCACGGACTTGCCCTGCCGAATATCGTCTGCGATCCGCTCTCCGGCCGCCGCCTCATTGTGCTGATGGGCGGCGATCAGGCGGGTGGTGATCCCATAGCGCCGCATGAGCGTGCGCGAAGTCCGGGTGTCTTCACAGGCGACAAGGTCTGCGCCGGCCAGAGTTTCCAGGGCTCGGATGGTGATATCGCCCAGATTGCCGATCGGTGTGGCGACAATGTAGAGCGCAGCGTCCAGCCGAGGTGCTGTCAGGCTCTGCCCGGCGAGAACGAAACGGCGCTCACCGCCGGCTTCAGCCGCTTCTCGATGATCAGCGGCCACCGGGCCCACCGGTCTCAAGCGCGATCTTTCTCCACCGATTCTGCAATTTTGCCTCGTTTTGCAGTGCTGTACCGCCTAACCTAGAGTGCGACGAAACAGGAATATACGGGGCGTGGGTTAAGCGATGGGGATCAGGTTCGCAAATGCCGGTGCAGCGTGTGCCTTGAATGGGCGGCGCTGGGTGGCCATGGCGGCGATGGCAGCCGTGACGACGCTCGCCGCCTGTCAGACGCCGACGGGTGGGCTGGAGGGAACGAACTCTGGTTCTGGCGAGAACGTCAATGCATCGCGCACAGGCACCTTGCCTGCGGCGAATGGAGAGGTCGTCGGCACGGGCAGTGTGCGTGTCGCTCTGCTGGTCCCGACATCGGGTGCGGGCAACGCTTCCACCATTGCCACCGAGTTCAAGAATGCCGCCAAGATGGCGCTGTCCGATATCGGTCAGGATCGCATTCAACTGGTGATCAAGGACACGCGCGGCCAGTCTGGCCGAAGTTCCACGCTGGCGAGAGAGGCGATCCGTGAGGGCGCGCAACTGATCATTGGGCCGCTTTTGTCGGCTTCTGTTGCTAGCGCTGCCGGTGTAGCCGAGCCTTCTGGGGTTCCGGTTCTTGCCTTCACCACCGATACCTCCGTGGCGAAGCGGGGTGTTTATCTCAACTCCTTCCCGCCCCAACTCGATACGCGACGCGTGGTCAGCTATGCCGCTGCCCAGGGCAAGAAATCCATCGTCGCAATTCTCCCCGACGACGCCTATGGCATCACGGTGGAGGCAGAACTGCGGCGCACGGCCCTGCAGCGCGGCATGCAGGTGCTGGCCGTGGGCAAATATTCGCCACGCGGCTCATCCCAGGCGGTGCAGGCCAGTATCAGTCAGGCAGTCCTGTCAGTGGCCGCCCAAGTGCCGGCGGCTGACACGCTGTTTGTTCCATTCAGGCCGGACTTTTCGGCTTCCATCATGGCTGCCTTCAACGCCAATGGTGTGTCCACCACCGGCAAACAATTGCTCGGCTCGAGCCTCTGGTATGGCGACCGGGCCAACGGCAATGGCCTCAAGGGCGGCTGGTTTGCCGAGCGCAACCGCTCCGAGTTCCAAGCCTTCGTCGAGCGCTATCAGACACTCTATGGCACGGCGCCAAGCTTCAATGCCGGGCTAGGCTATGACGCCGTCAGTTTGGCCGTCGGCCTGTCATCTGCCTTTGGTGCGGAGGCTTTCACCCCCGCTCGCCTGGAAAACGCCAACGGCTTCACGGGCGTAACCGGCCTCTTCCGCTTCAACGCGCAAGGCCGCCCGGAGCGTGGGCTGGCGGTGTATGAATATACTGGAGCTGAACCAACAGTGTTGCAGTCCGCGCCTACGACATTCGCGGGGCGGTAGCAGGTCTGCGACATCTGCAATCAACTGCATTGAATTTCATGCGCTCTATTTGATCACTTCTGACAGGATACATCGATAGATATCTGGTCCGTTCAGAATTTCTGATTCTGAAAGTAGAATTGGTTTCAAGCAAATTGTTGATTCAAAACAAAAACTACGTCACGATCTATTTATCGATGTTTTCAGACGTCTCAGAAGAGTGTCCTATGCCATTTTATCACGATTTTAAGCGCTATGTTTCTGATGAGACGTATCCAAACAAAGCCGATTGGATCGCAAGAAGACTTCTCACTCTAAGGTATGATCTAGCGCAGACTATCACGAAAGACCGGCGACCCAATTCTCTTGTCATTGGCTCTTGGAACATAAGGGCGTTTGACGGCGGCATGCCAAGGCTTGACGAGAGCTTCCACTACATTGCTGAAATTATTTCAGCGTTCGACGTATGTGCCATTCAAGAGCTGCGCGACGACCTTCGGCCGCTCAAGCGCTTAGTTGGGTTGCTCGGCCCGAACTGGGACTACTTTGTAACCGATGTTGGCGACCATGAGGGCGCCAACTACGAACGGGCAGGCTTTGTCTACAACAAGGACAAGGTGTTCTTCAGGAACGTTATCGGTGAGATCGTCATTCCCTCCGACACGTTGTCAGGTGGCCGCCAGATTGCCCGGACGCCATTCTTCGCGGCGTTTCAGTCGGGCTGGTTTCGTTTCACGCTTTGCTCGAGCCATGTGATCTACGGAAACAGTCTGGCAAAGCGGGCTGAGGAAATAACAGCCATTACGAAAGCACTGCTGAAACGCGCAAAGAAAGAGGATCAGGTTTTCATTTTTCTGGGCGACATGAATATTGAAAGCCGTGACGATGAAGTTTGGCGCGCGTTGGAAGACAGCGGGATGGAGGTTCCAACGTTTCCGCAGACGAACATGAAGGGCGATAAGTTCTACGATCAGATAGCTTATACGGTCGATGGAGCATCCACGCGTAAAACGCGTCTCCTTCGACATGGGATATTTGACTGGCGCAACTCTGTTTTTGGGCCGGCGCAAGAGCCTGACCCCGATGCACCGGACGACCCTGAATTCGTGACACGGATTACGGATGCCGCCTATGAGGCTCACTATGAGCCCATCAATGCTGCAATGCGCACAGATTACGGAAAAGAGCCTTACGCAAACTTCGCATCCCAATACGCAAACAATTTCATGACGTTCGAGATGTCCGACCACTTGCCAATCTGGGTCGAGTTGGAGGTTGATTACTCCGACGAATATTTGGCCCGATTCATCGAGACACCGTAGCCTGAACTGCGTAAGATTCGATCAGTCAGAGGTAGGCGAGTTCTCAGTATCGACTACCCCGCCAGGTCCGCGACCAATGCGTCTAGCAGCAGGGCTCCTGTCTCCGTTGCTCTCAGCCTCGAATTTCCCAACCGCTCCAACAGCCCGTGGCTTTGAAGATGCGCCTCGCGCTCGCCTGATATGGCGGTGCCGCGCATGGTTTCGTAGCGCGACACGTCCAGGCCTTCGCGCAGCCGCAGGCCCATCAGGAGCATTTCATCGGCCTGCTCCGACCGGTCGAGCGCCTCGTTGCTGACCATCCCGTGGCCATGTTCCGTGACGCGCTGAAGCCAGGCCTCAGGATTGGTTTCTGTGGCTGTCGCCCGCCGCTCATCGCCGACTTGAATGCGCCCGTGAGCGCCCGGCCCCACGCCCACATAATCGCCCTGCCGCCAATAGGTGAGGTTGTGTCGGCTCTCGCAGCCGGGTTTGGCGTGGTTGGAGATTTCGTAGCGCGCCAGGCCGTGATCGGCGGTGACCTGCTGGGTTAGCTCATACATGTCTGCCGCATCGTCGGGCGGCAGAATGAGTGTCTTGCCGCCTTCCGCCAGTCGCCAGAACGCCGTGTCCGGCTCAATGGTGAGCTGGTAGAGCGACAGATGGTCTGCAGCCAGACCGATCGCCTCCTCAAGCTCCGCCTGCCAGTCATCCAGGCTCTGGCGCGCACGGGCGTAAATCAGGTCAAAGCTCATGCGCGGGAAGATGTCTCGCGCCAGCACGATGGCATGGCGTGCCTCGTCGGCGCTATGGAGCCGCCCCAGCCATTTCAGATCCTCGTCCCGCAGCGACTGGACCCCGAGGGAGACGCGGTTCACCCCCGCTGCCCTGTAGCCGCGAAACCGCTCGGCCTCCACCGAGGATGGGTTGGCCTCCATTGTGATCTCGATTGAGCCGGCGTGCGTGTCTGCGAAGCCCCAGAGTGTCTCAGCCTTCGTCAAAATGGCTTCGACCGTGCCAATCTCCATGAGCGATGGTGTGCCGCCGCCGATGAAGATACTCGTGAGCGCCCTTGGCCCGGTGAGTGCCCGCATATGTGCCATCTCGCGCGCGAAGGCGGTTGCATAGTCAGACTGCACCGGTGCGTGGTGCCGCACATGGCTGTTGAAGTCGCAATAGGGGCACTTGGCGGCACAGAAGGGCCAGTGCACGTAGAGCCCAAAGCCCAGCGTGCTGTCATCAAACCCCAGGCCCTGATCTGCGCCTTTGTCAGGCACCCAGGCACGCCTCGGCGAACAGCTTGAACGCCCGCGCCCGGTGGGAAAGCGCGTGGGCGCCCCCGGGCTTCCAGCCGTGCTTCTCCTGGGCTGTCATCTCACCAAAAGTGCGGTCGTGGCCGTCGGGTTGGAACACAGGGTCATAGCCAAACCCGTCATCGCCGCGTGGCGGCCAGACGAGGGTTCCTTCGGCGTCACCACGGAAAAAGTCACAATGACCATCGGGCCAAGCGAGGCACAAGGTGGCGGCGAAGCGGCCTTTGCGGTCGGCGGGGTCCGTAACTCCCTTTTCCTGCAGCATGTTTTCGACAAGCTGCATGGCCATGCCAAAGTCGCGGCCGCCCTCGGGCTTCTCCGCCCAATCAGCCGTGTAGACGCCGGGCCGCTTGTCGAGCGCATCCACCTCAAGCCCGCTATCGTCCGACAGGGCAGGGAGATCGGTCGCCAGGGCCGCTGCCATCGCCTTGGTCTTCGCGTTCTCCTCGAAGGTCGTGCCATTCTCTTCGGGTTCCGGCAGGCCCAATTCGCCTGCGCTCACCACCTCGATGCCAAACGGACCAATCAGCTGGCGCACCTCGCGCAGCTTGCCTTCATTGTGGGTCGCGAGCACAAGCCTCTGGCCTTTCTCAAGGCGACGGACCATCAGACAGTGCCCAATGCGTTCTTCTGGGCCGCCACAAGGTCCGAAATTCCAGCTTTGGCGAGGCCCATCAGCGCTGCGAATTCCTCTTCGGAGAACGGGTCGGCCTCAGCCGTTCCTTGGATCTCGACGATGCCGCCGGAGCCAGTCATCACGAAATTCGCATCCGTGTCAGCGTCGGAATCTTCGGGATAGTCGAGATCCAGCACCGGTGTTCCCTTGTAAATGCCGCAGGAGATCGCCGCCACGTGATCCGTCAGAACCTTGCCGGGCATCACCATTTGCCGATCTTCCATCCATTTGATGCATTGCGCCAGCGCCACATAGGCGCCCGTGATGGAAGCGGTGCGTGTGCCGCCATCGGCCTGGATGACATCGCAATCCAGAGTGATTTGCCGTTCGCCAAGAGCATGCAGATCCACGATGGCCCGCAGCGAGCGCCCGATCAGGCGCTGAATTTCCTGCGTGCGGCCAGACTGCTTGCCAGCGCTGGCTTCACGGCGCATCCGCTCATTGGTGGCGCGTGGCAGCATGCCATATTCGGCAGTGACCCAGCCTTTGCCACCGCCGCGCAACCAGGGTGGCACACGCTCCTCAAGCGAGGCGGTGCAAAGCACATGGGTGTTGCCGCATTTGATCAGGCATGAGCCTTCGGCTTGGGGCGCAAAGCCAGGTTCCATGGTAACGGTACGCAGCGCATCGGCAGCGCGTCCGGAAGGGCGGTTGGTCATGGGGACATCCTTTGTTTCACGCCGTCTTAGGACAGGCGGGCGAGCTTTCGCAAACGCTTTGCGGATTGTCGTTGTCGCGCCTACATAAGGAGCCATTGTCTCCTTTGTCAGTTGGGGCCACAGCACACGCCGATGGACGATCAAACGAGAAATCCTGACTTCGAACTCGCCGAGCGTGAGCAGGAGATATTCCGGCGAGTGGTGGACGCCTACATCGAAACCGGGGAGCCGCTGGGCTCCCGCTCGCTGTCCCGCCAGTTGACTGAGAGCCTGTCCGCCGCATCGGTGCGCAACGTCATGGCTGATCTGGAGCATCTGGGTCTGATTTTCGCGCCCCACACGTCCGCGGGTCGATTGCCAACCGAAGCCGGGCTGCGTTTCTTCGTCGACAGTTTCATGGAGTTCGGTGCACCTGACACCAGTGATCGCCGAGAAATCGAAACCCAACTTGATCGCGCGGCGAGTTCGCCCTCCCTCGATACCATGCTTACCGAAGCGAGCGACTTCCTTTCCGGTGTGGCCGGTGGCGCAGGGCTGGTGCTGGTTGGCAAACGCGATGTGCGGGTTCGCCATGTGGAATTTGTGCTTCTTGAGAAAACCAGAGCGCTCGGAATTCTGGTGGGTGACGATGGCTCGGTAGAAAATCGAGTGCTCGACCTCGCTCCCGGTACCACTGCGTCCCAGCTGACGGCGGCGGCGAACTGGCTCAACGCCCACGTGGCCGGCCGCACTCTGTCTGAAGCTCAAAAGGCCATTGCCGCGCTGCGAGAGCAGACTCGCGCCGAGTTGGACACGCTGGCCGCAGCGCTTGTCGACAAGGGCCTGGCAACTTGGGTTAAGGGTGATGATGACGCACCTGGCAGTGGCCAACCGTCCGCCGGGCAGTTGATCGTGCGCGGTCGGTCGAGACTTCTGGAAGATGTGCGCGCCAGCAAAGATCTCGAACGCGCCCGGCTTCTGTTCGATGATCTGGAGACCAAGAACGACATTCTGTCGCTCCTCAATCAGGCTGAAGAAGGTGAGGGCGTTCGCATCTTCATCGGGTCGGAGAACAAACTCTTCTCGCTATCGGGCTCCTCAGTGGTTGTGGCGCCTTACAAGGACGCCGATCAGAACATTGTCGGTGCTGTCGGCGTCATCGGGCCAACGCGTCTGAACTACCGCCGCATCGTACCGGTGGTGGACTATACGGCTCAGACTCTCAGCCGCCTTCTGCAAACCCGATTGGGCTCGGCGCGCGGCTAACCTTATGGCCATGCCACCACTGAGTTAATCTCGTGCGCAGGCTTGATTTTGTCAGCTGCAAGGCTGATATCCGCCGCTGATCTGCAACACCATCTGTGCCCGCTCTCAAGCGGGCAGACCGAAGCGACGGAAGACATTGACCATGGCCCGCAGCCCCTTTGACAGCGACCATATGAGCCGCGCCGAACTGAAGCGCGCAGCAGATGAGATCCTGGCCGAGGAAGGCCGCTCGGTGGATGGTTTTGACGATCCTGAAGCACTCGAACCTGACGATTTGTATGACGAGGATCTCGATACGGGCCCTGACGAGCGGGACAAGTCAAAAGCTGATCCGATGCTCCTGCTGCGTCAGGAGATCACGCTCAAGGATGCTGAGATTGAGAGCCTGAAGGAGCAGCTCCTCCGCCTGCAGGCAGACATGGAAAATCTCCGGCGCCGGACCCAGCGCGAAGTGTCCGATGCCAAGGCTTACGCGGTGTCCAACTTTGCCCGCGACATGCTGGAGGTCTCTGACAATCTCGGCCGCGCCGTTGGTGCGGTGCCAGAGGAAGAAGCCGAGAACGCGGCCGTGAAGGCGCTCGTTGAAGGCGTGGAGATGACCGACCGCTCTATGATCTCCGCGATGGAACGTCATGGGGTGAAGCGCCTTGAGCCCAAAGGCGAAAAGTTCGACCCCAACTTCCACCAGGCCATGTTTGAAATGCCCAATACGGAAGTCCCACACAACTCGGTCGTGGAGGTCGTTCAGACCGGCTATTCCATTGGAAGTCGTGTTCTGAGGCCAGCCATGGTCGGCGTTGCTAAAGGCGGACCGAAGTTTGAAGCCAAGTCCGATGATGCGGCGTCACCGGACGTGGCGTCTTAAGCCAATATCGTCTCACGGGTTTGTGGTGGCCGCCGTGCAACCACGCAATTGTAACCTGTTGTAAGACTTATCACGTCTCTCCGTCGCGCGCCTTTTCCAACACATTGCGATGGAACTTGGCGGGCTGGATACGAGTTGTCCAAGTCCAACGGAGAGTCAAAAATGACCCACAGAACCCCCTCGGTCCGGCTGTTTGCCGGCGTATCGCTTATCGCAATCCTATCGCTGGGCGGCATCGCCTCGGCTGCCGACGCTGTGGATGAGGTTCCACAGCCGCCCATCGCCCCTCCCGGTGTTGAGGTCTATAGCTGGCAAGGCGGTTATATCGGCGCGTCAGCCGGAGCCGCCATCTTCAACCCCACGCCCGGTTTCGCCACCAACACCGGTTTCCTCGGCGGTGCGTTCGCCGGCTACAATATTCAGAACGGCAATCTGGTATTCGCCCCGGAGTTGGACATTGATTATTCAACCACCTCGTCTGGTGCGTTGGATCTCAATTATGTCGCCCGGGTGAAGGGTAAGCTTGGTTATGCGTTTGACCGCACATTGGTGTCCGCCATTGTCGGTGGCGCATATGCTGGCGCGGACACTGCAGGGACCAATCTGAACGACTTCGGTTGGCTGGCCGGTGCATCGATCGACTATGCGATCACCGACAATATCTTTGCCGGCGGTGAGTATCTCTACCACAGCTTCGACAGCTTTGACTCGACCGGGATCGACGTCAACGTCCACACCATCAAGGCGCGGGTCGGCTTCAAATTCTAGCCAGTCCGTCAAACAAAAGCCCGGCTCGTGCCGGGCTTTTGTGTCCAGGGTCCTGACCCTAGATCAATTCGGCAGCTTTGGCTTTGACGGCCAATGGCTCGGGCGGTCGCGGCCCGAGCACTGAGATGACATCGCTTGCGGCGAAGTTGCCGAGCTTGCCACATGTCTCAGCATCCAGCCCCTGCGTGTAGCCGAACAGATATCCGGCGGCAAAGAGGTCGCCAGCCCCGGTTGTGTCTTCCAGGGTTTTGGGAGGGAATGCGGGCACCTCCATGCGCTCATCGCCCGAGATTGAAATGGAGCCTCTCTCGCTGCGTGTGACCACCGTCAGCTCGCTCGCATCGGCCATCTTGGCCACGGCTTCCTCAAAATCGTCTGTCTCCCACAGAGCCTTGGCTTCCGCTTCGTTGGCGAAAACAATATCCACCGTGCCGGATGTCAGAAGTTCGCGGAATTCGTCTCTATACCGGTCGACACAGAAGGTATCGGACAGGGTGATCGCCGTCTTTCGGCCAGCCTTGTGGGCGATATCGCAGGCAAGCCGTATCGCATCCTTGGCGCGGGGCGGATCCCACAGATACCCCTCGAAATAGGTCACGGCGCTGTCTGCGACCACGGTTTCGTCAATGTCCTCGGGGCCAAGCTCAACACAAGCCCCAAGATAGGTGTTCATCGACCGCTCGCCGTCGGGCGTCACGAAGATCATTGATGTAGCCGTCGGCGGCTCTTGCGGCAAAGCTTGTGTTTCGAAGTGCACCTGTTGCGCCTGCATGTCGCTTCGAAAGAGTGCGCCATTATCGTCATTGCACACCTTGCCGAAGAAGGCTGATCGACCGCCGAGGGACGCCACACCGACTGCCGTGTTGCCTGCCGATCCCCCTGAGATGATGCGTGCATCACCCATAGCGGCAAAAAGGGCGGCAGATCTTTCGGCATCAATAAGGTTCATCGCACCTTTGATGATGTCATTGTTGCTTAGAAAGGCGTCATCACAATGGGCAAGAACATCGACGATGGCGTTGCCCACCGTCAGCACGTCGAAACGAGGCGTCGAACTCATGAATGTCTCCGGGAGAAGGCCGCGGCGATAGGGACACGGCGGCAGGGCGAGGTCGGACGCTCATTGCCACAATGCGGTGCATTTGCAAACTCGAAGTCCCGACTTCAGCTTGTGATTGGGGTTTGTCGTCACCACCTCATCGTCAGTTTACAACGGAGACGTCCCCATGCTGGCCAGCGCTGCCCGCGCCCTTCAAACCGCCTTTCGCCCCCGGTTCCGTGGCGCAGTTCTGAGGTCTGTCGGTATCTCCATTGGCCTGTTCGTTGCCATCTGGTTCGCACTCGACGCCACGGCTGGCTATCTGTTCGAGCTTTGGCTGCCCGACGCCTCACGCCCTTGGGCGTGGCTTGAGACTGCCATCAGCTGGGTTCTGGGTGCCGGGCTTCTGGTGGCAGGTGGCTTCATTCTGGCGCCGGTGACGGCCATTTTCGCCGGTCTGTTCCTGGACCGCCTCGCCGATGATGTCGAAGCCCATGCCCAGCCGCCCGGCCCCGTTGGCCGTCCTCTGCCGGTTCTCACATCGTTGTCTCTCTCCGTCCGGTTCTTCGGTCTCATCATCCTGGTCAATCTTGCGTGCCTCCTGCTGGTGGTCTTCGCCGGGCTTGGAGTGGTGATCTTCTTTCTTGCCAACGGCTATCTGCTGGGGCGTGAGTTTTTCGAGTTCGTCGCCCGTCGGCATGTGTCGGAAGAACGGGTCCGGACCCTCCGCAGCCAACATGGAGGAGCCATTTTTCTGGGCGGCTTGCTCACCGCAGGCGTGCTGTCCCTTCCCCTCGTGGGATTGTTGGCCCCGTTTTTGGCGACGGCGATGATGGTGCACTACTTCCGCTCGCTCGTGGCTAGTGGGCAATTGGAAGACGTTTAACTGCGTGTTTAGCCGGCCGGACCAAACTGATGCCCATCTTTGGAGAGCATCATGTTTGGTCACGGCGCCATAAGCGGCATTTTGTTGGCAGCGCTGATCGTTGCCGGGGCAACAGGTGCAGCCCACTACGACAATGATCGGGCCGATGCCCGGGTCGCCCGGATAGCCGCGCCAAACTAGCTTTCGAGCAGCACCAGATCAGCCGGCGTGTTCGCCGTTTTGCCTTTGAACTTGCAGACGTCTGCGACGACGCACCTTTCGCAGTCGGGTGTACGGGCCTTGCAGACGTAGCGGCCGTGCAAGATCAGCCAATGATGGGCGTGGAAGAGATAGTCCTCCGGGATCACCTTCATGAGGATTTCCTCGACCTCATCGACGTTTTTCCCAGGCGCCAGGCCCATGCGCTGGCCAAGACGGAACACATGCGTGTCCACCGCCATGGTCGGTATGCCGAAAGCCATCGACATGACGACATTAGCCGTTTTGCGACCAACACCGGGCAGGCGCACCAATTCGTCGCGGGTCTGCGGCACCACACTGCCAAACTCATCGACCAGCATCTGACTGAGGGCGATCACGTTCTTCGCCTTGTTGCGCCACAGGCCGATGGTCTTGATGTATTGGCCAACTGTCTCCTCGCCGAGGGCGAGCATTTTCTCCGGTGTATCGGCAATTTTGAACAGCTCGCGCGTCGCGGCATTGACCCCCTTATCGGTTGCCTGGGCCGAAAGAGCGACCGCAACGACCAGCGTGTAAGGGTTCACGTGGTCCAGTTCGCCCTTCGGCTCCGGCCGCTGGATCGAGAAACGGCGAAAAATCTCGCGCAACTCGTCCTGGGTGTAGCGCGTGCGCGGAAGCCTCCGCTTGCGAGTTTTTGCTTTCGCCCGCGTCGCGGTCTTCGAAGGTGATTTGGCTTTGGGGTATGGCGAAGTCGAAATGGCGCTCTATTCTCCTGTAGGTAGAAAATGTCGCAGGCAGCTGCCGACGAGACCTAGTGGCAAAAGAGCGAGAGACCAGCATGCAGATCAAAGATCGCCCCGAATACCACAACAAGCCAAAACCTTTGAGTTTTCCGGCATCCACGCTGGTGCCAGAAGCCGTCGCGGCCATGTCCCGGTTGAACTACGGGTCTGTGGTGGTTGCCGACGCCGATGGCAAGCTGGAAGGCCTGGTCACAGAGCGCGATATCATGAAGCGCCTGGTCAATGAGGGTCGTGATCCCAAGAAAACAACGTTGTCGGACATCATGACGTCTGATCTTCGGACGGCGAAGGAAACCGACGATGTGCGCGACTGGCTGCGGGCCATGTCAAATGAGCGTTTCCGTCGTGTGCCGGTGGTGGACGATAGCGGCCACATCAAAGCCATCATGACTCAGGGCGATTTCGTCTCTTACACTTGGCCAGAGCTCATCTATCAGGCCAAGGATTTGACGGTGAAAACCGTATCCAACAACAGCCAGCTTGCGATCATTGCAGGTGGTATCGCCATCTACACGATCGTGTTGATCTTTGCTCTGGCTGCCATGTTCTGACCCAAGGCTGGGGCGCAGCGCGTTGTCGCAGCGTCTCAGCTTGCGCTTGCGCTGAGCTGTTTTGTGCTAAATCATCGCTCATGAGTTTGGCTGCGCACAGGACAGATAAAGACACGTCACCGGACGCGGATGCCGCGCCGACATTGTTTTCGGCGCTTCTCGTGCCCTACCGCTCTCTGGCACCGCTGGGCTTCAACCTGCTGATGGCGTTCCTGTTCGTGGTGCTGACGTCCATGGGGCTGATGTTCTACCAGATCGGTGCATGGCCGGTTATCGGCTTTTGCGGCTTGGACCTGCTGCTGATCTGGTTTGCCTTCCATGTGAACTACAAGGCGGCCCGTGCCTTCGAGGAAGTTGAGCTGGAGCGCACGCATCTAAGGGTCAGGAAGGTCGACGCCAACGGTCGTGAAGCGCACCACGAGTTCAACCCGTTCTGGACCCGCTTTCAGGTCGAGCGCCACGATGAGATCGGCATTATCTCGATGATTCTGACATCTCGAGATCCCAACGCAGAGCCATCGCGGCGCAACTTGAAAGTTGCCATCGGGTCTTTCCTCAACCCTGAAGATCGCGAGAGTTTTGCACAAGCGTTTGGCCAGGCGCTGGCGACGGCAAAGGCTTAGGGTTTGGTCCTGGCATCTCGCGCCTAAATCACACTGCGCAAGTTTCGGGTGGTAGGGGCAGGCGCTCGACCGTAACGTCGAGCTATGAAACACGATCTGCACAGCCCCGCCAATCGCCGCTATGGCGGTGTCCCTCAACCCATCACCGATGTGACGATCGAGCGTGACGGCGACTATGCCCTTGTCCGTTCGGCGATTGAATATTTGTCCGAGAACTGGCTGGACCAGCCTGGCCTTGCAGAACTGGCCAGCCATCTGGGTATGGGAGAGACCGCGACCCAGAAGCTCTTCAAGCGCTGGGCAGGGCTCTCACCCAAAGCCTTCCTACAGGCCGTGACGCTGGACCATGCAAAACGGCTGCTGCGCGATGACGCCCTGCCTCTGCTGGACGCCACCTATGAGCTGGGTCTTTCCTCACCCTCACGCCTGCACGATCTGTTTGTCACCCACGAAGCTGTCCCGCCCGGAATCTGGAAGGCGAAAGGCGAGGGATTGCAGATTGACTATGGCTTTCACCTTTGTCCGTTTGGCCAGGCATTGATTATGGCCAATGAAGGAACGCTGATTGGTCTGGCCTTCTGCGACGCCGGCGAAGAACGCATGGCGTTGGAGGACATGCAGTCCCGCTGGCCCAGGGCTTCATACACCGACAGTAAGGCCGCGACCGCACCCCTGGCCATCCGGATTTTCGATCCGGCTCATTGGTCGCCCGACCGGCCCCTGCGCGTGACGCTCATCGGCACAGATTTTGAAATATCGGTCTGGGACACATTGCTTTCGATCCCACTGGCCCAGGCCCGTACCTATTCGGATATCGCAGACGCGATTGACCGGCCAAAGGCTGTCAGGGCGGTGGGTGCGGCTGTGGGCAAAAACCCCATTTCGTTCATCGTGCCTTGCCACAGGGCGCTGGGCAAGTCGGGCAAGCTGACCGGCTATCATTGGGGACTCACGCGCAAGCAAGCAATGTTGGGTTGGGAAGCGGGTATTGCCGCTGAGGGATGACGTGAGAACGCCAGGGATTGCCATGTCGTGATGCGCCCTATCTGAGCCATCATGTCCCAAGCCAAAGACAAACCCTTCGCAAGCGTTCTGATGACCGATGAGGTGATCGCGGAAACCTACCAGCGCCTGTCAGACACGATGCCCGGTCGCACGCCTTCTGCCACAGGCCCGAAGGGCCAACGTGACCCATTTCAGAGTTGTGTGAGTTGCATGCTCTCGGCCCAAAGCAGAGACGCCAACACGGCAAAGGCGGCCAACCAGCTGTTTGCGTTTGCGGACACGCCGGAGGGCATTCTTGCTCTGTCGGACAGCGAGATCTCCGAAGCCATCAAGCCGTGCGGGCTTTACAATATGAAGACCAGGAACCTGCGCAAAATGTGCACCGCATTGCTGGAAGAGCATGACGGGGTGGTGCCAACAAGCCGTGCCGGGTTGATGAGCCTGCCGGGCATTGGCCGCAAGTGTGCTGACATTGTTATGAGCTTCACCTTTGGTGAGGATGTCATTGCGGTGGACACGCACATTCACCGCGTGTGCAATCGCCTGGGCCTTGCCGCGGGCAAAACCGAAGAGCAGACCGCGAGAAGTCTTGAGGCCCGTTCGCCGGACTGGGCGAAGCGGGATGGGCATTTCTGGCTGCTGCAGTTTGGCAAAAAGATCTGTTCCAGCCGTGCGCCCAAGTGCCCGGACTGTTTTCTGAAAGATCTGTGTCTTTGGGAGTCTAAGCGTCTTCCCGACGCTCGTTAGCTTGCCTTCTATCGGTTCCGCTCACCGCAGCTTAACCTCGTTGTCATTACGGCGTCGCTGTTCAACTTTTTGGCGACGCTTATTCGCAATCCTGTCTTCTGGGTCCTTACCGGGCTGACAGGGGCAAAACATGGATTTTCTTTCGTATCGGCGGTGGTCTAGGTCGGTTCACACCATCCGCTTTCGACTCACGGCGGCCATGATTGGCAGCGTCATTTTCACCGTGACAGCGCTCGTGCTGGTCAATGTGAACACCTACACTCAACAGGCGCACGAGGCTGCCAAAACCCAGTCGGCATCTCTGGCTGGCTCAGCGGCCGCTGCCTACCTAGATTTTCGGACTGATCGCGACGCTTCCCGGTTCCAGCGGACCATGAAAGGTCTTGCGACCGACGAAATGGTCCAGCGTATGGTGGTAGTCAATCAGGGTGGTATTCCCGTGTTTGATCGCAACCGGCTCCTCAATCAAGCTGACCGCAAGATTGTCGAGCGCAACATGCTGCGAGATCTCCGCGCGGATGCGCAGACCCGCACCATGCTTGCAGACGACACATGGAAGCACGCCGAGGCTTTCGACCTTGATGAAACCCGGAAGATTTTTGTACTTGTGACGATGGAAGCGAAGAGCTTCAGCACATTGGCCAAAGAGATCGTTGGCAACATGCAAGTCGCCTTGGTTGCATTCCTAATCCTCACAATCGTGGCTGCCACTTGGATTGTGAACTGCATCACAGTTGGCTTGAAGCATGTGGAGCGTCGAGCTGCAAGCGTCGCTGATGGCGATCTGAAAGTCCGCATTGATATCAAAGGTAAGAGCGAGATTGCCGATCTCGGCCGAAGCCTCAACAAGATGATTGATGCCATGCAGGCCCAGATGTCCCAGATACACGATCTGGCTTATATGGATGGCACGACCAAGCTGCCCAACCGTGCCTACTTCCGCCGTGAGCTCAGCCGGACGCTGGATCTATCGCGACGCAATGACCGCCAGGGCGCATTGCTCTTCATCGATCTGGACGGCTTCAAGAAGGTCAACGACACGCTGGGACACGATGCTGGCGATCTGCTGCTCAAAGAGTTTGCGCGCCGGGTGGCCTCCACCATTCGCGATGCCGACATGATGTCCCGCCTCAATGAAGAAGGCGCGCTCGAGGGCGCTGATGGTGATGCATCCGTTGCCCGCATCGGTGGCGACGAGTTCACTCTGCTTCTCCCCGAATTGGCCAAACCTGATGACGCCGCCATCGTTTCGCGCCGTATCATTGAGCTTCTGGAAGAGCCGTTCACCGTCAAGGGCCAGCAGGTCTATGTTGGCGCATCCATCGGGATTTCGTGTTTCCCTCAGGATGGAACGGACCCCAACTCCCTGCTCAAGAACGCCGATATGGCCATGTATGCGGCCAAGGCGGCAGGAAAGAACACCTATGTGTTCTTCTCGCGCGATATGAACGTAAAGGCCCATTCGCGCCTGTCGGTCGAGACCGATCTACGCCTGGCTGTGGAAGCCGAAGAGTTCGAAGTCCATTATCAACCCAAGGTCTGCACGACCAACGAGCAGATCCGCGGCTATGAGGCTCTCGTGCGCTGGAACCATCCGCAGCGCGGCATGGTGAGCCCGGGTGACTTCATTCCCATCGCAGAAGAGACCGGACTGATCATGCCTATTGGCTATTGGGTGCTGGAAGAAGCCTGCCGGTTTGCCCATGCAATACATCAGGACGGGCGCAAGTTGCCGGTGGCCGTCAACGTGTCGATGGCCCAGTTTGAACGCAAGGATTTCGCCGAGCGCGTGATTGAGATCGTCAAGCGGACCGGCATTGATCCGCGGCTGCTTGAACTTGAGATCACCGAAAGCATGGCGATGTCGGACACCAACCATGCGCGCGAGATCACCAAAGAGCTCCGTGACATGGGCATCAAGTTCGCCATTGATGATTTCGGCACCGGATATTCGTCATTGTCGACCATCACCAAACTGCCCTTTGACGTGTTCAAGATCGACCGCAGCTTCATCAATCAGATGAATGATGACGATGATGCAAAGGTGATCGTGAAGACCATTCTGGCCATGGCGCAGAGCCTTGAGCTGGAGACTCTGGCCGAAGGTGTTGAAACCAAGGAGCAGGCTGACCAGCTTGGCGAACTGGGTTGCTATGACGCCCAGGGCTTTCTCTATGCCAAGCCGATGCGCGGCGATGACTTGCTGCGCTGGATGGAAGACCATTCTGGCTCGGTGAAGAGCGCCGCACACCTGGATGCATAGGCTTCGACCGCGCCGTCTGCCGACAGGGGTAGACGGTGCGGTGGACTGCTAGCAACACCGACCGTCGGGCATCATCTCCACACTGGCCCTTTCAGGGCGCTTCAAAGCCGAAAATATTACCAGCGTCAGAACAGCGAGAAGGAAGCAGCCGGCGAGAGCGACCTGCATGCTGTATTGCGTCGTTGCCCAGGCAAAGGTCACTGGGCCAAAGGCTGTCGCGACAAACCGAGCGCCCGTAAGGCGACCGTTGATTGTTCCATAGCCTCGTGGACCGAACAGCATGAGCGGCACAGTGCCTTTGGCGATTGTGATGAGACCCTGACCCGCCCCAAAGCATGCGGCGAAAACCAAAGCAGAAGCGATTGTGCTTTGGCCGGTCATCTGGCCCGCCAGCAGCGCCAGCACCGAGAGCCCCATCGCGACAATCGATATCCTGAGAGTGACCAGGGGGTCGAAGCGTTGACCGCCAACCAGTTCCAGCACGCGCGCCAGGACCTGCACCGGGCCCATCACCATGGCGATCAGCGCTGCCTGTGCCTGTGTGAAGCCGTTGGCCTCGATAATCCGCAGCATGTGAATGGGTATGGCCGAGTACACCAAACCGATCACGCAGAAGCCTGCGCCCAGCACGATGGCACCCCGCACCCGCTCCCGCCCTACCAGAATGGCGGGCTCTGATCGGCACAGGGCAGCCGTCATTTCGTCTTCTTGAGGCGCTGAAGATCGAGTTTTGGACTTGTGCCGTGAGAACGCAAACAGATGAAGCGGCAGGGCAATCAGCAGGTGAAGAACCGCAAAGACAGCCAGCGCTTCACGCCATCCGAACTGGGCCTGCAGCCAGGTCGTCACTGGCCAGAACAGTGTCGAGGCAAAGCCCGCAATCAGTGTGATGGCTGTGATACGAACGCGGGCATTGTGGCCATAGATCTGCGCCAGCCCTGCAAAGCAGGCCTCATATAGAACAAGCGCGGCCGCAAATTCCACGGCGAGAAGTCCAAATCCCAGCACCCAGATATTAGGCGCCGCAGCGCAGATGAGGAGCGAGATTGTGGCGGCGACCGAGCCAAGGGCGAGGATGGTTCGAGCTCCATATCGATCGAGCCACGCGCCGGCCATCGGCGCAAAGATGGCACTGGCCAGAAGCGCTCCGGTGAAGACCGCAAAAAACGTGTCGAGCCGCACCCCCATATCGGCTGCCATCGCCGGCGCCAGTACGCCATAGGCATAGAAGAGGGTTCCGTACCCAATCGTGACCGCAACGCCCAAAGCGAGCACCGGCCGCTCGCCGTATGAGGAGAAGGCACTTGTGATCGCAGAATGTTGAAGCTTGCTCATGATGCTTCCATCTGCGCCTTAGGTGACAGGCGTGTGAAGCTTTCGCCGACCCCAGAGCGTCTTGCTATGTGCTCGTGAGCAACTTGTAGCTGGCAAAACCGAACATGCCAGCCAGCACACCTTCGATCCAGCGCCTCGCCCTTCGATACGCCGCCATGGCCGGTTTCGTGGCGAATGCCAGGGCGTAGGAGAAGTGAATGACGATTGTGGTGGCCATGCAGGCCGCCAGGGTGAACACGAGCACCGGTATCGAGCCGCCATCGGTTTGCGAAAGGGTGATCACGGCTGCCCAGCCCAATATGGCTTTGGGATTGGTGAGATGGAGCGCCAGCCCCCGCAGGTAGAGCTGTCGTCCGTGCGCATCACTGGGTTTTCCGATGTGGCCATGGTCCGGGGTCGTTGCGGCTCGGAATGCCTTTAACGCCATCCATGCCAGATAAAGCCCGCCCAAGATTTTGAGGGCAACGATGCCGTAGGCGAAGCTTGTGAGCCATGCCGAGAGGCCTAGCCCCGCCAGCGTCGCTCAAGTCAGCGCCCCGGTCATGCAACCGGTGGTGAACAGAAGACCCGCCGCGCGACCTCGGTGCATGGAGATGCCCATAATCGCCGAGGCTGTTGGACCCGGTGAAATTGCGGCAACCGTCAGCGCTCCCCATGCCACAAGGATATGAGGCCATGCGTCAGCTATCTCGGCGGACCAACTCATCTCAATGGGCCTTGTTCTCGTCGCCCAGCACTTCCTTGCTCGACACCGTGCTGTCGGCGTTGAGCTTGAAAATCATCGGGACGCCCGTGGCGATCTCGCGTTTAACGATGCTGTCTTCGTCGTGGCCTTCCAGCACCATCAGAACGGAGCGCAAGGAGTTGCCGTGGGCGGCGACCAGAACCGTTTCGCCGCGCAGCACGCGGGGCAGTATCTGCGTCATGTAATAGGGCCAGACCCGTGCGCCGGTGTCCTTGAGGCTCTCGCCGCCGGGTGGCGGGACGTCGTAGCTGCGGCGCCAGATGTGCACCTGCTCTTCGCCCCACTTTTCCCGCGCGTCATCCTTGTTGAGGCCCGCCAGATCACCATAGTCGCGTTCATTGATCGCCTGGTCCCTTATGGTCTCCAGATCGCTTTGACCCACGCCGTCGAGGATGAATTGCGCGGTGCGTTGCGCCCGCGTCTGCATGCTTGTGAAGCACACATCAACAGCCATTCCACGCTCGGCCAGAGCTTTGCCGGCTTCCTGCGCTTCCAACTCACCTTTCTCCGTGAGGTCCGGATCCTTCCAGCCGGTGAAGAGATTTTTGAGGTTCCACTCAGACTGGCCGTGGCGGACGAGGACGAGAGTTCCAGACATATGTGTTTCCTATTGATCGCCTGATTGATCATCTGTGAGGCCGAGCACATCCATCATGGAATAGCGGCCCGGTTTTTTGTCGAAAGCCCAAAGGGCGGCGCGGACGGCCCCTTGCGCAAAAATCGTACGGTCTTCTGCATGGTGAGAAAGCGTGATCCGTTCCCGCTCACCGGCGAAGATGACAGAGTGATCGCCGGTGACAGACCCTCCCCGCAGCGTCGCAAAGCCAATGGTGCCCTCTGGGCGCGGGCCGGTGTGCCCGTCGCGCACCCGCACCGATTGATCGGCCAGCGATATGCCCCTGCCATCAGCAGCGGCTTCACCCAGCAGAAGTGCGGTTCCGGACGGGGCGTCCACCTTGTGTTTGTGATGCATCTCAAGCACCTCAATGTCGAACGCCTCCGGCCCCAGAGCCGCCGCAGCTTTCTCAACCAGGCCTGCAAGCAGGTTTACGCCAAGGCTCATATTGCCGCTCTTGACGATGCGCGCATGGCGGCTGGCAGCGTCGATCCGGGCTTCATCTTCCACTGAGCAGCCAGTGGTGCCGATCACATGGACAATCCGGGCCTGGGCTGACAGTTCGGCATAGAAGAGCGTGGCTTCGGGAAGCGTGAAGTCGATCACACCGTCTGCGGCGGCAAAGGCGGGCAGTGGATCGTCGGTCACGGCCACATCAAGCGGCTCAAGTCCGGCTATGGATCCCGCATCCTTTCCGATGGTGGGTGACCCTTCGCGGTCAATCGCCCCACTCAGCTCCGCGCCATTCGTGTTGGCAATCGCGCGAATGAGCGCCTGGCCCATGCGGCCTCCGGCTCCGGTTACGACGAGCTTCATGCGCGCAAATCCTCTTTCTGCTCTGGCTGGTCCGGTGTGGTCACGGCGTTTTCCAACTGCGTGTTCTGAAACTGCGCATATGCGCCGCCGGCAATCATCAATTGGCCGTGCTGGCCGCTTTCGACAATCCGTCCTCCGGCCATGACATAGATGCAGTCCGCGCTGCGGATGGTCGAAAGACGATGGGCAATGACGATCGTTGTACGGGTGCCGGCGAGCGCGTCGATCGCGACCTGCACTTTGGCCTCGCTTTCATTGTCGAGGGCCGATGTCGCCTCATCAAGCAGCAGGATTGGTGCGTCCCGCAGGATAGCGCGCGCAATTGAGATGCGTTGCCGCTGACCACCGGACAGGTTGGCTCCGCGCTCGCCCAAGGGCGTGTCATACCCCGCTGGCAGGGCGGTTATGAAATCGTGGGCGTAAGCTGCCTTTGCGGCATCTTCGATCTGCTCTCTGCTGGCGGTCTTGGCACCAAAGGCAATATTGTCAGCCACGCTGCCTTCAAACAGCACGGCCGATTGAGACACATAGGCGATGGCATCTCTCAGGCTGTCTGATGTGACGGCGGCGATATCCTGCCCATCGATCTCAATGCTGCCTGAACTGGGATCGTAGAACCGGAGAAGCAGCGCATAGAGCGTGCTCTTGCCGCTGCCCGACGCCCCAACAAGCGCCGTGATCTTGCCGGGCTCGGCAACGAGGTCGATATTCTCCACCACCGGCAGCCCAGTGTCATAGCCGAACGACACCTTGTTGAATTCAACTCGTCCCTGCCGGGGCCTCAATGCCTTGGCATCGGGTCGGTCGCTCTGGCGTGGTGGTGTGCGCAGAATGCTTTCAATCATGCGGGCGTTGGTGACGACACGTTCAAACCATACGCGCATCGAAAGCAGCCGTTTCACTGGGTCATAGAGCATGATCAAGGCGGTCAGAAACGCGAAAAAACTGCCCGGATCGACATCGCCGCCAGCTGCGCGCAGCCCCATATAAATCAGCAGGCCACCGACCGACAGGCCAGCGAGTGTTTCGATGACGGGGCCGGTGGCTGCGTCAGTGCGAACAGCAGCATTGGCTGCCTTCTCAGCTGCGGTGATTTCATCACTTGCCCGCGCCTTAAAGCGCTCTTCGAGTGTGAACGCCTTGACGATATCCATCGATGAAACGGTTTCCTGAAACCGGGAAGCCACCCTCGCCACGGCGTCTGTAAGCGTGACCGTCTGCTTCTTCATTCGCCGGATCAGGGTGCGCGTTGAAAGGCCGCCTACGATCACCACGATGACCGCAATAGTGGTCAGCTGGGGCTCAAGAGCGATCATGACGGCGAACAGCCCGATCACCGTGACCGTTTCCCGAGTGATGCCCGAGAGCACTGCGACAATCATCTGCCGCATCGAGTTTATGTTCTCATTGATTTCGCCGACCAGATAGCCGGAGCGCGATTGCCCAAAATAGTCGAGCCCGAGCGTCAGCAGGTGATTGTAGACCCGGCTCTGATAGGTCGCGACGATGGAGTTGCCGATCCGGCCCAGAGCCACCTTTGCCAGGAACCCTGCCACACCCCGCGTGATGTAGGCCGCAACAAACCCGCCGGCGACCCAGAACAGAAGGCTGGTGTCGGTGGCCAGCAGCACTTCATTGACGATGTCCTGCACCATCCAGGCCAACAGCCCGCTCGATGCGCCCACGATGATCAGACAGATAATTGCAACCCCATAAACCCGTGGTTGCAGCCGGAAGTTGGCGCCTATGATCCTGCGGAATACGCGAAACCCGCCCTCAGCCATCGCCTCCTGCGCGTGCGTGCCGCTATGTCCCACCGAAGCCATGCTTTGTCTTAGCTGAGCCTGTGCCGACTGACCAACCCGGATATGGCCGCTATTGCGCATCCGAATGCAGCCATCGCCGATGGGCGGTCTTCATGCCAAACCGAACCGGAGCATGGGCATAGGCCGCAAGGCCGAGCATCGGTGCCAGCGGGTGCATCACCACGGACACCGGCAGTTCGGTCATCATGGCACTGTGGGGCGCCTTGTCACGAAAAGCCGCCATGAGCTTTCCGTTGCGCAGCACCTCAATGATCTTCTGGCTGATACCGCCGGTGAGGTAGACGCCCCCCGTGGCGATGAACACTAGCGCGAGATTGCCAGCAACCCGCCCCAGATGTTCGGCAAAGATGTCGAGCGTCTCGTCGGCCAGCGCGTCTACTTCCTTGATGGCGGCGTCTGAAATCTCCGAGGGCTGAGAGAACTTCGGCGTAACACCGTCTGCTTTGCAAAGGGCGTTGTAGAGATTGATCAGCCCGTCGCCGCAAACGACTTGCTCTGCCGACACCCGGCCCTCGACGGTTTCGAGATAGGGCCAGTATTCCTTGTCGCGCTCGCTCACCGGCGCGAGGTCGATATGGCCGCCTTCGCCCGGGATGGGTAGCCAGACACCCTTAGCGTTGACCAGCGCTGCAACGCCAAGACCGGTCCCTGGCCCGAGAATGACCTTTGGTCCGACAGGGTCAGCCTCATTGTCCGTCAGCGGTTCGATTTCCTCATCCTTGAGAGCGGACAGTGCCAGCGCCTGTGCCTCAAAGTCGTTGAGGATGATGACCTCCTCGAGTCCAAACTCGCGGGCCAACTGTTTGGGTTTGATGACCCAATGCGCATTTGTCAGATCGATCTCGTCGCCGTCCACCGGACCCGCCACAGCCAGAATGGCGGTGCGCGGAATGAGCGATGTCTTATTCAAAACACCGGCATCAATGGCTTCGCCGATGGTTTCATAGTCCGCCGTGCGCACCGGGTCGAAATGTCGGGGTGCGGCGTGGCTGTCCACAACCAGCGCAAACCGCGCATTGGTGCCGCCGATATCGCCGATGAGGACGGGATAGGTGAAGCTGGTCGGATCTGTGAGGTCTGTTTCAATCGACATGAAATAGGTTCTACCGTCTCAAGGCGCAGCCGTCAGGCGCGTGGGGTGGGTGCCACCGAAACTCGGTCGGTGGAGATCAGGAGTTCAGCCGTGGCGAGGTTCAGCGCCATGGGAATGTTGTAGACAAGTGCCAGCCGCATCAGCGCTTTCACGTCTACGTCGTGGGGCATGGGCGACAAAGGGTCGACCAGGAAAATGAGCGCCTCAATGTCACCATTTGCGATCATGGCACCGATCTGCTGGTCGCCGCCGAGCGGCCCGGACTTGAGCCGCTCAACAGAAAGCTCTGGAACCGCTTGCGCAATCCGGCCGCCCGTCGTGCCGGTCGCCACGAGCTCAAAACGGCCCAAAGTCTCGGCCTGCCGGCTGGCGAAAGCGACCAGATCGTCCTTTTTGGCGTCATGTGCGACCAGCGCGATGCACGGTTTTTGCGCCATATGCAGATTGTCCGTTCTGTCAGGGGTTGGCGTCGGCCTGAGCGCACCGTTAGCGGAGGTCTGAGGTGTTTGGAAGCGTCTGAGCCGATAGAATTGCGGGTGACGACCTGCTGGCGCCGCTTTTTTCAAAGCGCTTGCGGTTGTGCAACAAACAAGCACTGCACGATGTTTAAGCGGGCTTCCAAGAGGCGCGGGGCCGTGCCATGCTTGGCTCAGGCGGAGACATGGGGCTGCGGCATAGCTGCGCTGATGTCTTTCCGTTCAACCAGCTTCCTGAAGGCGGCTGCAAAACAAACCCCGCGTGCCGATCGGTGCGCGTCAAAACAGGGATGTAATATGAGAAAGCTTATCACGGGCACCATCGCCGCTATGGGGCTTATGGTCACGACTGCCTTGGCTGAAGGTCCGGCGGTTGTCTTCGATCTTGGTGGCAAGTTCGACAAGTCGTTCAACGAGGCTGCCTATAACGGTGCTGAGCGCTTCAAGGCGGAAACCGGCACCGACTATGCCGAGTTCGAAATCCAGCAGTCTTCACAGCGCGAGCAGGCCCTGCGTCGCTTCGCTGAGCGCGGCCACAGCCCGGTTTTCGGCATCTCCTTCTCCTTCACCGAAGCCATGAAGGCAGTCGCTACCGACTTCCCGGACACTGACTTCATCATCATCGACGGCTTTATCCCGGATATGGACAATGTTCAGTCCGTCATCTTCAAGGAGCATGAAGGCTCTTACCTTGTTGGTGTGATGGCTGCGAAAGCCTCTGAAACCGGCACCGTCGGTTTTGTGGGTGGCATGGACATTCCACTGATCCGCAAGTTCGCCTGTGGCTACGTGCAGGGCGTGAAGTCGGTGAACCCGGACGCTGAAGTGCTGCAGAACATGACTGGCACAACCGGTGAAGCATGGAACAACCCTGTGAAGGGCGGCGAGCTCGCCACCAGCCAGATGGACCGTGGCGCTGACGTTGTCTATCACGCAGCCGGCGGCACAGGCCTTGGCGTTCTGCAGGCGGTCGCTGATGCGGGCAAGCTCGGCATCGGTGTGGACTCAAACCAGAACTATCTGCATCCGGGCTCCGTCCTGACATCCATGCTCAAGCGCGTCGATGTTGCGGTCTATGATGGCATGAAGGCCGGTATGGGCGATGGCGTTGAAGCTGGCATCAAGGTGCTTGGTCTCGCTGAAGAAGGCGTTGGCTTTGCCCTTGATGAGAACAATGCAGAGCTTGTCTCCGCCGATATTAAGGCCGCCGTCGAAGAAGCTCAGGCTGCCATCATCTCCGGTGAGATCATGGTTCACGACTACACGTCGGACGATTCCTGCCCAGCTGGCTAAGCTCCGGCATTCAGGAACATGGCCGCTCGCCTTCGGGCGGGCGGCCCCGATCAATGACTGATCAGATCCAGTGTATTTTGCGCAGGCGCTTTCCCCATGCATGAAAAGCCCACTATGACCGCAGCGGACCTGCAGGGTCTGCCGCCTTCCATTTCCTTGAACGGCGTGTCCAAGAGCTTCGGCCCGGTTCAGGCCAACAAGGACATCGATCTGGTTGTCAAGAAGGGCACAATTCACGGCATTATCGGCGAGAACGGCGCCGGCAAGTCAACTTTGATGAGCATTCTGTACGGCTTTTACCAAGCCGACAGTGGCAGCATCGAAGTGGATGGCCGCCCGGTGCAAATCAAAAGCTCGGACGCTGCCATCGATCTTGGTATTGGCATGGTCCACCAGCACTTCATGCTGGTCGACAACTTTACCGTGCTTGAGAACGTTATGCTCGGCGCTGAGGGTGGGGCACTCCTGAGTAAAGGCATCTCTGCCGCTCGGGCAGAGCTCAAACGTCTGGAGAGCGAGTACGCCCTCGACGTGAACCCGGACAGTGTCATCCAAGACCTTCCCGTCGGGCTCCAGCAGCGCGTCGAAATCCTGAAAGCGCTGTTTCGCGGCGCGGAAATCCTCATTCTCGATGAGCCTACCGGTGTTCTTACGCCAGCGGAGGCCGATCATCTGTTCCGCATTCTTGAGCAGCTCAAGGCGCAGGGCAAAACCATTCTCCTGATCACCCACAAGCTGCGGGAAATCATGGCCATCACGGATGAAGTGTCCGTCATGCGCCGCGGCGAGATGGTGGCCACACGCACCACAGCCGACACATCCGTCGAAGAGTTGGCCGAACTGATGGTCGGTCGCAGGGTTCTGCTGCAAGTGGAAAAGGAAGCGGCAACGCCTACCGACGTTCGTCTCCAAGTGCACAACCTGACCGTTAAGGACAAGCGCGGCGTCACCATGGTGGATAACGTCTCCTTCGACATTCGCGCTGGCGAGATTGTGGGCATTGCGGGCGTGGCCGGCAATGGACAGTCTGAGCTTCTCAAGGCCATTTCCGGCATCACCAAACCGACATCCGGTGACGTCATGCTGGACGGAGAAGCTCTGGATCAATCTGCAACGCCGGATCCGCAGGAGGTTCGCGAACGGGGGTTGGCACACGTGCCGGAAGACCGCCATCACATGGGTCTGGTCCTGCCGTTTGAGGAGCGCGAAAACGCCATTCTCGGCTACCAGACGGACGATACCTACGTGAATGGCGCGTTCCTTGATATGGCAGCGATCCGTCGAGAGGCAGAGGCCAAGATTGAGCAGTATGATATCCGCCCGCCAAACCCGAAGCTGAAGACAGCCAATTTCTCCGGCGGCAACCAGCAGAAAATCGTGCTTGCGCGGGAGATGGAGCGCGATCCCAAGGTGTTGATCATCGGCCAGCCGACACGCGGCGTCGACGTTGGAGCGATCGAATTCATCCACAAGCGCATCATCGCCATGCGCGATGCGGGCAAGGCAGTCTTGCTCGTTTCAGTGGAGCTGGACGAGATCCGCGCCCTCGCTGACAGGGTTCTTGTCATGTTTGCGGGCAAGATTGTCGGTGAATGTACGCCCGAGACGCCGGAAGGAGAGATCGGATTGATGATGGCCGGCATCGAGCAGGGCAAGGCCGCTGAGCTGGACGCCGCGCCCGGTCTCGTCCCCGTCGATGTTGCAACACCCGACCCCATGGGCGAGGCCCACACATGAGCCTGGCACCGCGCATTAACATCGTGACGCTTGGGGTATCGGATATGCCTCGGGCGCGTGCCTTCTACGAGGCGCTCGGCTGGCCGCTGGAGGCAGAGCAATCCAACGAGCAGGTTTCGTTCTTCCGCGGTACCAATGTCGTGCTCGGCCTCTTTGGGGCCGACAGTTTGGCCGAGGATGCTCATGTCAAACCCGAGGGTCATGGCTTCAAGGCAGTAACGACGGCATACAATTGCCTGAGCGAAGCCGAGGTTGACGAGGCCTACGCCCACGCCATCCGTGTTGGCGCCACCGCGATCAAGCAGCCTCAAAAGGTCTTCTGGGGCGGCTATTCCGGCTACTTTGCCGATCCGGATGGCCATCTTTGGGAAGTGGCGTACAACCCGTTCTTCCCCATGGATGAGAACGGACACATCGATTTTGCGGCCGAAGGGCCGTCCGGGGAAGAGGTGGGAGATGAAACATGAGTGACGATCTTCCCAAGTGGATCGATTTTGGACTGATCCCCTTTCTCAACCTTGGCGTCGCCTTTCTGGTGGCGGGGCTGGTGGTCCTGTTTGTTGGTGAGAACCCGCTGGAGGCCGCGCAGCTGATGGTGCGTGGCGCGTTTGGATATGGGTCCGGCATTGGCTTCACCCTGTTCTACGCGACCAATTTCATCTTCACCGGCCTTGCTGTGGCCGTCGCGTTCCACGCGGGGCTCTTCAACATTGGCGGTGAAGGGCAAGCGCTTGTTGGTGGTCTTGGCGCTGCGCTGATTGCGATTTCGCTCGGCACGATACTGCCCTGGTATGTGAACTTCCCGCTGCTCGTTCTGGCAACTGCCTTGTTTGGCGCGCTCTGGGCGCTGATCCCCGCCTGGCTTCAAGCGACGCGCGGCAGCCACATCGTGATCACGACGATCATGTTCAATTTTATTGGCGCGGCACTGATCACTTATCTTCTGTCTGGTGCCCTTCGCCCAGACGGCTCCATGGAGCCTGCAACGGCGCCATTCCCACCTGGTGCGCAGATCCCGAAGATGGATTTCGTAATGGGGCTTTTCGGTATCAACATCCGTTCTGCCCCGTTCAACATTTCCTTCCTGGTGGCGCTGCTCGCAGCTTTCCTCGTCTGGCTGCTCATTTGGCGCACGCGTTTTGGCTATGAAGTGCGGACCACGGGCGTTTCACCATCTGCAGCCATCTATGCTGGCATCCCGCAAACCCGCACCATCATCATTGTCATGCTGATCTCTGGCGCGCTGGCGGGCATGATGGCCATGAATACGGTGGTGGGGTCTGAGGCTCGTTATACGCTCGACAATGTGGCCGGTGCGGGCTTTGTCGGCATCGCGGTCGCCCTCATGGGCCGTTCTCACCCCGCCGGCATCATACCGGCGGCCATTCTGTTCGGCGCACTTTATCAGGGTGGGGCGGAGCTGGCCTTCGACATGCCGGCCATCACCCGCGATATGATTGTGGTGATCCAGGGGCTGGTAATCCTGTTTGCCGGTGCAATGGAGCACATGTTCCGGCCAACCATCACGGCAATCTATCGTGAATGGCGCAGCTCGCGCGCACCTGCGGCGGCGGAGTAGGAGGCGATCATGGATCTTGTCATCATTGTCTCGGTTATCAACGCCACCATTCAGGCAGCTGTGCCGCTGATATTCGCAGCGCTTGCTGGCCTTTATTCCGAGCGCGCCGGCGTGTTCGACATTGGCCTTGAAGGCAAGATGCTGGGGGCAGCCTTCGCAGCAGCGGCTGTGGCCTTCTACATGGACAGCGCCTGGCTCGGGCTCATGGCGGGCATTCTGTCCTCGGTGCTGCTGTCGCTGGTCCACGGCTTTGCGTCCATCACCGTGCGGGGCAACCAGATCGTGTCGGGCGTGGCGATCAACTTCTTTGCAGCCGGGGTGACCGTCTTGTTTGGTCAGGCGCTGTTTCGGCAGGGTGGTCGCACACCCATGCTCTCCTCCGATGGCCGGTTCCTCGATATCACTCTGCCCCTGGCGGACACTCTTCAGAATGTGCCTCTTGTCGGGACCATCTATTCCGACATCATCTCCGGCCACAATATCTTGGTTTACTTCGCCATTCTGGCCGTGCCGTTGACGGCGTGGATACTCTACCGCACTCGCATCGGGCTGCGCTTGCGGGCCGTGGGCGAGAACCCGGGTGCCGTTGATACGGCGGGCATCTCGGTCACTTTTGAGCGGTACCGCGCAGTGATCATCTGCGGTGTCCTGTGCGGCTTTGCTGGCACGTCGCTGTCCCTCGCCCAATCGGTTGGCTTCGGCAAGGACATGACGGCGGGACGTGGATATATCGCGCTCGCGGCGCTGATTTTCGCCAAATGGCGGCCGTGGCCCGTTCTGGGAGCGTGCCTGCTGTTCGCATTCTTCGACGCAACGTCCACCGTCATTCAAGGGGTCGACGGCATTCCGGTCATCGGCAGCTTCAACCCGCAATTCATTCAGGCACTGCCCTATATTCTGGTGGTGGTCCTGCTGGCTGGTTTCATCGGCAAGGCCATTCCGCCCAAGGCAGGTGGCGTGCCCTATACCAAGGAGCGATAGGTGAGTGCGGACAGCGCACGGGAGCTTTATGAAGCGGCCAAAGTGGCGAGCCTGAAACACCGTGCGACCTACTCTGACTTTCCAGTGGGGGCAGCCATTCGCACGGCGGATGGCCAAGTCTTCACCGGAGCCAATATTGAAGTCGTTTCCTACCCAGAGGGCTGGTGCGCGGAGACAAGCGCCATCGCCCATATGGTGATGGCAGGTGCCGATGGCATTGTGGAAGTGGCGGTCTACGCTCCGAAGAAGGACCTGATCACACCCTGTGGTGGGTGCCGCCAGCGGCTTGCGGAGTTTGCGCATGGAGATCCGATCCTTCATCTGACAGATGGAACCGGAATCGTTGAGACCACGACTTTGTCGGCGCTTTTCCCCCGTGGGTTTGATGCCGAAGCACTGAAGGACGAGTGATGAACCCGGCTGTTGAAACCTTGGTCAAAGGCCTTGAGGGCCGTTCCCCGCGCACGGCGATGATTCTGGGGTCAGGCCTCGGCGATCTGGCTGATACGGTCCAGGACGCCGTCTCGATTCCGTATGAGGATCTGCCCGGCTTTCCCGCTGGCAACGTGACAGGCCATTCCCGCCGCGTTGTTGCCGGAACCATTGCCGAAAAGCCAATCATGATGCTGTCCGGGCGCGTGCACTATTATGAGCAGGGCGATGCGGCGGCCATGCGCCCCGTGATCGAAGCGCTCAGCGGGATCGGCATTGAGAACCTTGTCCTGACCAACGCCGCCGGGTCCGTGGACACGGCGATAGAGCCCGGATCGGTGATGCAGATCACCGATCACATAAACTGGTCCGGTATGAACCCGCTGATGGGTGAGGAGACAGACGCACGCTTCGTTGACCTGTCAGAGGTCTATGATCGTGAGTTGCGCAGCGTGTTCAGGCAAGCGGCCGACACGGCCAGCATACCGATGGCCGAGGGCATCTATATGTGGTTCTCGGGCCCAACCTTCGAAACACCGGCCGAGATACGCCTGTCCCAGACTCTGGGGGCTAATGCGGTCGGCATGTCTACGGTGCCCGAAGCCATTCTAGCGCGCTTCTACGGACTGCGTGTGGCGGGTTTCTCGGTTGTCACCAATATGGGCGCGGGCATGCATTCCACCACGCTGAGCCATGATGAGACCAAACAGATGGCCCCGATTGGCGGAGAAAAACTGGCCAAAATTCTCACCCAAGCCGTGTCCAGCGGAGCGCTTTGATGAGCGATATGGATCTTGCCTGTTCGATCATTTCCATGATCGACCTGACGAACCTCAATGATGATTGCAACGCCGCTGACATCGACGCGCTTTGTGCGACCGCGCTGGGAAATGACATTCGCCCGGCGACGGCAGCCGTTTGCGTTTGGCCGCGCTTTGTGGCGCAGAGCAAGAAGGCCTTGGCGGCAAGTGCGGTCCGCGTGGCCACGGTTGTGAATTTTCCAAAGGGGGGCACCGACACTGCGGCTGTCGTCGGTGAAACGGTCGATGTGCTCAAGGCCGGTGCGGATGAGATTGATCTCGTATTTCCTTATCGCGCATGGACGCTTGGCGATGTTGATACCGCCACTGAACAGGTGGCTGCTGTGCGGGCGGTGATTGATCAGCCTGCGCAACTCAAGGTCATCCTCGAAACGGGCGAGCTCGCCAATGAGGATCTTATCCGGTCAGCATCGCTGATGTGCATTGATGAGGGCGCCGACTTTATCAAAACCTCCACCGGCAAGGTTGCCGAAAACGCAACGCTGGAAAGCGCCCGCATTATGCTGAGCGCTATCGCCGAGTCTGGCCAATCGGTTGGCTTCAAGCCCGCAGGGGGCATTCGCACCTTCGATGAAGCGAAGGCTCATCTCGAATTGGCTTCATCGATTCTGGGCGAGGGGTGGGCCAGTCCGCACACCTATCGGTTTGGCGCGTCAAGCCTGCTGGCCAGTGTTGAAGCCGTGCTGACGGGCAGCGAGGCCGCCCCCACCGGCGGATACTGATCCATGGCTCGCAAGTTCCTGACCCAGGAGACAATCCGCCTGAAGCGGGAAGGACAATCCGTTCCCGCTGAGCGCATCGCGGATTTCGTGGCAGGCATCACCGATGGCTCAGTGTCAGAGGGGCAGGTGGCGGCGTTTGCCATGGCCGTGTTCTTCAAGGGCATGGAGGTGGACGAGCGTGTCGCCCTCACAACCGCCATGCGGGACAGTGGAACGGTTCTGGCATGGCCGGATCTCGATGGGCCCGTGGTGGACAAACACTCGACGGGTGGGGTGGGCGACAATGTCTCCCTGATCCTCGCGCCCATTGTGGCAGCCTGCGGAGCCTACGTCCCAATGATCTCCGGTCGGGGCCTTGGTCACACAGGTGGCACGCTCGACAAGTTCGATTCCATTCCTGGTTATCAAACGCAGCCGACGAGGCGCTCTTCCGCAAAGTGACGAAGAGCGTCGGCTGCGCCATCATTGGCCAGACGGCGGATCTCGCCCCCGCCGACAAACGCTTCTACGGCATTCGCGACGTGACCGCGACGGTCGAGAGCGTGTCGCTCATCACGGCATCCATCCTGTCCAAGAAGCTGGCCGCCGGGCTCGACGCCCTCGTGTTGGATGTGAAATGCGGCAACGGCGCTTTCATGAAAGATGCCGATGAAGCACGCGAACTGGCGACCAGCCTGGTGAATGTCGCCAATGGGGCGGGGGTGAAGACCACGGCTCTTTTGACGGATATGAACCAGCCCCTCGCCAGCGCCATTGGCAATGCTGTTGAGATGCGAAACGCCGTCCGGCTGTTGACGGGCGACAGCGCTGACACGCGGCTGGAAGCCGTTACGGTGGAACTCTGCTCTGAGATGCTGGTCTCGGCTGGCGTGGCCACCTCGCTGGAAGATGCGCGGGAGCAGTGCTTGCACGCGCTCTCGTCGGGCGCGGCCGCGGAGAAGTTTGGCCAGATGGTGTCGGAACTCGGCGGACCTTCTGACTTTGTCGAGAGCTTTGACGCTCATCTGGTAGCCGCACCCGTGATACGAGATGTCCTCGCTCAAGACTCGGGCATGATCGGCGCGATTGATGCGTTTGGGCTGGGCGTTGCCGTTATCGAGTTGGGTGGCGGTCGCCGCGTGGCAGCTGATTTGATCGATCACTCGGTCGGCTATTCCGGCGTCGTCCAGATCGGCGACCGCATCGTCTCTGGCGATCTGCTGGGAACTGTCCATGCGGCCAGCGAGGATGCAGCCGACAGGGCTGAAGCCGCACTGCGCGCGGCGGTCTCGTTTGGAGCAGTGTCGGAAGCGCCGCTTTTTCTCGAGCGGATCACCCGATAGTCAGTTCTGCAGGATCAGCTGGCCGTCGCTGACGCGGTAGCTCTTCAGGCGTCCCAGAAATGTGTTGCCGAGCAGAACCGTGTCGAGCGCATTATCGTCCAGCACCAGCGCTTCCACATCACGGATTGTGATTTTGCCGATGGACACACTGTCCAATTCGGCTCTGGCAGCCATCACAGTCCCGTTCGCCGTACTGACGCTGATATTATATCTCAGAGAACTCTCTCGGATGCCCACGCGCTTGGCGGTGCTTTTGTTTAGCGCGATGGTGGATGCGCCTGTGTCCACCATGACGGGTATCGTGATCTTGTTGAGCTTCGCCCGGGGGCGAAAATGGCCATCGGCGCTCGCCGTGATCATGGCCTGACGTCCGCTGCCAACTCGACCGGTTCCATTGGAGTAGACTGGTCGCAGTGGAGAAGGCTGGCGTTTCGCGGTCGCTTTAGACTGCTGAACGACAGGTTCAACGGCATCGGTGCCAGTTTTGATCTCGGTGATTCCCTGCAGCTTGCTCATGGCGAACGGAGCTGCGAAGGCGATGATACAACAGGTGACGATGAGTGTGCGCATGGTTCCAGCATGCGTAACTGGCGTTCCATTCAGGTTATCAGCCGGACTATTGCCGCTTTCAGGGTTACTCAGCCCTTGCCCAATTGCCTCTATTTGGTGCCGTACATCCGGTCTCCTGCGTCACCCAGACCCGGCACGATATAGCCGTTCTCGTTCAGGTGGCTGTCGATGGACGCCGTGAAGATCGGCACGTCCGGCTGGGCCTTCTCGAAGTTCTCAATCCCCTCCGGAGCCGCCAGAAGGCAGAGGAACCGCATGTCTTTCGCACCGCGCTCCTTGAGTTTATCGACGGCCATGATGGCTGAGTTCGCAGTCGCCAGCATAGGATCGACAACGATTGTAAGGCGGTCCGAGAGATCCTCTGGAGCCTTGAAGTAGTATTCAACCGGCTGCAGCGTTTCATGGTCGCGGTAGAGCCCCACATGCGCCACGCGAGCAGAAGGCACGAGATCCAGCATGCCTTCGAGCAAGCCATTGCCAGCGCGCAGCACAGAGGCGAACACCATTTTCTTGCCCGCCAACATGGGCGCTTCCATCTCTTCCAGCGGCGTATCGATATGCACCTGGGTCATAGGGATTTCCCTCGTGACCTCATAGCAAAGCAACAGCGAAATCTCCCGCAGCAGGCGGCGGAAGCCGGCGGTCGACGTCTCCTTCTGGCGCATATGGCTCAGCTTGTGCTGCACCAGCGGGTGGTCGATTACAGTGGTATTTTGCGGTGTGTAGGAAGAACGGCTCACGGGTGACTCGCTGGCTAAGGGTGGTGTTCGTCAAGTTTGGCAATGAGGGCATCACGCGTGTCTTCATCCACGAAGGCAGCGTTCAGGGCGGTGCGGCTCAGTTGTAGCAAGCCATCGCCCGAGAAACCAAACTGGTTTCTTGCCATCTCATATTCGGCCTTGGTGGTGGTTTTGAAGAATGGCGGGTCGTCAGCCGCCACTGTCACTTTCACCCCAGCATCCCTCAGGGCCCGAAGCGGGTGCGTGTCCGTGGTGAAAACGTCCAGCGCAATGTTGGATCCGGGGCAGACTTCAAGAACCACGCCTTCCGCAGCCAGACGCTGAACAAGATCGGCATCCTCAATGGCCCGAACGCCATGGCCAACCCGCTCGAGATCGAGATGGTCCAGGCAGTCGCGAACGCTCTGCGCTTCGCAGAGCTCGCCTGCGTGGGCTGTCAGTCTCAGGCCCGCACCCTTGGCCCGTTCAAACGCACTCGCCACTTCTGATGGGTGGCCCATGCGCTCGTCCCCCGCCATGCCGAAACCGGTCACCATCGGGTGTGGGTGAGCTTCGGCCAGCACGGCAGCTTCATCCACATGATGCATGCCTAGGTTGCGCACGCCCGTGGTAATGAAGCGGCACTCAATGCCGGTCTTCGCCTTGGCTTGGGCTGCGCCTTCGGCCATCGCATCCCACATATCAGTCACATGGCAACCCATGCGATCTGAATTGTCGTGGGAGCAGAAGAACTCCTGATAGATGACCCCGTCGCCTGCCTGGCGCAGGAGCACATCTTCGGTCAGCGCGACGTAGTCCTCTGGCGCTCGCAGAACGTCGGAGACAGCCCCATAGGCGGCGATGAAAGATGTGAAGTCGTGCCAGCAATAGGTTTCGCCATTTTCGGCAAAGATATTGCTGAGATCCACGCCATATTTTTGAGCCTGCGCGCGCACAAACTGGGGGTGGGCGGCGCCTTCAATGTGGGTGTGAATATCCACCATTGGCGGCAAAGCCGTGGTCATAGGAAACTCCTCCCATGAGGGCCGGTGGGCAGGCCGAGGTGCTGCGCAACGGATGCTCCGATATCGGCAAAGCTGTCACGCTGGCCGATGAAGCCTCCACGAATGCCGGGCCGATAGGCAAGCACTGGCACCTGTTCTCGTGTGTGGTCTGTGCCGTGCCAAGACGGGTCACAACCATGGTCTGCGGTCAGCACCATCAGATCATCGTCCCGCAACTTTGCCATAAGCTCAGGCAGCCGCGCGTCAAAAGCTTCAAGCGCTGCCGCATAGCCTGAAACATCCCGCCGGTGACCGTAGAGCATGTCGAAGTCGACAAAATTCGTGAACACCAGATCGCCGTCCTGCGCATCGTCCATGGCTTTGAGAGTGGTGTCAGTCAGCGCTTCATTGCCCGAAGCCTTCCTGACATCCGTCACCCCTGATTGGGCGTAGATATCGGCAATCTTTCCCACCGCGATGACCTGACGCCCGGCCGCCTTGGCGCGGTCCAGCAGCGTGTCCTCCGGTGGAGCAATGGCGAAATCCCGACGGTTGCCCGTGCGATCGAACCCCATTTCAGCATCGCCCACGAAAGGCCTGGCAATCACACGCCCCACATTCAGTTTGGATGTGTGTCGAAAGACTGTTTGGCAAAGGTCGAGAAGGCGATCCAATCCAAAAATGTCCGGGTCCTCGTGCGCCGCGATCTGAAACACGGAATCGTTGGACGTGTAGAAGATCGGCTGCCCCGTTTTCACATGCTGTGCGCCAAGGCGGCTTATGATCTCGGTGCCCGATGCGTGTTCGTTGCCCAGAGAGCCGGCCAGCCCAGCTTCATCATAGATGGCGGCCAGCAAGTCGGATGGGAAAGTGGGCTCGCTACGAGGAAAGTAACCCCAGTCGAATGGAACTGGCCGCCCCGCGATCTCCCAATGGCCGGAAGGCGTGTCCTTGCCCTTGGATTGCTCTACCGCATGGGCCGCAAGAGCTTGCGACTGTGACGATAGGTCAAAGCCCGTTGGCACTTCTCCGCAGGCCCCGTGCGCCGCATGGGCCAAGCCGAGACTGGCAAGGTTGGGAAGCTTTAATGTGCCATTTCCGGTCGCCCGGTCGTCTGCTTCGCCTAGGGCGCATGCCTGGGCAATGTGCAGGAACGTGTTCGCGCCGAGATCGGATCCATTGACCTGGCCGTAGGACCCGGCATCCGGTGCGCCACCTATGCCAAAAGAATCCAGAACGAAAAGAAATGCGCGCGCCATGACTTGAAGGTCTAGACCGCTTCGCCAAGGATTGCGAGAGAACGCGACCATCGCCCACGGGAGTTGTCCATGAATGTTCTGCATATCGCCGGCGCCGCTCTCGTCGGGCTGCTTTTGGCTGCCTTTCCGGCGCAGGCCCAGGAAGATGCTGAAGCGGGAGGCTCGGAGAGCTCAATCGTTGAGATCGCGCCACCGCCCTCAACCGCCTGGCGTGACGAGATTGGAACTCTGCGCGTGGGTGTTGCCGCCGGAGATGATGCCCGTGGCACTGTTCGTCGAATGGAACTGTTTCGTGAAAGCCTGACCAACAAGCTTGATCTTCCAGTCGAGATCGTTCCGTTTGGAGACTTCCTGACTCTCTCCGATGCCCAGGCATCGGGTCGGGTGGAATATGCCATTCATTCATCCCTCAGCTTTGCGATGACCCAGGCTGCTTGCAATTGTGTGGAGCCGCTGGCCGTGCCGACATTTTCGGGTGGCGCCAAGAGCATTCGGATGATCGTGGTGGCGCGCAGCGACAATGCCGATGCCCTTTTGAGCGGTGATGGGGTTGAGGCTCGGTTTGGCGTCATAGGAGAAGCCGCCAGCAATCTGCATTTGGAACTGGCGGACGCGCTCTTAAAGTCTTCCGGCGTCCAAGGCGTGGCCGTCACAGGGTCACAGATGCAGGAGTTCGAGGACTTTGCCGCAGCATCTGCTGCCCTTGCCTCAAACCAGGTCGATGGTCTTTTCGGATGGTCAACGCTTACAGGACCTTTGTCCGAAGGCTATTCCCACGGCACTCTTCGTCAACTGCTGGAAACAGGGCTGCTGGATGAAACGGACATTGAGCTCGCCTGGCAGTCGCCAGAGATCATGCTGGGCCCCCACGCCGTTCGCCGGAATCTTCCAAGCGAGTTGAAGGGCTTGCTTCAAAGCCACCTTCTGGGGCTCGAGGGAACGGAGCCCGCCGCATATGACGGTGTGTCACCCGATCTGGCGGGTGGTTTCCGGCCCGTCCAGGCGTCGAACTACAATGTTCTGAAGGGCCTCATCACGTCGACGCAACCAAGCGAACTTCCCACTTTGCTGCGTGAGTGACCGTGAGCGACCAAGCTGACGGTCAGTTGGTAGTCTGGGCTTCCTGACAGGCACTGACGGCGCACGATAGTGTTTTGACGTCGGCCCCGGAGTACACTCTGACAAGAGATGTCTCGTTCTGGCTGACAATCACCATCTCATCGAGAATGGGCTGACCCGCATCGTCCAGGACGATCATGTTGGTTGTGCCAAACGCCTTGCCAGTCAGGACGATTGTCTGGAGATCCTGAACCGTTGCAGCCAGAAGACCAGGGTTGCCGACGATGATTGTGCTTGCAGGTCGAGAGATACGGAAGACTTTGGCCTGATCCTTATAAACAACGACGCCGGTACCGCTGCCATTGCCGACGTCAGACGCGACGGCACCGCCAGACCATGTCGCCATCAGCACGAAAGACGCGGCGGCAAACCCTGCCACGATCCGGCTGACCATATCAGAGCTCGTCTTCCGAGCCCGGTTTCCGGTTTGAGTGCGTTTGCCGAACATTCCAGCCATCTCGGTACTTCCTACATATTGGACCGAGCGGGAGCCTCACAGATAATGGTGAATCAACGCTTAATTGGCCGATCAGGCGGTATCGTTTGATCCATCAGCGCGTTGATGAACAAAGATAAAATACAAGTCTCTTTGTTGGATTTTCTTCACCACAACTCATCAGTTTCGCGATTCATCTTTCGCTAAGCGTGTTCCTTAAGGGGGTTGCAAGCGCCCGAGCGTAGATTGGCCCTACCTGACCGGCAGCAAAAAGTTGGCAGGATGCTGTGAAACCAAAGGAACAGAACCATGATGATGAAGATCAACAAATTCCTGAAAAAGTCCTCCGGCGCGACTGCCATCGAATACGGCCTGATCGCTGCTCTGATCGCCGTGGTGGTCATCACTGCCGCAACGACCGTTGGTGACGAGACTTCCAAGTCCTTCACGAAAATCGGCACCGCGATCAAAGCCGGTAACGACAAAGGCCCTAAGAAGTAAGCTTAGGCGACTTGACGACAGGGCCTCGCGCGATCGCGGGGCCTTTTTTGTTCGTAGCAGGATGCCCATGACACTGTCATTTGTCGCGCAACTTGGTTTCGTCGTGTGCATGCTTTGGGCAGCGCTGACAGACCTTTACACATTCCGCATATTCAACTCGCTCATCATTGTGATGTTGGCGGGCTTTTTCGCCTTTGCGGTTTTGTCGGGCTGGGCATTTCAGCCGGGCGGACTGTTGGAGATGGGCTGGCATCTTTTGGCGGCCGTTGCCGCCTTTGCTGGCTTTCTGCTGTTCTACGCCATCGGACAGATGGGGGCGGGTGACGTGAAGCTGATAACGGCCACCGTGCTCTGGCTGGGCTGGCATCGCGTCACGATAGACTATGTTCTCTACGCCCTGATTGCAGGCGGGATCCTTACACTTGTGCTTCTTCTATGGAGGCGTTTTCCACTTCCCTCGGCCATGTCTGACGTCCGGTTCATCAAACGGCTGCACGTTCGACGACTGAAAACGCCATATGGAATCTCCCTGGGGGGAGCTGGGATTTGGGCCAGCTTTCACGCTCCGATCTTCCAAGTCTGATTGAGCGTAGGGCCGCTCTGATTGCGACAGCCCAAAGCGTAAGACAGGCTTAACCATGCCGCCGAACCCTTCGTTAACCGTAATCTAACCGTTCACGGACAAACTCACCCTGAAACGCCGATCAATCGGCTGTGTTTGGAGTGTGGGTTGTGAAGATTTCTCGTCTTGTTCCGGTTGCTGTTGCTGTGGTTGCAGCCGGCGGCGCCGGTGTGGTGGCCATGAATTTGGTCAATCAGCCTCAAGTCATGGTGGACCAATCAGCCGTGATGGCAGAGCCGGAACGGGCGACTGTCGGCATTCTGGTTGCCAGCGAAGACTTCGACATGGGCAACCGTGTGACTGACACCAATGTGCGGTGGGAGCAGTGGCCGGAAGAAACCGTCAACGCCAACCCGGATTTCGTGCGCGAGGATGAGAACCCAGATGCGCTGGAAACTTATCGGGAGTTCATCGCACTCTCGAACGTGATCTCCGGCGAGCCGGTGACCGCGAAGAAATTCGCTTCGGCTGAACAGGGCTTTATGTCGGCCCTCCTGCCACCCGGTAAGCGGGCGATTGCTACCGAGATCTCGCTGACCACAGGCGCGGGCGGGTTCATTCTCCCCAATGACCATGTGGACGTTTTGACGACCCGCGAGAATGCGGACGGCGACAGCTCCACCGAGACGCTCTTCGAAAATGTTCGTGTCCTGGCCATTGGCCAGACCATCCGTGAGGAAGATGGCTCCCCAGTCGTGGAGGGCAGCACGGCCACTCTCGAACTGACGCCTGACCAGACCCGCGTTCTGACCGCGGCCCAGGCAGCAGCCATCACGATCACGCTGGCCCTTCGCTCTCTGAGTGACAAAAGCGGGAAGTCAGTGACCAACCAACGCAGGAAAGCGGGCTCAGTCCGCATGATCATGGGCGGTGACGTTTCCACCGCTGTGACCGAATGAGGACTCGGATCATGAAACGCGCGCTTTTGACCGCGGCCCTTGCCGCTACCTTTGCAATCGCCACACCCACAATTGGTGGTTTCGGTACATCGCTTCTGAGCAACACCGCATCAGCTGCAAACCTTATCCGTTTGCGCGATGATGGTGCTGCATCAGCCCAGAACGTCCAGCTTGGTTTGAACAAGTCCATCGTGATTGACTTGCCACGGGACGCGCACGACCTTCTGATCGCTAGCCCGGACGTGGCCGATGGCATCATTCGCTCCAAGCGTCGTATTTATCTGTTCGGCAAGTCAGTTGGTCAGACGAACATCTTTGTGTTCGACCGTGCCGGCGCGCCGATCCTGTCGCTTAACATCAATATCGAGCGCGATATCTCTGGTATTGAGGAGAAGCTCAAGCGCTTCATCCCCGGCTCCAAGATCCGCGTTGAACTCATCAACGATAACGTCGTGCTGACCGGAAGCGTGCAAACGCCTCAGGACGCCGACCGTGCGGTTCAACTCGCGACTGCCTTTGTGAAAGGCGGTGAGGCAACAACTGGCGCATTCACGCAAACGGCATCCGGGGCGGCCGCTGGTTCAGGCGGCGACGTAGCCATTGCCCAGCCGGAAGCGCGCCGTGAATCGGCAATCATCAATCTTCTGAAGATTGCAGCTGAGGACCAGGTGACTCTGAAGGTCACAATCGCAGAAGTGCAGCGCTCTGTGATGAAGCAGATGGGTTTCTCAGGATCCGCGAGTTACGGAACTGGGTCGATCGGCTTTGGCGTCGCTCAAAGCAATGGCTTTGGCCTTGGCAACCACCAAGGTGGACGGACTGTCGGGATGAGTGGCCGCGTAGGCGATGTTGGCTTCGAGGCTAACCTGCACGCCTTCGAGAGGGCTGGGGTTGCGCGTACTCTGGCAGAGCCAACTCTGACGGCGATTTCAGGCAAAGAGGCATCCTTCCGGGTGGGTGGCAAGTACTGGCTCGGTGGCGGTCGCGATCGCAGCATTGAAGAGTTCAACGGCGTAGACCGTGAGGTGCTCACAGACACCTATGTTGAGACTGACTACGGCATTGGGCTTGATTTCAAACCTGTCGTTCTTGCACCGGGCCGGATCTCGATTGAGGTCTCCACGGAAGTCTCTGAACCGGACATCCAAGGCGCAGCCAACTCTGGCATTGGTGGCACGTTCAACAGCATGCGAACCCGCGAAGCGAGTACGACGGTTGAGCTTCCTTCTGGTGGCTCCCTGATGATTGCGGGCCTTGTGCAGGACTCTGTGAGGCAATCCATCAGCAAGCTACCAGGCCTCGGCAATCTGCCTGTTCTCGGAACATTGTTCCGCAGCCGCGACTTCCAGCGCGACGAGACGGAGCTGGTGATCATTGTGACGCCTTATCTGGTGCGCCCCGTGGCCAATCATCAGCTCCAGCGTCCCGACAACAATTTCCAGCCGTCGGCTGACAACAACGCCAATCTTCTGGGCCGGATCTCCAAGGTCTACGGGCGCAAGACCCCCGAAGGCAGCCGCTACAACGGCAAGATCGGCTTCATCATCCAGTAGACCGTCGGGAAATGCATCCGACTTCGAAAGTCTGAAAGGCCAGAGACATGGCACTGACAAGAAAAACTCTCGCGATCGGTCTGATGGCTGTGGCTCTGGCTGCGTGCGGCAGAACAACCGATCCCACCATCGTGACGTCGGTTGAGAGCGACTACCGCAAAACTCATCCAATACTGGTGGGTGAAAGTGAACGCAGGCTGCACCTCATGGTGGGAGGTGACGATTCTCAGCTCTCCTTCCCGGATCAGCGCCGGGTCGAACACTTCGCTGAGACCTTCCTGGCTTCCGGCGCCCATGTGCTCACGGTTCACAAACCAAGAGGTGCCCACAACCAAAAGGGCATCAATCGTGTACTGCCCCAGCTGCTGCGTCAGCTGAAAAAGAGCGGTGTCCGGGGGCATCATGTGAAAGTGGTCGGCTATGACCTTCGCCATGAGCAGGAGGCCGCAGCCCTGCATCTGACCTACCGCTCGCTCACCGCCTCCGTGCACCAGTGCGGCAATTGGGAAGAAGATCTGACGGACACGTTCCAGAACAAGAATTACCAGAATTTCGGATGCGCCAGCCAGGCCAACTTTGCGGCTCAACTGGCTGATCCAAAAGACCTCGTCACGCCACGTGCGCCAAGTCCGGTGGATGCCGAACAGCGTGCCGCCGTGCTGGAAGCCTATAAGGAAGTCGAGTGATGAGTGAGAACCTGTTCAAAAGCAAAAGCGCTGACCCCAGCAAGGTGGCTGACGCATTCTTCGCCGAAGACGTCGTCGAGATGTCCGATGCCCTTGAGGCCGACACAGCCCAAGAGGTGGAGGCTGTGCAGCAGGTCCATGAAACGCCTGCTGTCATAGCCGATCAGCCAGCGTCTCACGAGCTGAGGGTAGCTGCGCATCAGCCTGAAATCCGCGATGACGCATTTGTTGCCGCGATGGAAAACGTGCGCCCTATACCTCGCATCTCCCTGCAGGCTTTCTGTGAAACCCAGCAATTTGCATCGGTTTTGGAGCAGGGTGCTGGCGACCGGCGCATGAGCAAGGCTCACGTCAAGGTCCATATGGGTTCCATCCCAGCAGCGACCCAGTTCTACAGCCAGGCTCCGACGCCCAATCTTCTTATCCTTGAATCCAAAGCGGCACCTGAGGCGATTGTCGCGCAACTGGATGAGCTGTCGGTGCATTGTGATCCCGGCACGAAAGTCATCGTCGTTGGCCACGTCAACGATGTGACGCTTTACCGGGAGCTGATCCAGCGCGGTGTCTCGGAATACATGGTCGCGCCGGTTGCGCTTCCCGCCATGCTCGCAGAAATCTCGACGCTTTTCGTGGATCCCGATGCAGAGCCAGTTGGACGCTTTGTTGCGTTTGTCGGCGCAAAGGGCGGTGTCGGTTCGTCTACCGTTGCGCACAATTGCGCCTGGCACATGTCGAATCAAAACGAGTCCGACGTCGTGCTGGCCGATCTCGATATTGCGTTTGGAACCGCCAATATCGACTTTGACCAGGAGCCGGCTCAAACGATCGCGGACGTAATCTTCTCTCCGGATCGTCTGGATGAAACCTATCTCGACCGCATTCTGGCCAAGTGTTCGGAGCATTTGAGCCTGCTGGCCGCGCCGGCAACTCTGGATCGCACCTGCGATTTTGAGCAGATGACGTTCGAAGCTCTCTTCGATCTGCTTCAGGTGGGTGTGCCCAATGTCGTGCTCGATGTCCCGCACGTGTGGACCAGCTGGTCAGAGCACGTTTTGACCCGTGCTGATCAGGTGGTGGTGACAACCACTCCTGACCTGGCCGGACTTCGGAACAGCAAGCTGCTCATCGACAAGCTTGCTGAATTGCGTCCCAACGATGACAAGCCTCACCTGGTGATCAATCAGGTTGGTGTGCCCAAACGCCCTGAAATCTCGGTGGCCGACTTCTGTGCACCTCTTGGAATTGAACACCCGTCCGTTCTTCCGTTTGCGCCGGAAGTGTTCGGCACCGCATCCAACAATGGCCAGATGATCGGCGAGTTCGATGCCAAACATGCCGCCGTTGGGGTCTTTGACGCGCTCGCTGCAACGGTCACCGGGCGCAAGCAGCTCATCGTTCCAAAGGCAAAGAGCGGCCTGGGTCCTATACTCTCCAAGCTGGGCCTTGGAGGCAAAAAAGCCGCCAGCGCCTAGCAACCCGGCACTTGATCATACGGTCGGAAGGACCCTGAAATGTTTGGAAAACGCGGCGACGGAAAACCAGGTGGCAGCAGCGGCAAACCCGGCTTTGGTGCCCCTGCAGGCGGCAGCACGACGACCGCTGAGCCGCCCAAGCCGGCGCCAGCGCCTCAACCCGCTGCCACACCCGCTCCCGCGGCTGTCGAAGCGCCCAAAATGCAGCCATCCATAGCCGATGCTGCTCCGGTGCCCGCACCTGCGCCGGCTCCAGCACCCAAACCCAAGGGCCGCAACCAGGACTATTATGCCACCAAGGCCAGCATCTTTGCTGCCCTGATCGACACGATTGACCTTGGCCAGCTGGCACAGCTCGATAACGAGGCGGCGCGTGAAGAAATTCGCGATATTGTTTCCGACATCATCGCGATCAAGAACCTCGTCATGTCGATCGCAGAGCAGGAAGCTTTGCTGGAGGATATCTGCAATGATGTTCTCGGTTACGGCCCGCTGGAGCCTCTTCTGGCGCGCGATGACATCGCCGACATCATGGTCAATGGGGCCGACACCACCTTCATCGAGGTCAATGGCAAGACCGAGCAGACGGACATCAAATTCCGCGACAACGATCAGCTGATGAACATCTGCCAGCGCATCGTGAGCCAGGTTGGCCGCCGGGTGGACGATTCATCGCCCATCTGTGACGCGCGCCTCGCCGATGGATCCCGAGTAAACGTAATTGCACCGCCGCTTGCAATCGATGGTCCCGCACTGACCATTCGTAAGTTCAAGAAAGACAAGCTCACCCTCGATCAGCTGGTCAATTTCGGGTCCATCACTCCCGAAGGCGCGGCCATTCTGCAGATCATTGGCCGGGTGCGTTGCAACACCATCATCTCCGGCGGTACCGGCTCGGGTAAGACAACGCTTCTCAACTGTCTGACGCGCTACATCGATACGGACGAACGCATTATCACATGCGAAGATTCCGCCGAACTTCAGCTCCAGCAGCCTCATGTTGTCCGTCTGGAAACCCGTCCACCCAATCTGGAGGGTGAGGGGCAGATCACGATGACGGACCTCGTGAAGAACTGCCTGCGTATGCGGCCTGAGCGCATCATCGTGGGTGAGGTGCGCGGCTCGGAGGTCTTCGACTTGTTGCAGGCCATGAACACGGGTCACGACGGCTCCATGGGCACGATCCACTCCAACAGCCCACGCGAATGCCTCAACCGCATGGAGTCCATGATCGCCATGGGCGGCTTCTCGCTGCCTCAGCGGACCGTGCGCGAGATCATCTGTGGGTCTGTGGACGTGATCGTCCAGGCGGCGCGCCTGCGCGATGGCTCGCGGCGCATCACCCACATCACTGAAGTGCTTGGAATGGAGGGTGACGTGATCATCACCCAAGACCTCTTCAAGTACAAAATGGTGGGAGAGGACGCCGATGGCAAAATTATTGGCAAGCACGTATCCACCGGCATTGGCCGCCCGGCCATGTGGGAACGCGCGCGCTACTTCAACGAAGAGAATCGTTTGGCCGAGGCGATGGACGCTGCCGAAGACCCTGATGGGGATGGTGATTGCTGATGATCAACATCGACCAAAACACGCTGATGATCCTGACCATGGTCGGCCTTGCTGCACTCGCAGCAGGTGGTCTGGCTTACTCGCTTCTGTTCCGCAAGATTGAGACTGAGAGCCGAACGTCCCGTCGCATGGAACAATTTGGCGATGCAGCCATTGCGTCAACGAGAAATGTGAACGCTGCCAAGAGCCGGGTGGCAGACGCCTCCAAACGGCGCAAGTCGGTGGAGAACTCCTTGAGTGAGCTCGAAGAGCTCAACAAGAAAAAGGCCAGCCGTTCCACCAAACCGACATTGCGCCGCCAGTTGCGTCAATCCGGTTTGCCTATTTCCGTTCCGCAATTCTACATCATGTCTGCGGCCATGGGGCTGTTCTGTGCGGCCATCGCGTTTGTGACGGGTCAGCAGCTTCTAGTCGTTGTTGCGGCTCTTGGAATCGGCGGCATTGGTCTTCCGAAGTTCATTGTGGCACGGGCCCGCAAGAAGCGCTTCAAAGCATTCGCCGAGGAGTTTCCAAACGCCGTCGATGTGCTGGTTCGTGGCGTGAAAGCCGGCCTGCCCATCAATGATTGCTTTCGCATCATCGCCAATGAGGCCCAGGAGCCTGTTCGCAGCGAGTTCAAGAAAATCATTGAGGGTCAGCAGGTTGGTCTTACCGTTTCGCAGTCCGTACAGCGTTTGCACGAGGCGGTGCCTCTGAACGAAACCAACTTCTTCGCCATTGTGATCACCATTCAGCAGCAGGCTGGTGGCAATCTGTCCGAGGCGCTGGGCAATCTGTCCAACGTGCTGCGTGACCGCAAGAAGATGAAGGCGAAGATCAAGGCCATGTCCTCTGAGGCCGTGTCGTCGGGCGGTATCATTGCCAGTCTGCCCGTCGCGGTGACGGGTATGCTTTACGTTTTCAGTCCTGAATATATCGGGCTCATGTTTTCGCACCCGACAGGTCACTTCAATTTGCTCGTGATCGCCGTTTGGATGTCCGTCGGCACCTTTGTCATGAGACAGATGATCAATTTTGACTTCTAACCGGAACGCAACGCCATGATGAACTGGATCATCCAGCCGCAAAACCTTCTGGTGGTGTTCATCACCGTCGCTGCGTTCGCCACCGTGCTCGCGGTGGTGAGCCCGATCCTCTATCGCGATCCGTTGAAGGGCCGCATGAAATCGGTTGCCCTGGAGCGTGACAAGATGCGCGAGCGCGAGCGGGCACGCCTGCAGGCTGCAGCCAAGGATGGTGACAAACGCGCTTCCCTTCGCTCTGAGCAGAAGGCTTTCTTTCAGAAGTTCGTGGATGCCTTTGATCTGCGCAAGCGTCTGGACGATGGCACGACGGCCAACAAGCTTCTGCAGGCTGGCAAGCGGTCTCCGTCCGCTATCCTGGTGTTCCTGACGCTGCGCGTGCTGCTGCCATTTGGCTTTGCGGCAGCCGTCGCATTCTACATGTATGTGATCCTGCCGGATCTTCTGCCCGCCAACCAAAAGGTACTCGCCATTTGTGCGGGGGCTGCTCTTGGTTTCTACGGCCCAAATATCTGGCTCACCAATACCATCAGCAAGCGCCAGCAATCCATCAAGCGCGCCTGGCCAGACGCGCTGGATCTGATGCTGATCTGTGTCGAGTCCGGCATGTCCATTGAGGCTGCGCTCAAGAAAGTGTCTGAAGAGGTGGGTCAATCTTCCGTGCCGTTGGCCGAAGAACTGCTGCTGACCAATGCCGAGTTGAGCTACCTGCAGGAACGCCGTCAGGCTTATGAGAACCTGTCCAAGCGCACCGGCCTCGACGTTGTGAAGGCTGTGGTGACGTCGCTCATTCAGGCCGAGAAGTATGGTACGCCGCTGGGTACCGCTCTGCGTGTTCTGGCTCAGGAGAACCGGGACATGCGGATGATGGAAGCTGAGAAGAAGGCTGCATCCCTGCCGCCGAAACTCACGGTGCCCATGATCCTCTTCTTTCTGCCTTGCCTCTTCATCGTGATCATCACGCCGGCCTACATCAAGATCTCCGAGAGTGGCGCAACGCCAAGCTAGGTGCCGTTCATACCGCCTTAGGCGCCCTAGCTTGAGAGCAAAAAAGCCCACCGATAAGGTGGGCTTTTACATATGTCATCGCGTCAGAACTGTTTAAATTAGGGCCTTCAGATGAATGGGTCCTGACCCTAGCCTAGCCCTCGTCCTTGAGCTTCTTCCATGCGTTCTGCTGCTGGAGCGTGTTGCGCAGGAAGGCGATGTTCTGTGAGGCCTGCTCCGGGCTCAGATCGGAACTGGCGATCTTCTCGGCCTCGGCGAAACGACCCTGCAGGCCAACCACCAGGGCGAGATTCTGGCGAACACGCCCGTCTGCGCCCGGTTGGCGTATGGCTTCCCGCATGTAGGTTTCCGCTGTCCGCAGATCGCCTTCCAGCACATATGACATGCCAAGGTTGGACAGAATGCCCGGATCGTTGGGTTTGATATCAAGGGCTTTGCGGTAGAGACGCCGCGCGCTGGCCGGGTCGCCTAACTGGTCGTGGATTGCACCTTCCGCGGACAGGAGTTTCCAGTCGGGGCGATCGTCGCGCTGGGCGCGGCGAATGGTGGAAAGTGCGGCCTGCAGTTGCCCGCCATCGGCCTGCGCTTTGCCAAATGCCGCCAGAACCTGATTGTCCTCCGGATGGAAAATCACCATCTGGCGCATCACGGCGATGGCCTGCTCAGTGCGTCCCATCAGTCGCAGGGCTTGAGCGTAGCTCAGGCCAGTCTGCTTATCCTTTGGGTTTTTGGCATAACGTTCGCCCCAATAGTCCGCCGACCGGGATATATCGGCCTGGCTTGCATTGGGGTTGATGGGCCCGGCCTTGATGGAGCCCGTCGTGGTGCGATCTGTCTTGCTGCATCCCGCTAAGGCCGCGATGGCTACGGTTGAAACCAGCAGGAGCGCAGGACGGGAAAGGCGTGTGGACAGAAACATGGCGTCAGCATCCAATGGTGTGCTTTCGCGTCAGAAATATTCTGTTAACCCTAACACGCGGTTAATGACGCCCTGTACGTCGCGCGCCGAGCATGTGACACGCAGGGACCCTTCGAACGGATTCAACAATGCTCCTGCCCTTTGATGCCAACGCATCCGCCATTCCGATCCATCTCATTGAAGGCGAACTGCACGAATGCCAGCTTGATGGATCCGCGATCTCACAGAGGGATGTGTTGTGGGCGCAAGCCAATGGGTTTGAGGGGCGGGCTGGAGAAGTCTGCCCGTTGCCTGGGGAAGACGGGTCCGTTCGCGCGGTCCTGTTTGGCGTCGACGGATCTGACCTGTTTGCCCTCGGCGCGTTGGCCCGCAAACTGCCGCCGACGACCTATCGGCTGGCCAACCTTCCTGAGAAGCGGGCTGATGCGGAGCTTATGGTTCTGGGTTGGTGTCTGGGGAGCTACCATTTCGAGCGATATAAATCTGAAGCCAAACCGCGCCCACAGCTTATGAGTCCGCAGGGCGTTAGCTTTGAGCGGGTTGGCCGCGCAGCTGCCGCTACTTCCATTGCCCGTGACCTGATCAACACGCCTGCCAACGACATGAACCCGGCCACGCTGGAAGCGGCCATCCGGGATCTCGCCGAACGCTACGGCGCGTCGGTGAGCAGCGTTGTCGGTGAAGATCTGCTGGCCCAGAACTTTCCCATGATCCACGCGGTGGGCCGGGCGTCTGATGTCGAGCCGCGCCTGGTGGATATGCGCTGGGGAGCAAACGACGCGCCCAAAGTCACGCTGGTTGGCAAGGGCGTCTGTTTTGACACGGGCGGCCTCGACATCAAGCCATCTTCCGCCATGACGCTGATGAAAAAAGACATGGGTGGCGCCGCCTGCGTCCTGGCGCTGGCCATGATGATCATGGATGCGGGGATCAATGTGCGGCTGCGCGTGCTGGTACCCGCAGTCGAGAATTCCATCTCCGCCGGTGCGTTCCGCCCTGGAGACATATTGCCAAGCCGCAACGGCATGACCGTGGAGATCGGTAACACTGATGCTGAAGGTCGCCTCGTCCTGGCCGATGCGTTGACGTTGGCAGAAGAAGAAGAGCCGGACCTTTTGATCGACATGGCAACGCTCACGGGCGCAGCTCGGGTCGCCATGGGCCCGGATCTTCCGCCCTTCTACAGCCACGATGACCAACTGGTGGAAGAACTCGCCGAGTCCGCCGCTGCGGTGAATGATCCCCTTTGGAACCTGCCGCTCTGGCCGCGATACGACAAGCTGTTGGCGTCGAAGGTTGCGGACGTGAATCACATTTCTTCTGGACCCTTTGCAGGGTCGATCACCGCCGCACTGTTTCTGGCTCGTTTCGTGAACAAGGAGCGCAGCTGGGTCCATTTCGATGTCTTTGGGTGGAACTCGGCTGAGCGTCCTCAGGCCCGTGTGGGCGGCGAGGCGCAAGGCGTACGCGCGCTGTTCGACTTTCTGGAGAAGCGGTACCGCTGATGGGCAAGCCTGTGGGTATGCCTGGGCCGAACACGGATCTGCACAGCTTCCGGCCGGGCTGGGCTGAGTGCAAACTTCCCTTGAGCACCGCCCATGCGCCGCAGCATATGCAGGCGGCACATAGCACGGTCGACCTGCGGTCTGCGCCTTCCGCCAACGCGCCCCTCGATACCCAATTGCTGTTCGGCGAAATGGTTCTGGTGCATGCCCATGATGAGCAATGGGCTTGGGTGGAAAGCGAATGGGATGGCTATCAGGGTTATGTTGCCTTTAAGGCGCTGGCCGAGCCCATGGAACCGACCCACAGGGTCTGCGTGCCAAGAACGTTCCAGTACGCCGCGCCTGATCTGAAGGCGCAGATGGTGGATTGCATATCTCTAGCCAGCGAAGTCGCGATTGTTCAGGTGCACCAAACAAAGAACGGCCCTTATGCGGAGTTGGCTGATGGAAGCGCCATCTACGCGCCGCATCTGGTTCCGATAGAGCAGTCTTTCCCAGACTGGATTGCCACAGCACGTGAGCTGCTGGGAACACCTTATTTATGGGCCGGGCGAAGTGGCATGGGAGCGGACTGCTCTGCTTTCGTTCAACTGGCCCTCAGGATGGCGAACATTCCTACCCTGCGCGACAGCGATATGCAGTCGGCAACACTGGGCGAGGCTCTGGACCCTGACATGCCGCTCAACAACCTCTCCACCGGTGATCTGGTCTTCTGGCGCGGGCATGTGGGTCTGATTTCAAAACCCGGTGTTCTGCTCCACTGCAACGCCCGCACCATGAGCGCAGTGGAAGAGCCATTGGAGGAAGCCGTGGAACGCATCGCTAACTTGTATGAGCAGCCCACGGGGTTCAGACGGGTCGGTGCTTAGTAGCCCGCGTTGCGGTTCACGACATGCCGCAGCGGTTCACCGGCATCGTGGGCGCGCATCTGTTTGACCATTGCGGGCAAGAGCGCTTTGGGCGAACTCATGGCAGCAGCGTGTGGCGTGATGGTGATCTTTGGGTGGTCCCAGAGCGGGCTCTGCTCCGGCAGTGGCTCGGTCTCGAAGACATCCAGAACGGCGTGGGCGAGAACGCCGCTTTCCAACGCAGCAAGTATGTCTGACTCCACCTGCAGGCCGCCGCGCCCGGCATTGATGAGCATTCCGCCACCAAAATAGCCGTCCTGCTTCATGGCAGCCAGAAAGTCGGCATTGATCAGACCACGCGTTTCTTGTGTGAGCGGCAGCAATGAAACCACAATGTCAGAGACCCGGAGGAAATGCTTGAGTTGATCAGCCCCTGCATACGATTTTACGCCCGGAGCAGACTTGGGCGTTCGCGACCAGGCGTTGAGGTGAAAGCCAAACGGCAACAGGCGTTCGGCGCAACGCGAGCCGATTTCGCCCATACCAAGAATGCCCACTGAAAGGTCGCGGGCTGATGGCTGGCCTCGGTCCTCATGCCAGATGCCTTTGGCCTGTTGAGCACGATACGTCGGGCCCTGGCGCAGAAGGTCGAGGCAATGCCAGACGACATATTCTGCCATCCGATCCGAAAGATCATCGGCGACGACCCGCACGATGGGAACGTCGGGTGGGTCATCGTCAGCGAACACATGGTCCACACCGGCGCCCAACGAAAAGACGGCTTTGAGGCTTGGATAGCGTGCGAGGGAGCCCGCCGGCTGTTTCCACACAACGGCGTAACGCACGAGTGGATCCTGCGGTGCTGGATCCACGACAACCTCATAATCGGTTGTCGCCTCCTGGAGCATTCCGCGCCAGAGTTCTGGATCCCATCCGGTGACCAGCAATGCAATGCGAGGCTTAGTCAATTGCATTGCCGCCGATGGCCGTCATATCGAAAGCTGCCGCCATGAGAGCATGGGTGTAGTCCGTTTGGGGTCTGTCGAAGATTTGCTCGGTCGTGCCTTCTTCGACGATCTTGCCCTTCTGCATCACCATCACGCGGTTTGCGAGAGCGCGCACAACCTTCAGATCGTGGCTGATGAACAGATAGGCGAGATTGTGCCGTTGTTGCAGATCGCGCAACAAATCCACCACCTGCGCCTGCACGCTCATGTCGAGCGCAGACGTCGGCTCGTCGAGCATTACAAAGTCGGGCTCAAGGATCATCGCTCTGGCAATGGCGATGCGCTGGCGCTGCCCGCCGGAGAATTCGTGTGGATAGCGATGGCGCGCCTCCGGGTCGAGGCCGACCTCTTGCAGAGCTTTGACCACACGCTCATCCAGCTCCGCAGTGGACAGGCGCTGGTGCAACCTCAAACCCTCAGCGATGATCTCCGCCACGCTCATGCGTGGCGACAGCGAGCCATATGGATCCTGAAACACAATCTGTAGGTCTGGCCGTAGCCGCCGCATCTGCTTGAAGCTCATGTCCGAGATGGGTTTGCCGAGGAAGACGATCTTGCCCTGCGAGCCAATCATCCGGGTGAGCGCCAGCGCCAGAGTGGTTTTGCCGGATCCGGACTCCCCGACGACGCCGAGAGTTTCGCCGCGCCGAACGCTCAGCGACACGCCGTCGACAGCCTTCACATGGTCCACCGTCCGGCGCAGCAAGCCCTGGCGAATGGGGAACCAGACCTTGATATCGTCGCCCTGGAGCACCTCTTCGGCATCGGGCAGCACAGCGTGGGCTCGCCCCTTTGGTTCTGCCGCTAACAAATGTTGGGTGTAGCTGTGCTGGGGCGCGGTGAAGATGCGCTCCGTCGGTCCTTCCTCAACGATCTGCCCGCCCGTCATCACACACACTCTGTCGGCCATGCGCCGCACGATGCCCAGATCGTGGGTGATGAAGAGCATCGCCATGCCGTGATCGCGTTGCAGACGCTTCAAGAGTTCAAGGATCTGCGCCTGAATGGTGACATCAAGAGCGGTTGTGGGCTCATCGGCGATCAGGAGGTCCGGCTCATTGGCAAGCGCCATCGCGATCATGACGCGCTGGCGCTGCCCGCCTGACAATTGGTGCGGGTAGGCGCCAAGCCTGCTCTCGGCTTCGCGAATGCCGACTTCCTCCAGCAGCTTGAGCGTCTCCTTGCGCGCGGCGCTATCACTCAAGCCCCGGTGGATCTTCAGGGTCTCTCCCACCTGCTTCTCGATTGTGTGCAGCGGGTTGAGCGATGTCATGGGCTCCTGAAAGATCATGGAGATGCCATCGCCGCGCACCTGCCGAAGCTTGGCATCGCTGGCTGCCATCAAATCTTCGCCGCGATAGACAATGCGCCCGCTTGGATGACTGGCCGCGGGGTAGGGCAGGAGCTTCAGGATGGAATTGGCCGAAACCGACTTTCCCGACCCGGATTCACCCACGAGCGCCAGCGTCTCACCCGGCGCGATCTGGAAGGAAATCCGATCCACTGCAAGGGATTGCTTGCCATCCTGCGTGAAGGCGACCGAAAGATCCTCCACGGAGAGAAGTTGGCCTGAACTGGGATTATCGGCCTTCATGCCGCCATCTCTTCCTCGAGATCGGCCAGCGTGACCCGTTCTATGTCATCGGGCAGAAACTGATCCATTCCAGCATCGTCGGACAGCAGGAAAGCGCAATCGGCAAGGGTTGCGCTGGCGATGTGGAGCGCGTCGGCCACGTCCAGCCGCTTGTGGATCGCGCGCAGATGGGCCGCGGCAATGAGCGTTGCCTCGTCCACTTCAACGAGTGTGAAAACGTCCTCGTCAAGAACGGCTTCCTGGTATCGCTTTGCCAAGTCCTGATTGCCATTGCCAAGCGGGCCGATCAGCACCTCATGTAGGGTGAGGTGCGATGTCATGAGGACAACGTCCCCCCGCTTCGCGCTGCGCAGAAGCTCGCGTGCAGCATGGCTGAAATTCTCAACGGCGTGGATGATGGCGTTCGTATCGCAATAGATTTTTTCGAAGGCGAGCCGTTCCATCTCAGCCTCACGCAAACGTTTTGCGGGGGTCAAAGGCGTCCCGCACCGCTTCGCCAACGAAGATGAGTAGGCTCAACATGATGGAGATGACCGCAAAGCCGGTGATGCCAAGCCAGGGAGCCTGAAGATTGTTTTTGCCCTGCTGCAACAGTTCACCAAGGGACGGTGATCCGGGCGGCAGGCCAAAGCCCAGGAAGTCGAGACTGGTGAGGGTGGTGATGGATCCGTTCAGAATGAAGGGCAGGAACGTCAGCGTGGCCACCATGGCGTTGGGCAGCAGATGGCGCCACATGATGGTGCGGTTGGGCACGCCCAGCGCTCTTGCCGCCGCCACATATTCGAAGTTGCGCGCTCGCAGGAACTCCGCCCGCACGATGCCGACAAAGGCGACCCACGAAAACAAAAGCATGATGCCGAGCAGGATCCAGAAGCCGGGCGGAAGGATCGCGGCGATGATCAGCAGGAGATAGAGAACCGGGACCGAAGACCAGATTTCGATGAAGCGCTGGAAGATGAGATCCACCCAGCCCCCGAAATAGCCCTGCACCGCCCCCGCCGCGACGCCGATCACAGCGGAAGCCAGTGTGAGGATGAGGCCAAACAGAACGGAGATGCGGAAACCGTATATGATGCGTGCCAGCACGTCCCGCGCCTGATCGTCAGTGCCCAGCCAGTTCCAGTTCCAGATGGTGCATTGCGGATCATCCACGCCCAGCGGGTAGGGGGCGCACAATTCCTCGGTTTCCCACATCCAGCTCGGCTTGGTGGGCGCCGAGATGGGCAGGCCTTCATTGGTGGTGTTGTTGGAATAGCGGATCAGCGGCCAGATAACGGTGGCATCCCCGGTCACATCGCGGAAGAAGTCCGACCTGTAGTCCATGAAAGGCAGGAAGCCATCTTCCGAGAAGTCTTCTTCGCCATAGTCATACAGGATTGGGAAAAAGTGCCGATCCTGATGCTGGATGTAGAGCGGGCGTTCATTGGCGATCAGTTCGCCAAACAGAGTGAGGACGAAGAGGCCGGTGAATATCCATAGGGACCAGTAGCCCCGGCGGTTCTTTTTGAAGTTGCTCCATCGCCTCTGATTGATGGGCGACAGCGAAAGCCGCCGTCGGGCGACGCGGTGCATCTCTCCATGAACTGCGGTGACGTCGGCCATTGTCAAACGTCCCGCGTTTCAAAGTCGATGCGGGGGTCCACCCAAGTGTAGACCAGATCGGACAGAAGGCTGACCACGAGACCCAACAGCGAAAAGATGTAGAGCGTGGCAAACACCACCGGATAATCGCGATTGATGACGCTCTCGAAGCCGAGAAGCCCCAGGCCGTCGAGCGAGAATATCTGCTCGATCAGCAGTGAGCCCGTGAAGAAGGCCGAGATGAACGCACCCGGAAAACCCGCAATGATGATCAGCATCGCGTTGCGGAAAACATGGCCGTAGAGAACCTGACGCTCTGTCAGCCCTTTAGCGCGGGCGGTGATGACGTAGTTCTTGCGGATCTCGTCAAGAAACGAGTTTTTGGTCAGGAGTGTTGCGGTGGCGAAGGCAGCCAGCACCATGGCCGTGAGAGGCAGAGCGAGGTGCCAGAAATAGTCGACGATCTTTCCAAAAAGGCTCAGTTCATCCCAATTGTCAGACGTGAGGCCCCTGAGGGGAAACCAGTCGAAAAACGACCCGCCTGCAAAGAAGACGATGAGGAAAATGGCGAACAGGAAGCCCGGCACCGCATAGCCGATGACGACCACCGCTGACGTCCACAGGTCAAATCGGCTGCCATCGCTCACCGCCTTGCGAATGCCCAGGGGTATGGAGATCGCATAACTGATCAGCGTGATCCAAAGGCCGAGTGACACAGAGACCGGCATTTTCTCGATGATCAGATCAACCACCGTGACATCGCGAAAATAGCTCTCGCCAAAGTTGAAGGTGGCGTAATTGCCCATCATCAGGAAGAAGCGTTCCAGCGGCGGCTTGTCGAAGCCCAACTGCTTTTCCAGGCTGGCTATGAACTCGGGGTCGAGGCCCCGGCCGCCGCGATAGGAGAAGTCAGCTTCGTCGGCACCCGCATTGAAGTCGCCACTGTCGCCTCCGCCAATGCGGTCGGTCGCGCTTCCGCCTTCTCCAGTCAGGTTTGCGATGACCTGTTCCACCGGTCCGCCCGGGGCAAACTGCACCACGGCAAAAGATACGGCCATGATGCCGATCAGCGTGGGGATCATCAGAGCCAGACGGCGGAGAATATAAGCGCCCAAGCAGCTTACCTTACATCAATCATGTGATTCGGTTGGCAACAGCAGAATCCAGCATGACGACTGGCGCAAGTTCCCAAAACAAGACTGCAAGGTGTCACCGCTCCACTTGCGAGGCTTTCTCCTCGTCATACCACCAGATGCTTGGAAACCCGACGGAGTATTCCGGCAATGGCTCCGGGTGGCTGAAAATGTCCCAGCGGGCGAAGCGGTCGAATGGATAAAAGAACTGGGGGATCACATAGTCTCCCGCCAGAAGGACGCGATCCAGTGCATGGGTTGCCGTCACCAGAGCTTCGCGATCCGGTGCAAAAATGATCGTCTCGATCAACTCGTCGATCACCGGGTCGGCGATGCCTGCAAAATTGCGAGAGCCCTCACGGTCGCGGCTGGACGATCCCCAGTAGCCTCGCTGTTCGTTGCCGGGGGAGAGGGACTGCCCCCAGGCCACGACCATCATGTCGTAATCAAATGCGTTGCGTTTGTTGATATAGCTTGGAATGTCTGTGGGCAGATATTCGATCTCAACACCGATCTTTGCGAAGTCAGCCTTCAGCCGAAGCACAGACTTTTCGTTGAGAGGAGAGGCAAAGTCGGCGTAACGGATCACAAACGGCTCGCCCGTTTCCGTGTTGACCATCTTCCGATCGCGGCTCAGCTCCCACCCTGCTTCGCGGAACAGGGCAAGCGCCTCCCGCAGACGGTCGCGCATCAGGCGGGCATGTTCCTGCGGGTCTTCGCTGCTGGCTGGCAGGGCGTAGACTTCTTCGAACACAGAGCTTGGAAGCTGATCACGAAACGGCTTTAGCAGTTCCAGCTCGGCTTCAGACGGAAGGCCTGAACTCGCGAGCTCCGACCCGGCAAAATAGCTCTTTGGCTGGAAATAGAGGTCGGACAGGAGCGTGCGGTTGAGGGTCGTGAAATCGAAGGCCAGGATCAGTGCCCGGCGCACCCGTGGGTCTTGAAAAATCTCGGAACGCTGGTTCATGACATAGCCCTGCATCACGCCACGTGCGCGGTCGGGTTTGGTTTCGAGAATGATATCGCCACGCTCGCGGGCCGGATTGTTGTAGCGATTCACCCAGTTGGAGGCTGAGTTCTCGGCCCGCCAGTCGGTCTCGCCGGCCTTGAAGGCCTCAACGATGACGGTGGAATCCTTGTAGAAATCGTACCGAAGGGTTGCGATGTTGTGGTAGCCGACATTGACGTTGAGAGTGTTGGCCCAGGCGTCCTCCACGCGATCAAACTCGATGTAACGGCCCGCCTGGAAATCTCCGATGCGGTAGGGACCGGAGCCGAGAGGTGGTTCCAGCGTGCCCTTGGTGATGTCTCGTGCGTTTCCGTCAGCATCTGTGCCCGTCCACCAGTGTTTCGGGAGAACCTTAAGGCCACCGATGATCTTGGGCAGTTCCCGATTTCCCTTCTGGTCGAAGGTGAATGTGACCTCCCGCTCGCCGGTTTTCTCAACGCCGGTGACGGATGAGTAGTAGAAGCCGATGTTGGGGTTGTTTTGCGTCGTTACCTCAAATGTCCAGATCACATCTTCCGCCGTCACGGGGGTGCCGTCATGCCATTTGGCGTCCGGGTTCAGCCGATATGTGGCTGATGAATAATCGTCCGGGTATGCGATTGCATCGGCCAACCAGCCATATTCGGCGGAGATGTCCGCCTCATCCATCGAGGGTTTGAGCAAAGTTTCATAAATCAGCGTTGCGGTTGCCACATTGGTGCCCGGTGCCGACTCACCGCTAGGCAGAACGGGGTTAAACGTATCAAAGCTGCCGACGACCCCTTGAACGGCGCGCCCGCCCTGCGGCGCTTCGGGGTTCACATAGTCAAAATGTGGGAAGCCTTCGGGATATTTGGGTTCGCCGTTTAGGGCCGCAGCATGGCGCCATTGCTTGTCCGTGTCCGCCGCAAAGGCTGGCAGCGCTGCGGCTGACAAAGCCAAGGCACCCGCAACAAAGGCACCAACAATAAAGGCCGGAGTCAGTTGGCAGTGCAGGCGTCTCGCAATCATGGCGTTCTCCCGAATTGGTCTTTGAGCTTGTCTGAGAAATATAGCGCGGTCCACAAACGCGAACAGGCGCGGGGTTGCCGCGCCTGTTCAACGAATTGCGAGCTTGGAGTGGCCGCTACTCAGTGACAGCCGTGTCTTCGCCGTCGCTGTCCTCAGCGCCGTCCTCCGACATCTCCATTGATGCGGGATCGGGAAGCGGCAGCGGATTGTCCGAATTGGCGTTCAGGTAAGCGATGATGTTGGCGCGGTCTTCAACGCTGCGAATGCCGGCGAAGCCCATGGCTGTTCCCGAGACATAGGTCTTTGGTTTCCACAGAAAGCCGTTCATCTCTTCCCAGGTCCATTGCTTGCCTTCACCATAGGCGATGAGGGCCTGCGAGTAGCCGTAGCCGTCAACGCCGGCGATATCCCGGCCCATCACGCCGTGCAGTGCAGGTCCCACGCCATTGGCGCCGCCTGGCTCAACATTGTGGCAGGAGGAGCACTTTTTGAACTGGCTCTCACCGGCCGCGATGTCTGCACTGGCCATCAGCGGGATCACGGGATCAAACAATGGTCCCGCATCTTCTTCACCATCGTCCTCGACGGGTTCAAGAGTTGCGATCTCAAAGCCCGGTACGGCTGGCTCGTCAACATGGAACAGAGCTTCGGAGATCAGCGAAAGAGACATGGTGACAAACACGGTTGCCAAGATCGCACAGAAAATCTTGTTGAGTTCGAATGAATCCATCGAAGGGGCTCCGTAGTCAGCCCTGATGTTGTGGGCTGGAGGTCATTTCTTGCTGGCGGTCAGGGCTTTACATCGGTTCGAAGCACCGGCCGAATTTGGCGGCACACTAGTGAAACGCCCATGCCCGCGCAACCGGTGGAAGCCCTGCTAAGGTGGGGCTTATTGTCAACAATTAGGCGAAGTTGGCCCCCTTCGCATAGCCACCTGACTTTCCCGTTGACCCGTCTGTTCGGCTCCGTATGGTCCGCCAGGATTTTGGGAGCAAGTGTATGGCCGGGCAGCAAAAACTCATCGCCTTTCAGGGCGAGGATGGCGCCAATTCTGACATGGCGTGTCGCGATATGTTTCCCGACATGCAGCCGCTGCCTTGCCCAACCTTTGAAGACGCCTTCAAGGCTGTTGAGGAAGGCCCGGCAGCTCTGGCCATGATCCCCATCGAAAACTCTCTGGCTGGTCGCGTAGCCGATATCCATCACCTTCTGCCGCGTTCGAGCCTGTCGATTGTCGGCGAGTACTTCATGCCCATCCATTTTCACCTGATGGCGCTGAAGGATGCGACGCGCGATGATATTCGCGAGGTTCACAGCCACATTCATGCGCTTGGCCAGTGCAGGGGTATCATTCGCAACAATGGCTGGACCGGCCGGGTCGCCGGTGACACCGCCGGTGCAGCGCGCTGGGTGGCGGAGGAGGGCGATAAGTCTAACGCCGCCCTGGCGCCCGAACTGGCCGCCGCGCGCTATGGCCTTCAGATCCTTGAACGCAACGTGGAGGATGCTGCCCACAACACGACCCGCTTCGTGGTGTTATCGAATGAAGAGCACATGCCGGAGCGTGCAGACGGTATGGTCACAACCTTCGTGTTCCGTGTCCGCAACATCCCGGCGGCGCTCTACAAGGCAATGGGCGGCTTCGCGACCAATGGCGTGAACATGACTAAGCTGGAGTCCTACCAGCTCGACGGCGCATTCTCCGCCACCCAGTTTTACGCCGATATCGAGGGTCACCCTGAGGACCCAAACGTGAAACTGGCGCTGGAAGAGCTGAACTTCTTTTCCACCGTCCGGATGCTGGGCGTCTACCCGCAGTCAGAATTCCGGGCCAAGAACCCGGTCGCCTAGACGGGCGGAGGGTCAGTCCGGGTAGTCAACTTTGACGAAGTAGAGCCCGCAGGCAGGGGCAACCGGCCCGCATGCTCTGCGATCCCGTGCGGCCAGCGCGGCGGCAACATCGGCGCGGGTCCAGCGACCTGCCCCCACCATCTTGAGTGTGCCCACCAGGCTGCGGACCTGATTGTGCAGGAAGGATCGGGCAGAGGCGGTGACGTGGATCTCATCGTCACGCCGCTCGACATTCAGCGTGCCGAGCGTTTTTTCGGGAGATTTGGCCTGACAATCCGTCGAGCGAAAAGTCGTAAAATCGTGGTGTCCGATCAGTTCATGGGCTGCGTCGGCCATGGCTTCGGCGTCGAGTCCTCGGCGCACCCACCATACCCGTTTGGCGTCGATGGTCGGCGCCGCCTCCCGCGTGAGTATCCGATAGCGATAGTGGCGAGCCGTGGCCGAAAACCGCGCATCCCAATCATCGGGCGCCTGCGCGAGGTCGAGCACGGCAATCGGCTCGTCAGCCTGTTTGAGCATCGCGTTGATCGCGCGGAACAGCTTGCCTTCGTCCCACACTTTCTCGAGATCAATCTGAGCAACCTGGGCGAGGGCATGGACACCTGTATCGGTCCGGCCTGCAGCCCCAATCGTGACCTTCTCCCGGGTGCATCGCAGCACTGCGGCCTCTAGCGCACCCTGCACCGATGGCCCATTGTTCTGGCGCTGATAGCCGCAATACGGCGTGCCATCATATTCGAGCGTGACGCGGTAGCGCGGCATAGCTTATGCGCTCCGCAGCACTGTGCCGGGCTCGATGAGAGTGCCCCTGAGAAACTCTTCGGCGGTTGCCACGCTCTTGCCCGCACGTTGAACGACCAGCAGGCGCACCGCGCCGTCACCGCATGCGACGGCCAACTGATCATCGAGAACCGCACCCGGTTTGCCGCTGCCTTCTGCAAGTTCCGAGCGAAGAACTTTGATCCGCTGCGGCTTTCCGCCAATGTCCATCTCGCACCATCCGCCTGGGAAGGGCGACAGGCCGCGTATGTGGTTATGGACCTCTTGGGCCGGTCGATCCCAGGCGATGCGGGTCTCGGTCTTTTCAATCTTGCGCGCGTAGGTGGCGCCGTCTTCAGCCTGGGGCGTGAAGTGGAGGGCACCTGCTTCCAGCAGCGCCATGGCTTCCACCATCAGGTCAGCACAGACGTCCGACATAGTGTCGTGCAACTCGCCCGCCGTCATGTTCGGTGCGATGGGAATATCGTGTGACAAAGCCACAGGCCCGGTATCCAACCCGGCTTCCATTTTCATGATCTCGATGGCGGTAGCTTGGTCGCCTGCCATGATGGCCCTCTGGATCGGGGCGGCCCCACGCCAGCGAGGTAGTTTTGAGCCGTGCCCGTTCAGGCAGCCGAAGCGGGGCGCATCCAGCACGTCTTGTGGCAACAGCAAACCATAGGCGACGACAATCGCCACGTCAGCCTCATGGTCGCGGAAGGCCTGGCGGACAGCCTCATCTCTAAAGTTGAGTGGGGTCCGAACGGGCAGGCCCATTTCTTCCGCAGCCCGGTGCACGGGCGAGGGCACGGGTTCCAGGCCGCGACGCCCACCGGCCCTTGGCGGTTGGGTATAGACCGCCGCAATCTCGTGTCCGGCTTTGTGCAAGGCCCGAAGGGTGGGAACGGAGAAATCCGGTGTTCCCATAAAGACCAGTCGAAGGCCCACCGCTAGCCAACCATCGCTGCTGGTTTCTGTTTCGACAGTTTCGTGAACTTCCGCACAACCATGTCGCGCTTGAGCTTGGACAGATAATCGATGAACAGCTTGCCATCGAGATGGTCCATCTCATGCTGCAGACAGGTCGACAGCAAGCCGGTGGCATGGAGTTGCTGCTGTTTGCCGTCCAGATCAACATAGTCGACCTTTGCCTCTGCGGGCCTTTCGACTTCGGCATAGTAGTCAGGGATGGACAGGCAGCCTTCCTCATAGACGCTGCGTTCGTCGGAGAGCCAGGTGATTTCCGGATTGATCAGAACCATGGGTTCGCGCACAGGCTCCTTCGGAAGCTCTTCGCCCTCCTCGGACTGGGCGCGTTCAGCCACATCCATAACCAGCATTCGAATAGGCTCAGCCACCTGGATTGCCGCCAGTCCGATGCCCGGCGCGTCATACATGGTATCGAGCATATCCTGAGCAAAAGCGCGCACCTCATCGTCCACCTGTCCGATCGGCTTGGACACCGTGCGGAGCACAGGATCAGGCAAAATAACGAGCGGGCGCAGAGACATGGGGAGACCAGTTTTGACGGAAGAGGCGAGCCGGAAACTAGGCATCGCCATCTGGCGGGTCAACCGGCGTGCCACCTGTGGTTCGCCATGACCGTTCGTCGTTTGTTCTTGAGTGCCTTTCAAGAGTCGGGTACGCCTGATGCATGGAGAATAGTTCGTTTCAGCTTTCCGCAGTGCTCCGTGAGCCCTGGTTCGCCATTGGCGACCGGTGGATCACTTACGGTCAGGCTCTTGGCTCTGGCATTGTTTTCATCCTGCTGTTGGCAATTTTGTTGTGGTTTTTGGCGCGCCGACGCGCAGCCCATCAGATCGCGCTGGCGCATGAGGCGCAGCGTTTGGCGGAGCAGCAGGCAAGCGAGATGCAGGCACGCATGACTGAGCTGCAGGCAGCCCAAAGTCAGATCGCGGGGCAAATGCAGGCCTTTGCCAACATGGTGGAGACCCGCCAATCCGATATGGCCCGGTCCGTGTCGGAGCGTCTCGATGGCATGAGCCAACGCATGGGCCAGACCATGGCGGAGAACAGCAAGACCACCGCCGAAAGCCTCGCCGGTTTGCAGGAGCGCCTGGCCGTCATCGACAAGGCCCAGTCTAACATCACGGCTTTGTCCGATCAGGTGTCGGGTTTGCAGTCCATTCTGTCGAACAAGCAGACAAGAGGCGCCTTTGGTCAGACCCGCATGGAAACCATCATTGCCGATGGCTTACCCCAGGGGGCTTATGCCTTTCAGTCCACGCTTTCCAACGGCAGGAAGCCGGACTGCCTGATCTTCATGCCCAACGACACGCCGCCGCTGGCGATAGACGCCAAGTTTCCGCTTGAGGGGTGGAACGCCATGCGCGAGGCCGAGGCTGCTGATGAAGACCCGCAACCTGCCATGAAACGCTTCACGGCTGACATGGACGTGCACATCAAGGCCATTGCCGAGAAATATCTGATTGCGGGTGAAACGCAGGATACGGCCTTCCTCTTTGTGCCGTCCGAAAGCATCTTTGCCGATATTCACGAGCGCTTTGAAACCATCGTTCAGAAAGCGCATCGCGCCCGGGTTGTGATCGTTTCACCGTCCTTGCTCATGCTCTCGGTGCAGGTGGTCCAGTCGGTTCTCAAAGACGCCCGCATGCGCGAGCAGGCACACCTTATCCAGCGGGAGGTGGGGCTGCTCATGGATGATGTCCGCCGGGTGGATGAGCGCGTCGATAAGCTGGCCACGCATTTTCGGCAGGCTCAGAAAGATGTGGAACTGATCCAGACATCCACCGGCAAACTCACCCGGCGAGGCGAGCGCATTGGTGAATGGGACATGGAACCCGATGCGCACCAGGTTGAGGGAACGCCGCCTCGTGACTTGCTGTCCGGCAGCTAGAACTTCGTGCGCGACCTGAGGGCTGCGCTGAGCGTGCCTTCATCAAGATAATCCAGCTCTCCGCCCACCGGCACACCGTGTGCCAGGCGCGTAATCTGAACGTCGAGACCCGCAAGCCGGTCGGTGATGTAGTGAGCGGTGGTTTGTCCATCCACCGTGGCGTTCACCGCCAGAATGATCTCCTTGACCTCGTCTGACGCAGCGCGGTCGACGAGGGCGTTGATCGACAAGTCGTCGGGACCCACTCCATCGAGGGGCGAGAGTGTTCCACCCAGCACATGGTAGAGTGCATTGGAAGCGTTGGCCCGCTCCAATGCCCATAGATCGGCCACGTCCTCCACCACAATAATGGTGCTCCGTTCGCGGCGAGGATCGGAGCAGATCGTGCAGGGATCGCTTGTGTCGACATTGCCGCAGACAGAGCAAACGACAACGGCATCAGCGGCTTTGTTCAAGGCACCTGCCAGCGGGACCAGAAGATCGTCCTTGCGCTTGATCAGATGCAGAGCCGCCCGGCGGGCCGAGCGCGGGCCAAAGCCCGGCAGACGCGCCATCAGCTGAATCAGTCGCTCAATCTCTGGTCCGGTTGCCTGCTTTGCCATGCGCGCTCGCCCGATTTACATCGGCCAGGGATGGTCGCGCCATGTCGCCGCGATATCGTCCATGACCTCGTCCGAGAGTTTGACATCGGCGGCATCAATCGCGGTCTTGAGCTGATCCATCGTCGTTGCGCCAAAAATGGCTGACGTCATGAACGGGCGCGTCAAACACCATGCCAGCGACATTTGGGTGAGGTCCAGCCCATGCTTGTCGGCCACCTTTTTGTAGGCCGCCACGGCTTCATGGGCGCTTGGCACGTGTCGTCCACCGAGCGTTTTGTTGATATCGAGGCGCGAGCCTTTGGGAATGGCGCCGTTAAGATATTTCCCCGTGAGTAGACCTGCTCCCAGCGGCGAGAAGGAAAGAAGCCCCACGCCTTCATGGTGGCTGAGCTCGGCCCAATCCGTGTCGTGCTGGCGGTAGAGCAGGGAATATTCGTTCTGAGTGGACACCATGCGCGGCAGGCCTTCAGCTTCCGCCATTTGCAGCCACTTCATTGTGCCCCAAACGCTGTCGTTCGATAGGCCGATCTGGCGCACCTTGCCTTCCTTCACAAGCCGACCCAGCGTTCGCAGATTTTCACCCATCAGGTCGATGGTCTGCTGGGTTTCGACATGGCTCGGATCGTAGGACCAGTACTGCCTGAAGTGGTAGCTGCCTCTCTGTGGCCAGTGCATCTGGTACAAATCCACATACTCGGTCTGCAGGCGCTTCAGACTTCCTTCGATGGCCTCGCTGATCCCATCACTGGCGAAACCGTTTCCGTCTCGTACCCATTGCAGACCATTGCCGCTGACCTTGGTTGCCAGAGTGATCTCGCAGCGCCTCATCCGGCTGGCAAACCAGTTTCCAATGATGGTTTCGGTTGCGCCCTGCGTCTCCGCGTTCATGGGATTGACCGGATAGGCCTCCGCCGTGTCCCAGAAGGTCACGCCACGTTCAAGGGCGTAGTCCATCTGCTCAAACGCTTCTTCCTGTGTGTTCTGGCTGCCCCAGGTCATAGTGCCCAGGCACAATTGCGTAACCTGCAGGCCACTGCGGCCAAGCTGTCGGGTTGGCATGGTCATGTCGATTGATCCGTTTGCTGAGATGTCTAGAACGGCAGCTTCATGCCCGGCGGCAGTGGCAGGCCAGCCGTGATCTCCGCCGTTTTCTCAGCCATCATTTCAGCGGCCTTGCCTTTGGCATCGGTGTGAGCAGCAACGATCAGATCTTCCAGGATCTCGGCGTCCTCAGGCACAATCAGGGATGGATCTATCTTCAGGCCGCGCATGTCGCCTTTGCCGGTCAGGGTCACGACGACCAGACCCCCGCCCGACGTTCCTTCAACCGTCGCCTCGGCCATTTCCTCCTGCATGGCTTCCATCTTCGCCTGCATGTCCTTGACCTTCCCCATGATGCCCATGAGATCTTTCATCGTTCTTCCAGTGCTCTTTTGTCAGTCTTCGGCTCTATCAATCAGATAGGGTGTGTCGTCCTGTTCTTCAGGGTCGAGGGGAAAATCTTCCATGGGGCCATCATCAGCTGCGGTCTCGCGCAGGCGAACGTCGACCACCTGGGCCCCCGGGAATGCATTCATGATGGCGTGGACCGCCGGGTTGGCCTCGGCATCGGCCATGCGTTCGGTCTTGGAGCGCGCATCGCTTTCAGCCAGAGTAGGCGCGCCTTCCTCAGCCGACAGGGCAATGATCCACCGCGCCCCAGTCCATTTCTGGAGCCGCTCCATCAACTGTTGGACGATGCGCTGGTCCGCTCCGTCCACCAGTGAGAATGTTAGGTTTGGCGGTGACAGATCCACGATGCGAATGTCATTGCGCAAAGCATTCTTGATGCGCAGATCACGATGCTGATCGGCCAGCTTCACCAGGGCGTCGAGGGTTGCATATCGCGACAGGTCTGGCTGCTCGGCGCTCGAGCCAAGGCTTACATCCGTAACATTTGAAACCGCAAGCACGGCGGCTGGCTCGGCCACTTCAGGCTCTGATGCTGCATTCTCGGCAGTAGCCAAGGCCGGCTCAACGGCATGGGCCACCGGCCCCGTCAACATTGATCCATCCGCCGGCAGCGGTGGAGATGGCTCGACGGTCGGCGGTGGGGCACTGGCTGTGGTGTTGGTGGGAACGGATGGCCCTGGAGGAGGACTCGCTTGCTCCGACGCCGCACCGGGCTGCTTGGCCAGATGCTTCAACTTTTCAATCGCGTCTTCGGGGGCGGGCAGGTCGCTGGCGTGAGCCAGACGCACAAGCACCATTTCGGCGGCAGCCAGAGGGTCGCGCGCCATGGCGACTTCGCGTCCACCCTTGAGCAGGGTCTGCCACGCGCGGCCCAGAACCCGGACGGATAGACGCTTGGCAAAGTCTGTTCCGCGCGTGCGCTCCGCCTCGGTGACGCTGGCGTCCTGAGCGGCTTCTGCCACGAACTTCAGGCGGGTTACGAAATGGGTGAAAGCAGCAAGATCCGCCAACACGATGGCCGGGTCTGCGCCGACATCATACTGCGCGCGCAACTCGGCCATCGCTGCTGCAACGTCGCCTGACAGCACCTGTTCAAAGAGAACGATGACGCGGCCACGGTCGGCGAGGCCCAGCATTTGCTGCACAGCGTCGGCCTCAACCTTTTTGTCCGCGTGGGCGATGGCCTGATCAAGGATGGAAAGCGCATCCCGAACGGAGCCCTCGCCAGCCCGTGCGATGAGTGCCGCCGCCTCATCTTCAATTTCAAACTGTTCGAGTCCGGCCACTTTCTTCAGGTGAGACGCGAGTAGATCGCTGTCGATGCGCCGGAGATCGAAACGCTGGCAGCGCGAGAGCACGGTCACCGGCACCTTACGGATTTCAGTGGTCGCGAAGATGAACTTCACATGAGCTGGCGGCTCTTCCAGTGTCTTCAGCAGGCCATTGAAGGCGGCTTTGGACAGCATGTGCACTTCGTCGATTACAAACACTTTGTAGCGCGCCGAGACCGGGAAATATTGTGCCGACTCGATGATCGCCCGGATGTCGTCAATCCCCGTGTTGGAGGCGGCATCCATCTCGATCACATCCTGATGGCGCCCCTCCATGATGGCGCGGCAATGCACGCCTTCATCGGTCAACTCGATGGTGGGTTCCTGAATGGCGTCGGTCTCGAAATTGAGTGCGCGCACCAGAATGCGTGCGGTGGTCGTTTTGCCCACCCCCCTGACGCCGGTGAGCATATAGGCCTGCGCAATGCGGCCCGTCTCAAAGGCGTTCGACAGGGTGCGCACCATGGCGTCCTGCCCGATAAGATCTGAAAAATCCTTGGGTCGGTACTTTCTCGCCAACACGCGGTATTCGGTTGCGTGCCCGTCTGCCGCAGAATTGGGATTGGCGTCTTCCATCACACCTTAATATCGGGGGCAGCGGCGCCATGAAAGGCGGCGCGTGAAAGAAATCCGGCCAGTTAAAGGAAAGGTGGGAGACTGACAAAATGACCCGTTCCGGGCTCGTTAGGGCTGCTTCCTTCCGGACCTGACCCGGTTGGCGAGTGGACCGTCCACCGCCAATCTCCCGCTCCACATATCGTCGGGAACGGCTGATCTTGCAAGGGGCATTTGTAAGACCGGCTGGCTGTCTCACATGTGTATTGGAAAAAACCGCGCGACGAAGGCACAGCTATCGCCTATGCACACAGCCTCTCCTCTTCGTTCCAGGCGCCTTGATGACTTATCGCTTCCCTGCCGCTTCTGATATCTTTGCCAACTGTCCGCTGCCCGAACCATCAGAAGGAGTGGCGTACACTGGCAACGATCTTGAGACCGCCTCTGAATTTCGATCTGAGAACGACGTTGCCGAAGCCATGGCAAGGCCGGATGCCCGCTTTCTGGCGCTGCAGAACGGTAGGGTGGTCATGCGCGGCGGCGCAGAAGTGGATCAGCCGCAGGCCATTCTGCACAGCAAGTCAGATGTGGAAGCCTTGGGGGCTGATTTCGCCGAACCCATGTTGTTGGGGCACACGCCGGAAGGTGAGCCACGGCTGGCCGTGAATGTTGAGGTGGATCTGGAACAGCTCAATGGCACACTGCATCACAGCGATTTCCGCTCGTCCTACATCAATGGTTGGTTCAACCGATCAGACGCCGGTGCCCTCGCCCAGGGCGCAGCCCTGCTGGCCTGGAACAGGGGTTGCCAGTTCTGCGGGCGTTGTGGCGGCAAGACCGTAAGCCAGATGGGCGGATATCGTCGGTCCTGCACCCAGTGTGACGCCAAATACTTCCCCCGCACCGACCCCGTCGTGATCGCCTTGCCCGTCGACCAGACCGGCGAGCGCTGTGTTCTGGGTCGCAGTCCGCACTTTCCGCCCGGCATGGTCTCCTGCCTTGCGGGTTTCGTGGATGCCGGTGAGACACTTGAGAATGCCGCCCGTCGCGAGATTCGGGAAGAATCCGGTGTTGAGATCGGGCGCGTGCGCTTCCATGCCAGCCAGCCATGGCCTGCTCCTCATACGGTCATGATCGGCTTCTATGGGGAGGCCGTCAGCGACGAGATCCGGTTCGACAGCCATGAGCTTGAGGCCTGTCGCTGGTATGAGCGCGGCGAGATTCTCAAGATGATGCAGGTGCCCTATGGAGACCCAGATCGGGAGCATCTGCCGCCCCACGGCGCCATTGCCCATCTTCTCATTCGCGACTGGGCCAACGGACGTCTCACACCGACGGCGTCGGACTGAACAGCACGAAGACCGTGACCGTCACAAGGAACTCCAGAACCACAATTCCAAAAGCGAACTGAGACGGCTTTTCCAGCGTGGTCCTTGTGAGGAAAAAGGCTGCTGCCAAGGACGCGAAGAAGGCGAAGAACAGCACCAGCAGGGTGAGACCATTATTGGGGCTGATGGTCTGCATGATCGTCAGGGGCAGGAGCAGATAGGCGATGGTCAGTTTCGCCCAGTTGGACGCGTTGACGTAAACCGGAAAACGATCTGCAAATCCCAGAGGCTTTGACACAACGTGCAGTGCGGCCAGCGGTATCATCCAGAGCCCGATGATCAGAAAGACGTCGGAGATGAGAAGGTTCGGTTCCAGTACGTGGCCACCGATATTCTGGTCGGTGCTCATGCGGTACAGTTCAATGGGTATCGCCAGCGCCAGCGCCACAAACGAGTTGCGCGTGCCAACGGCGCTCAGGTCCAACTGCCGAAGGCCCTGGGGTCGATTGATCATCAGTTCGAAAGCGCCAGCGCAGCGGTTGACTACGCTATCAATCGCATTGCGCGACGGGCGGTCATCGTGGTGATCGGTCATTCCGCGCCTTAGGCCGCTTGAGATTGAAACCAGTCCTGGATGACACGTTGATAGATTGCGGTGAGCGCATCAAGGTCTGCAAGTGCGACACGCTCGTCCACCTGATGCATGGTTTGCCCCACCAAGCCGAACTCCACGACGGGTGCGTAGTCCTTGATGTACCGCGCATCTGACGTGCCGCCACCGGTGGATATCTCAGGCACACGACCGGTCTCCGCCTCCACTGAACTTCTGACAGCGTCGATGAGCGCTTCATTCTTTGTAAGAAAGACGTGGCTTGGCCGGTCGCGCCACTCGATTTCATAACGGGTCGGTTCGTTGGACCCGCGATGCGGTGGAACTTGTGCGCCTTCGTCCAGGCGGCCAACAATCTCTGCCATCAGGCTGTCAGCTGTCCAACTGTCGTTGAAACGCACGTTGAAATGGGCCGAGGCGGCTGCGGGGATGACGTTGACGAATGGGTTGCCGACGTCGATGGAAGTGACTTCCAGATTGGTCGCCTGAAAGGCCTCCGTGCCGTCATCAAGGGGTTCCGTCAAAAGCGTATCGAGGAGCCGCATCAGGCGCGGTACCGGGTTGTTCGCCAAATGGGGGTAGGCGGCATGGCCCTGCGTGCCGTGCACCGTCAGCTTGCCGGAGACAGAGCCTCGTCGGCCAATCTTGATTGCGTCTCCCAAGGCATTGGGGTTGGTGGGTTCGCCAAGGATGCAGGCGTCGATCACATCGCCACGCTCCGCCACCCATTGCAGCAGTTTGTCAGTGCCATTGATGGCCGGGCCTTCTTCGTCACCGGTAATCAGAAAAGAGATGGAACCCGGCAAAGGACCGTGCGCCAACAGGGCCTCTACAGCGGCCAGGAAGCAGGCGATGCCGCCTTTCATATCGACGGCGCCCCGACCATACATCATGCCGTCACGAACCTCGCCTGCAAACGGCTCAAGGGTCCAGGACGCCTCATCGCCAGGGGGCACAACATCCGTATGCCCCGCAAAGCAAAGATGCGGCGCTCCGCTGCCTAGCCTTGCGTAAAGGTTCTCCACATCCGGCGTTCCGTCCTCGCTGAATGTCATGCGGTGAATGTCGAACCCCAGCGCTTCCAGTCGTGAGCCGAGCACGTCCAGCGCTCCACCCTCGGCGGGCGTCACAGAACGGCATCGGATAAGATCTCTGAGAATGATGGCTGGGGCGGAAAGGTCAGTCATGCGCAAGCGCTATCAGGGCTGTTGGCGAGGTCAAGATGATCGCATGATCCACAAAAGGTTCGGCCTTGACGAAAGAAGGCCGTCTATTTGTCCCACGGACGACTGTTGCGTCTGGGGCCGCTCTTGTTCGGGCCGTCCGTACCATCAATCAGGCAGAGCGCGGCATAGGCCGGCAGAGCCACAAAGGGTACGAGCGCGACGAAGACCAGGGGCCAGGGCAGGTCCATGTCCTTGAGCCGTTTGACGGCAAGGGCCGCATAAATCCAGGGCGCGATGAAGAGCACTGCCAAAAGCACAAACGCCATGGCGATTCCGAACCCGCTCTCAATCTCATCGGTGATCGGATTGGTTTCCGCCAGCACGCCAGCGAGCGCCAGACCAAATGTGATGATGGGCAGGAGCGACGCCCAGAAGAATGAGCGCCGTCCCATGCGCCCACGGAAGGAGAACAACGCCCAGCCGATACCGGGTGGCGGCGCGGTGGCCGATTCTGCAGGGGGGTCTGGTCTGAAGCCCCGGCTCATCGAACAGTCTCCATAGGGTCAATCATCATGATCTTCTGCCAAATCTTACGGGACAGGTTGGTCGTCAGCATTTCCATGTCATTGACCGATTTGACCACTTCAACGTCATCCACCGATTGTGCGTACAGGGCTGCCAGCTTTCCGGTCAGCGCGAGCATTTCGGAGCAATAGTCCAGATAGCGCATCAGTTCGCCTGGCGAGAGATTGCGTTTGGGTGAGGCGGGTGTTGGCTCCGTGCCGCTCGACGTTGCAGCAGGGTCCTTGGTCAACTGGTGCATGTCGATCACGTGGGTGATGGAACGAAGCGGAGCTAGAGCTCTGATTGCCCGCTGACGTTTCAAGCGGTTTTCGAGACTGAGGATAGTGATGATGCCCACACCGGCAATAATGAGGGTGTTCAGTGCGGCCTCAATGCCCTGCACTTCGCGCAACGGGGTGCTGGCCCATCGTTCAAAGTCCACGACCGTTCCCACCCAGAAAAACAGGAAGCCCGACGCTGCAACGGCCGTCGCAACCAGCGCCCAAACCCACCAGATGGGCTGCTGCAGGTCTTTCGCCTGCTCAGTAATGCTGATCCCTGCATCACCCAACTCCTTGCAAACCTTGCCGAGGCTGGAGTCTGGGAAGCGGTCTTCAATGCGCATCTCGAGCGCTTGAATGGTCTTGAGGATTTTCTCCGAGTTGAGCTCGCGGTAGGGCACGAAACCGGTCCCTGGGCCGATCAGTCTCTGAGCAGATCGTTGATGCCGGTTTTGGACCGGGTCTTTTCATCAACTGTCTTAACGATGACGGCGCAGTAGAGATTGGGGCCTGGTTCGCCATTTGGCATCGGCTTGCCAGGCATGGTGCCTGCCACCACTACGGAGTAGGGCGGCACCTCGCCATAGGTCACTTCGCCCGTTGCTCGGTTCACAATCTTGGTTGACTGGCCGATATAGACACCCATGCCAAGCACCGAGCCTTCGCGCACGATGCAACCCTCCACCACTTCGGAGCGCGCACCGATAAAGCAGTTGTCTTCGATGATGGTGGGGCCAGCCTGCAAAGGCTCCAGCACGCCGCCAATGCCAACACCACCGGACAGGTGAACATTTTTGCCGATCTGGGCGCAGGAGCCCACCGTTGCCCAGCCGTCCACCATGGACCCCTCGTCCACATAGGCACCCAGGTTCACGAATGATGGCATCAGCACGACGTTTTTGCCGATGAACGATCCCTGCCGCACGATGGAGCCCGGCACAGCGCGGAAGCCGGCATCGCGGAACCGGTTCTCGCCCCAGCCAGCAAACTTGGATGGCACCTTGTCCCACCATGTTGCGCCGCCGGAACCACCCTCGACGATTTCCATATCGTTGAGCCGAAAGGAAAGCAGAACCGCCTGCTTGAGCCACTGGTTCACAGTCCAGGTGCCGTCGTCGCCACGCTCGGCGACGCGGGCCTTGCCGCTATCGAGCAGGTGCAGCGCCTCATTCACCGCGTCCCGCACTTCTCCCTGCGTCGAAGTGGAGATGGTGTCGCGCGCATCAAAGGCAGCTTCGATGGTGGCTTGAAGGTCAGCACTCATAGGGGGCTCCGATAAGGTAGTGTCCGGCCTGTAAAAGGTGGACGGCGTTTGGGGCTCTAGCTATGCGATGAGCTCGAAAGGGTCAAACGGCCCGATGAAGTCCACGAAGTGCCGGGGAAGCCCATGTCCACCAATCAAACAGATCGCAGGATCGGAGCCGACCGCAGGCGCCGCACCCTTCGCTCGTCACAGACAGACGTACAGCTCTCCCACGAGGTGCCCTCGACCCCGCAAACCGAGCATCCCGCCTACAGGCTGGCTTTCGATGACAGGGATTTTCTGACACGCGAAGAGCTGCGCCCCGTGCGTCTTCAACTCGAGCTGCTGAAGCCGGAAATGATCTTGGATGAGCAGAATGTCGAGAGCACCTGTGTGCTGTTCGGTGGAGCGCGCATTCCCGAGCCGGGCGGGGAGGCATGGGCAGCCAAAACCGATGAAGCCCGAAAAAACCTTGAGGCCAACGCTGTCTACTACGATGCGGCCCGCAAGTTTGCGCGGCTGGCATCTGAATATTCCCTCACCACTGGCGGCCGCGAGATGGTGGTGACCACTGGCGGCGGCCCCGGTGTCATGGAGGCTGGCAGCCGTGGGGCGCTGGACGCTGGAGCGCGCAATCTCGCCCTCAACATCGTCCTGCCCCATGAGCAGGCACCCAACCCCTATGTGACGCCTGAGCTCAGCCTCAACTTCCATTACTTTGCGATCCGCAAGATGCACTTTCTCATGCGCGCGAAAGTGGTCTCGGTTTTCCCTGGTGGGTTCGGGACGCTGGACGAGCTGTTTGAAACGCTGACCCTCGTTCAGACCAAGCGCATGGAGCGTGTGCCTGTGCTCCTGTTCGGCTCGGATTTCTGGTCGAAGATCGTGGATTTCGAGGAGCTGGCACGGCAGGGGACGATCTCCCCCGGTGATCTGGATCTGATCGAGAAGGTTGATACTGCCGAGGACGCATGGGCATCTGTTAAGCGCTTCTATTCGATTTGAGGCCTGCCAGGGTGGTGCGCCGAACGGCGCTCACCAGCACCCAAGATACGAGCATCAGCAGAAACCACGATCCGAATTTGGACGGGCTCACCATCTGCCAGCCATCCACCTGATTGGGGTAGACCCAGGCCCGCCCGAAAGTGGCGATGTTCTCCGCCGCATAGATCAAGGCTGCCAGAAACAGGAAGGGCACGAGCAGTGGCACGCGCCAGCGCGTCCCGCCGTGTTGGCTCGGCTTGAAGTCGAGCCACGTCAGGCCGAAGAGCACAAGCGTGGCGGCCATCAGCACCCAGCGCATGTCCCAGACATAGTGGTGGGCGAAGAAGTTGATGTAGGCCAGCAAGCCAAGAGCAATCGTCAGCCCCAATGGTGGGTAGTGCTCAAACCTGAAGTCGTGCAGCCGCCATGACCGGGCGATGTAGCTGCCGACGGACGCGTACATGAAGCCCGAGAACAAAGGCACACCGGCGATCCGAATGAAGTTGGCTTCGGGATAGGCCCATGATCCGATGGAGGTTTTGAACAGTTCCATCACTGTGCCGGCAATGTGGAACGCAAGAATGACCTTCGCCTCTGACCACGTCTCAAGCCGGAAGCCGATCATGGCGACCTGGATAAGAACCGCGCAGATGAAAAGAAAATCGTAGCGCGGCAGAGCCGCATCCGAAGGGTAGAGTGTGAAGGTGCCAACGATGAGCGCCAGCATGGCGATCCCGAAGAGAGCCGCATTCAGCTGGGTCAGCGCAAGGCCGAAGAGGGAGCGCATCGGCTAGCCGCGTGCCGGCCTTGTCGTGGGTGTTGTCAGCGATGCAAGGAAGTCCGGCAGGTCACGTGTTGCATGGTCGATGTATGGCTCTTCATGGCCGTCATGCTCCCACGCTTCGCCGAGATGCGGCGCATCCGCTTTCACAAGAACGGTTGTCATGCCGTTGGCTTTCGGGACTTCAAGATTGCGAGCCATGTCCTCAAACATCACCGAACTCGAGGGGCTGACGTCAAAATCGCTCCAGAACTTGGCGTAGTTGCTGGCTTGTGGCTTTGGCTCGTAGTTGGCAGCCACAACGTCGAAGACGCCTTCAAACAGGTTTGCGATACCCAATCGCTCCATGGTGCGCATGGCATGGGGAACATCACCATTGGTGTGCACCAGCTTGCGCCCGGGCAGGCGTTCCAGAATTTCGTTCAGGCCCGTGTCGGTGGGAACGGGCGAGTAATCGATATCGTGGACGTAATCGAGAAAGGCGACGGGCTCGATGCCGTGATGCTTCACCAGCCCATTGAGGGTGGTTCCGTAATCCTTGAACAACTGTTTCTGCAGATGGCGGGCAGCCACCAGATCATCAGTCTCCAGCACGCCGGCCACGAATTGCGTCATCTTCACATCGATCTGTGCAAACAGATCGCACGAGCGTGGGTAGAGCGTGTTGTCGAGGTCGAAAATCCAGGTGTCCACATGGGCGAAGTCCGGGTGCATGGCAGTATATGCTGCCGGGGTGGCATCCGATTGCGGCGGATTCGGGCTGGCGGAATCTGTGAAAGTGTTCGACATGAGGCCTGTCTAACTGTGGCTTGTGCATGAGGCCAGCGCCGTTTCAGGCGCCGTCCGCAGTGGGATGATGGGTTGGGGGTACATTTAGAGTTGGAAGTCTGGATTGCGATAACGATCGGCGCTGCGTTCCTGCAGAACATCCGATCCTCTTTCCAGAAGCACCTGAAGGGAAAGATCGGAACCACGGGTGCGACCTTTGTCCGCTTCGGCTTTGGCTTGCCGGTCGCCGCGTTCTACGCAGCCCTCGTTTTCTGGTGGGGCGGGTACACGCTTCCTGATCTCAACATCTCTTTTGGTATATGGGTCCTTGTCGCCGCCTTGGCGCAGATCACCGCGCAGGCTTGCCTGGTCGCCATGTTTGCCTGGCGCAACTTCACGGTGGGCACGGCTTATTCGCGGACGGAGCCGGTGTTTGCGGCACTCTTTGCATTGATCTTCGTTGGCGAAGTTCTGCCCCCGATAGGTGTTGTTGCCGTGCTGGTGACCGTTCTTGGTGTGATGCTGATCTCCATCGCCCGGCCCAAGGAAGGTGAGCACATAACACTCCGGTCCTTCATCACGTCCCTTGGCACACGACCCGCCCTCATCGGTCTGGCGTCTGGAACGTTCTTCGGCGTCTCTGCCATGGGCTATCGAGCGGCGTCCACGAGCCTCTACACACCACATTTTTTCGTTGCAGCCGTCACCACGCTTCTGGTTGCCATCACCATCCAGACCGCGGTGATGCTGATCTATATGGCTCTCCGAGAGCCCGACCAGTTCGGGAAAATCGTCAAGGTCTGGAAACCGGCTGCCCTTGTCGGGCTCGTGGGCGCTACGGCCACTTTCGGATGGTTCAGCGCCTTCACGCTCCAGCAGGCGGCGCTGGTGAAGGTCGTGGCGCAGATCGAGATGATCTTCACCTACGCCACGAGTATTTTCATCTTCCGCGAACGCATCAACCGGATCGAAGTCGCTGGTGTCGTGCTGATCGTCCTTGGGATTTGCGCACTGCTGCTCAACTAGACCGGCATGGTCTCTGCGACTGACGGACGATCTGCAAGAGCCGTTGCAAACGCGTTTAGCTCCGCCCGCTGGGTCGCATTGATCTCCGGGAAGCGATGATCCGCATAGCCGATCAGGCAGATCAGGACGATCTGGTTGTAAGTCAGGGCCTCGCCCACTTCGAAAAGCGCCGCATCGCCTTGGGCCAGCACATCAAGCGCGCTTTCCACCTTGGCAAAACGGCCCGTCAGATAGGCGTCCCACTTCAGCTCAGCTGGTCGACGAATGGTCTCATAGGCGCACTGCACCAGCGCCTCAGTGGCACCATTGGCAAGAGCATAGGTTTGGAGAGCTTCGTCGCGGGAAAGCCCTTCGCGCGGGAAGATATCCACCCGCGCATGGCGCGCCAGATGATCGCAAATGATGTTGCTGTCGGACAGCACGAAACCGTCGTCGAGCTCCAGGGCCGGCACCTGCACCAGCGGGTTCTTCTTGCGGTAGGCTTCGTTCACTTCTGCCGGCGTAACGGCCGTCGATTCCATAGGTAGGTCAATGCCCAACTCCAGGGCCCAGACTTTGACCTTGCGCACAAAGGGGGAGGTGGGGCTGCCGTAAAGCTTCATAGTCTTTCCTCTCAGTCTTCCGTGTGGTCGTCGGGGACGATCAGCGTGCCCGCGCCATGTTCCGTGAAAAGCTCCAGCAGCACTGCGTGGGGCACGGTGCCGTTGACGATCACCACGCCCTCCACGCCCATTTCGACTGCCTCAATGCAGGTCTCAACCTTCGGAATCATGCCGCCGGAAATGGTCCCGTCCTTGATCAACTTCCGAGCTTCGGTGACGGTCAACTGCTTGATCAGCTGCTTGTCGCCATTCAGCACCCCCGGCACATCGGTGAGAAACAGCAGCCGTTTGGCATCGTAAGCGCCTGCGAGTGCTCCGGCAAAAGTGTCGGCGTTGATGTTGTAGGTCTCGCCATCATGGCCCGCCGCAACGGGCGCGACCACCGGGATGATCTGTTGCGCCGCCAGCATGTGCAGAAGCGATGTGTCCACACGGGAGGGCTGACCAACGAACCCCAGATCAATGATTTGCTCGATGTTGGAGCCGGGGTCGCGGCTGGTGCGGCGCATCTTCTCCGCCGTCACCATCCCGCCATCCTTGCCGCAAAGGCCCACGGCATAGCCCCCCTGCTCGGTGATGGAGGCAACGATTGTCTTGTTGATGGAGCCGGCCAGGACCATCTCCACCACCTGAACCGTCTCACGGGTGGTGACGCGCAGGCCATCGCGAAACTCGCTGACGATGCCCAACTGATCCAGCATCTTGCCGATCTGCGGCCCACCGCCATGGACGACGACCGGGTTCACGCCGGACTGCGCGAGCATGGTGACATCTTCGGCAAAAGCCTTGAAAAGCGTATCGTCCACCATCGCATTGCCGCCGAACTTGATGACGACGTTCTGGTCGTCATACCGCTGCATATAGGGCAGGGCACGTGAAATGGTTTCGGCCCGCCGTTCTGCCCGTGCCTGCTCTTCTATCTCTTCGCTCATATCGTCTCGTGGTCCCCGAATGCACTTGGGCAACCAATAGGCCCAAACACTTTTCGCGCATAGCGGAAGATGGGAGGCGGCGATCCAGCATATTTTTGCCGTTTGGCGCTGCTGTCTTGGGAGCGCGGCGTTCGTTCCGGTGCGGAGTGAACTTTGGCTCGATCCGTGCGTTTCAATCAAAACCCCCAAAGGGCTGTTCTGCAGTCCTTCAAAGATGAGGCCTGATATGAACCCTCAACCCCTTCTTACCCGCTTTCGAAAAGCGCTTTTGTCGGCTGCATTCGGGCTGCCCGTGCTGTTGGCCGCTCAACCCGCATCGGCGCAGGAAACGAGCGAAGCTCCGCCGCAGGCGGCATCTGAATCGCCATCGCCATCCGCCAACACACCCGATGGTCTGCGGGCACTGATTGCCGAATTTGAAGCGCAACTGGCACAGTTGCGGGCCGATGGTGGTGAGACAGCACCCCTTGTGGAGCAGATAGCAACGCTCCGCACGCAACTGGAGAATCTGGAGGACGAAACCGCGGAGGCCGCTGCGGCACCGGACAATTTGCTCGAGGCTGACGTCCCGCAAACGACCAGCACCGACACAACCGAGCAGCCGCAGCAGGAAATTGTGGCGGAACCCTTGAACGATGGCACCGGTGCCACCGAACAGCCGGCCGCCGATGCGGCTGCAGGTGAGGTGGCTGCTGAAGATGCCGGTGGATCAGTGGACGGAACCAACGCACAGGAAGCCGCGCCTTTGGAGCAGGCGCAGGACCGTTCGGTAGATCAGCCCACCACCCAAGAAGACACTGTCACGGCCACTGGGGCCGACAATTCAGCTGAGCCGGCTCAACTCGATGCGGCAGCGGAAAGCGGGCTTGTGGCTCCGGCTGCTCGATCCGCGCCAGCATCTGCTGAAGCCCGGAACCCTGCGGTCGAGACCAGTGCGGGCGAAGTTGCTGCGTCAGGAGCTCCTGCTCCGGCACCGGTCGCTCCGGCAACCCAGGAAGCGGCCGTGCAGCAAGCGACCGAAACCCCAACCGCTGTCGTTTCCGACCAGGCCAGTGCAGAGCAGTTGCAAGCGCTTGAGCAAGCCGAAGCGCAGCGCCGCGAGAACGCCAGGGCTGAACGCGCCAAGCTTCTGGGCGCTGGCCTTGCGGGCGTCGCTGTTGGAGCGATTCTGAACGAAACACTCGGTGGAGGCCGCGTGGTGGCTGACGAGGGAGACCGCCTCTACATTGAGCGCAATGGTGAAATCGTCGTTCAGCGCGATGAGAATGCCCTTTTGCGCGATGATGGCGCTCGTGTCGAAACGCAGAACCTCGACAATGGTGTCATTCGCGAGACTGTTTTCCGCCAGAACGGCAGTTCAGTCATCACGGATCGGGACCGCGACACGGGCGAGATCATCTATCGCAGCCGCATTTGGCCCGATGGACAGGAAGTGGTCTTGATCGACAATCGCGCCTTTGCCGATCTGGCTCCGCAGGAACGGTTTCTCCAACTGCCGGAAACCATTGAGCGCAAACCGCTGAGCGAGATCATTGTGGAAGCGGAGGCCGCCCGCCAGGAAGAGCTGGCGCGCGCTTTGGAGCAGGAGCGCATTCGTGGGTTGGAACGCAGCTTTGACCTGCAAACGGTGCGCCAGAACCAGGAGGTCCGCGATCTCGTTCGGCGCATCGACTTGTCCAACGTCCAGTTCGCGTCCGGCAGTTTCGCTGTGCGTGAAGCAGAGGTTCGCAAACTTGGTTTCCTTGCCAATGCGATGGCGCAGGAATTGCGGGATGAGCCAACGACATTGTTCCTCGTAGAGGGACATACCGATGCTGTGGGCAGTGATCTGTCCAATCTCGACCTGTCGGATCGTCGAGCCGAAACGGTGGCCCGGATCCTGATCAGTGCCTATGGCATTCCCGCTGAGAACCTGATCACTCAGGGCTATGGAGAACGGTTCCTGAAGGTGAACACCCAGGACGCCAATCAGGCCAACCGCCGGGTGACCGTGCGCAACATCACGCCGCTGGTCGCTAGCCGATAAGGGTCACTTTGGAGGGGTTGCAGAGCCTGCGGCCTCTCCTATTGCACCGCTTCAGCTATCGCCGCGCGCAGGGCTGAAAGCCCGTCGCCCTTCTCCGACGAGGTCAGGAGAACTTCCGGGAAGGCGGCGGGGCGTTTGGCGATGGCCTCTTTTGTGCGCGAAACGGTCTTATCCAGTTCGCTCTTCTTCGGCTTATCGGCCTTGGTGAGCACGATCTGGTAGCTCACCGCCGCTTCATCGAGCATGGCCATGACTTCCTCATCATTCGTCTTGATGCCGTGGCGACTGTCGATGAGGACATAAACCCGGCGCAGGGTCGAGCGCCCGCGCAAATATGAGAATATGAGTTTGGTCCAGGCCTCCACCTGAGACTTGGGTGCCTTGGCAAAACCGTAGCCGGGCATATCCACCAGCGCCATGGGCGCTTGTTGGCCTTCTTCCTCGCCCTGCTGCGCCTCGGGAATGAAATAGTTCAGTTCCTGTGTTCGCCCCGGCGTGTTGGACGTGCGTGCCAGGCCCTTTTGATTGAGCAGCGCGTTGATGAGGGACGATTTGCCAACATTGGAGCGGCCAGCAAAGGCGATCTCCAGCGGGCCCTCATCGGGTAGGAACTTCATGGACGGCACGCCGAGAACAAACACCCAAGGCCGTGCAAACAAACGCCGCCCTGTTTCCAGAGCGGCGCCATATCGTTCCTCGAGTGGTGAGAGACTCACTCCGCCGGATCCTCTTTAGGCTTGCGGCTGAACATGCCTCTGAGATTGTCGAACAGCTCAATCTTAGCGCCATGCCGGCGCATGATGATGCCCTGCTGCAGGATCGACAGGAAGTTGTTCCAGGTCCAGTAAATCACGAGGCCTGCCGGGAAAGTTGCCAGCATGAAAGTGAAGATGAGCGGCATCCAGTCGAAGATCATCTTCTGGGTTGGATCGGGCGGCGTCGGGTTCATGCGCATCTGCAGGAACATGGTGATACCCATAAGGATCGGCCAAATACCCACCAGCAGGAAGCCTCCGACTTCAAACGGCAACAGGCCAAACAGGTTGAAGATCGAGGTTGGGTCCGGAACCGACAGGTCGTTGATCCAGCCGAAGAATGGCGCGTGCCGCATCTCAATGGTGATGTAGAGCACCTTGTAGAGCGCGAAGAACACCGGAATCTGGATCAGGACCGGCCAGCAGCCCGCTGCCGGATTGATCTTCTCATCCTTATAGAGCTGCATCATAGCCTGCTGCTGGGCCATCTTGTCGTCTTTATAAGTTTCGCGGATCTCCAGCAGCTTCGGCTGGACGACCTTCATGCGCGCCATGGAAGCGTAGGATTTGTTGGCGAACCAGAAGAGTGCCGCTTTGATGACGAGCGTTGAGAGCAGAATCGCCACGCCGAAGTTGCCCACGAGCGCGTTGAACCAGCTGATCATTTTGAAGAGCGGTTTGGTGATGAAGTAGAACCAGCCCCAGTCGATCATCAGATCGAAGCTTTTGACGCCCAGTTCGGCATCGTAGCGGTCAATGATTGATGTGACTTTGGCGCCGGCAAAAAGGCTGGCTTCCACTTCCATGCTGGCTCCTGAGGCCAAAACCTGGGCAGATGTCAGATAGTCTGTCTGGAAGCGCGGGCCGCCCTGCGTGAAGTAGCCGAAGGAGGGCGTGAATTCGGTGCCCACCGACGGGAGCAGCGCCGTGCCCCAATATTTGTCGGTGATGCCAAGCCAGCCATCAGTGACGGGTGCTTGGCTGGTGACGAGTGGGTCATCAGAGAAGTCACCATAGTCAGCCGTTACAAAGCCCTCTTCGCCGAACATGCCCAGCGGGCCTTCGTGCAGGATGAAGATGCCTTCGGTCTCCGGCACGCCATCGCGGGAGATGCGGCCATAGGACTGAAGGCTCACGGCATCGCTGGATCCGTTCACCACACGGTCCGTGAAGGTCAGAAGATAGTCGTCATCAATGGCAATCTGACGCTCGAACTCGATACCCTGGGGTGAGGTGTAAGACAGGGTGATGGGTCTTCCTGCTGACAGGACGTCGCCGTCGGCCAGTTCCCAAACAGTGTCCGGCCCCGGCAGATCAGTCAGGCCCGCGCCCACATAGCCGAACTCGGCGAAATAGGGGTCTTCCGTACCGCGCGGGTGCAGGAGAAAGACGTTGTCACTGTCTGGATCGACGGTGACATTGTAGTTTTTGAGCAGCAGGTCATCGACCTTGGCGCCGCGCAAATTGATGGATCCGCGCAGGCTGGACGTATCGATAGCCACGCGCTCGCCCGCCGCCAGCGATGCTTCCCGGTCGAAAGGCGCAACGGCGTCCCCAAGAGTGAGCGGGCCATCCAGAGCGGATGTTTCGCCGGTGGTGGCTGAGGGCGCGATGCCCGTCGCTGCGGCGGGATCAACACCGTTGGCCGCATCGGCCAGCGCCTGTTCTTCGGCTGCAATACGCGCTGCCTGCTCGGCCTCGAGCTGCGGCTGGATGAAGATAACCTGCCAGCCGATAAGCACGGCCATGGAGAGCACCATGGCGGCAATCACATTGCGTGGGTTGGTCTTTGGCGGCTCATGCATGGTCGGATGTGTCCGTTTGCCTTGCGTTGCGGGACCCGCTGGCGGGTCGGCTGCGTTTTGATTTGGGCAGCGTAGCTTTGCGAGCTGCGCGGTCCAGTTTTTCGATCAGATCGCCGAAGGAAGCGCTTTTCGCTTCTATGCGGGCGATGACGGCATAGTCCGTACCGGGCTCAAATACGCCGTGTGCGTTGCAGATACCAGTGGCAGCGCGCAAACGCCGCTTGATGCGGTTTCGCGTCACCGCATTCCCAACCTTTTTTGTCACCGTGAAGCCGATACGTGGTGCAAGGGCGTCATCGATGGCGCGCTTTCGAGCCTGAACCGTGAAGAGATCACAGCTGGCACGACCACCCTTGCGAAGCGCAACGAAATCGTCGCGCTTCTTCAGGGTTTCAAACGGCAAGGGTTTGGAAACTGAGCTGCCGTGCGGCAGCACGTCGGCATTTGAGATTACGGTCTGCCTTACGCTGACAGGCGCTTGCGACCGCGAGCGCGGCGAGCTGCGAGAACTTTGCGACCACTCTTGGTGGCGAGACGAGCGCGGAAGCCGTGGCGGCGTGCGCGGACCAGCTTGGAAGGCTGGAAAGTACGTTTGGTACCCATTGGGTTCTACGCGCCAAGGGGCGCGTCCTCTTGTTCATGGTGTCGGATGCTATGCCAGACGTGCTGGCCACCCTTTCAAAGCCGTCGCCGGCCTCTCCATCATTGGTTTCGGTAATCTTCCACACAGCAACGCTGCGCGACTGCGGGCTTTTAGAAGCAGGCACGGTGCAAGTCAAACAGCCACCGCAGTCTTGCGGCCCGTTCACAGACGCGTGAGGTGGCGCGACCAGACTTTCACTAGGCGCTGAGCTCACGGGCTTGTCGGTTGTTCGTGAACGGCAAGACGCGCAATCACCGCTCCACGGAATGGTAACCCGTTCCGTCTAAGCGAAACCGAGCAGCCAAGAGCCAGACCCATGACCATCGCATCGCCAAACGGAGCCATAACAATGAATGAAGCAACAAGTGCTCCCAAACCCCTTTGGCAACGCCTCCTCCCAGTGGCCGTGGTTCTGGCTCTGCTCGGTACAGCTTATGGAACTGGTCTTACGGACTACTTCTCTCTTGAAGCCCTTCAGGAGAACAAGGCGGCCATCGACGGCTACGTCGCTCAGAACTTTGTGCTGGCGGCGGTCATCTACTTCTTTGTCTATGCTGTCGCTGTCTCGGTTTCGTTCCCTGGTGCCTCCTTTCTGACGCTGGCAGGCGGGGCGATCTTTGGCTGGTTCTGGGGCGGTACGTTTACGGTGTTTGCTGCAACCGCTGGTGCAGCGGTCATCTTTCTCATCGCCAGAGGCGCGTTGGGTGACACGCTGGAGCAAAAAGCCGGCAAGCGCCTGTCCAAACTGCGCGACGGCTTTCAGGCTGATGCTTTCAACTATCTTCTGACGCTGCGCATTGCGCCCGTGGTGCCGTTCTGGATCACCAACATTGCGCCCGCGCTCTTCGGCATGGATTTGAAGCGCTACGTGCTGGCCACTTTCCTCGGCATCATTCCAGGCACCTATGCTTATGCCTTCATTGGTCAGCAGGTTGGTTCTGCAGTCGGGGCCGATGGAGGCGGCGTGGTTCGGGCGGTGGCTCTGGGCCTGGGCGCTCTGGCGCTGGCGTCGATCATCCCTATCGTCTGGAAGCGTATCCGCAAGCCTCGCAACAGCTAGAATTCAGAGCACGTTCATTTCTCTCATATGCGCCCAAAGCTTGGGCGCTCCCTGAAACTCATCCATAAGAACCGCACATATGGGGCTGCTTTGAGCGGCCCGTTCCCGGAGAAGACCTATGACCACCACTCTCACACCAGACATTTGTGTCATTGGCGGCGGCTCAGGCGGCCTGTCCGTCGCCGCGGCAGCGGCAGCCTTTGGGGTCGATGTCGTTCTTCTCGAGAAGGGTAAGATGGGCGGCGATTGCCTCAACTATGGCTGCGTTCCGTCCAAGGCGATCATCGCAGCCGGCAAGCACGCACAATCGGCCCGAGACGCGTACAAATACGGCGTCAATATCTATGAGCCCCAGGTCGACTACAAAGCCGTTCACCATCACATCCACGACGTCATCGCAACGATCGCGCCCAATGATTCCGTCGAGCGCTTCACGTCTCTGGGGGTGAACGTCATTGAGGAAGCCGGCGAGTTCATCGACGCCAAGACGGTCCGCGCCGGTAATTATGAAATCAAAGCCCGCCGCTTCGTCATCGCAACTGGATCAAGCGCCTTTGTTCCTCCGATCCCAGGTCTCGGCGATGTCGACTATCTGACCAATGAGAGTCTTTGGGAGCTGACGCGCCTGCCCAAACATCTGATCGTCATCGGTGGCGGCCCCATCGGTATGGAAATGGCACAAGCGCACCGTCGCCTTGGCTCCGAGGTCACCGTGATCGAAGGGCTGAAAGTGTTCGGCAAGGACGATCCCGAGCTGGTGGCCTTGCTGGTGGAGCGGCTGCAGGCCGAGGGCATCGACATTCGCGAAGGCGCAAAAGTTGCCCGCGTTGAAAAGCGTGGGAAGACCGGAGTCAAAGTCATCGCTGAAATCGACGGCGAAGAGGTCGCCTTTGATGGAAGCCACGTTCTTGTGGCCACGGGGCGCGCGCCCAACGTCAACGGCTTGGGGCTTGAGGCTGCCGGTATTGAATATGACCGCCGCGGCATCAAGGTTAACAAGAAGCTGTTCACATCCAACAAGCGCGTTCTGGCCGTGGGTGACGTCGCGGGCTCGCTGCAATTCACTCACATGGCCGGCTATCACGCAGGGATTGCCATCCGGAACATCCTCTTCCGCCTTGGTGCCAAAGAGAATACCGAGATCATACCCTGGGCAACCTACACACAACCTGAACTCAGCCATGTTGGCTTGACGGAAAGCCAGGCGGTTGAGCGCTTCGGTGAGAAAGCTCAGATTTTGCGGTTCCCATATGCGGAGAACGACCGGGCGATTGCCGAA